>CALKZT010000016.1 GCA_938002815.1 uncultured bacterium
TCCTCTAAGCCCTCTTGATGGTGATCTGAGATTCTCCCTTTAGCTCCTTAAATATAGAAGGATCATCTAAGACTTTCCCCACAATGTTTACCTTGCTAGCCGGGATGATCTTGTCCCCGCTGCTTATGGGCGTCTTTCCGAAAAATATACAAAATGCGTTACCGTCAGGCCAGTACCCTAAATCCCCGATCTGGACTTCATCTGTTTGGGTCTCATCAAGGGGTGCACTCAAGGGGATTTTAAAGTATATCTCGTCTCCCCATGTGCTGAAACCGGAACTAACTGGAAGTATATCTGAAATGAGTCTTCCAGTTGTTGTTTCAAATAGTTCTGCTCTAACTTCTTTTTTTCCTATTTTGATCAAGATATCTGTCATCTTACTCCCCCCTTTTCAATCTCTGCAAACTTTTGCTCAATTTGCTCTTTAGAAAAGAAGCCCATATGTCTAAAGACTTCTTTTCCCTTTGTATCATAAAAGGTCTGAACCGGTATTACCTCCACGCCATATCTGACTGCAAGTATCTTGTTTAGGTTTACATCAACAAATACTATGTTCTTTTTCCCCTTGTATTTTTCAGTTAGTTCCTTTAAAATTGGCCTCATCAGTTCACATGGTTCACAGCCATTTGCACCGAACTGGACCATTGTGACTTTTCCTGAAGCTCTTGCCTGATCCACAACATTATTAAAAAGCTTTTTTGCATTCGCCTCTAACCAGCTTTTATCTATTTGAAGATTTTTGTCTTTGCCGAAGTTCTGAAGATATTCCCTTATTGCCTCTTTCTTTTTTATATTGGTGAGGTATACTCTTATCTGATCTTTTACGGTATCAAAAGACATCCCCTGGATTTTTGAAAGATTCTCATCGTAAAAGGTTTTTACTTCCTTATCATCCACTTTTACATCAGCTACTTTGCTCAGCAAAAGGTTCATTATCGCCTCTTCCTCGCTTTGCCCCTTGTGTCCTTCTTTCTTGGCAGTGGAAAGCAATAGCTGCTTACCTAAGATTTCCTCTAAGAAGAAGAGGAGGTTTTCCTTGGCCTCTTCTTCCATCTCAGGGAATCTCCTCTTTATTTCCTCCAACAAGGAGGCCTCTGTGTAGGTGATCTCTCCTGATTTAAAGACTATCTGGTTATCCATTTTTACGATCTTTGCCCAGTTGAGTATGGTAAAGTCCAAATTTGGATATCTTTGAGAGACTATCTCTTCTGCGTAGCTGGCTCCCCAAAAAAGTAATACGAGAAACAAAGGCAAAAGTCTTTTCATCTAGTTCTCCTTTTTAAGATTTAGTAAAAGGCTAACATCCCTTTTTGAAACCCTAACCTTTTGATAAAACCCCCTCCTTCCCATAGAAGGTCTCTATAATCTCTCTTCAAATGTCTTTTCCAAAGCCGAAACCAAATTAAATATGGCCTCATTGAAAGGCGTGCTTACCCCCAATTTCTTCCCTTCTCTAACAACGGCACCATTCATAAATCCTATCTCAGTCCTTCTCTGTTTTAGCACATCCTGAAGCATTGAGGAAATATTTTGAGCTGTATTTTGTGCTACCTCATAGACCTTTTGGACGGGGTCAGGGAAGGGAAGTTCTATCCCCTTTTTCACTATGACCTCATAGGCCTCTTCTACCAAGACCTTCATTAAGGACCTCAGAGTCTCCTCTCTATAAAGGACACCATTTTTTACCCTCAAAAGGGCCGTGAGTCCATTTATGCCCACATTTATCAAAAGTTTTCCCCATATGAGGCCTGTTACATCAGGTAACCACCTGGTTTTAAGCCCAGAGCGGTTAAAGCCCTCAGCTATTGATCCGATAATTGCCTCTGGTATAGAAGCCTTTCCAATGATGGTCTCACCAAAGCCTGCATGCCTTACGTGTCCTTCTCCTAAAAGGGTGGCACCTTCAGAGGTAACCCCTGCTGTGACACTTTCCTTCCCAAAGATATCTTCTAAGATCTCTAAGTTCCCTACCCCGTTTTGAAGGGTTAGGATGATAGGTTTGGAGCTTAGGACCTTTTTGAGATGTGTGGCAGCCTCAGAGGTCTTGTATGCCTTTACGCAAAATAGGACCACATCAGGGATCTTCCTTAGCTCATCCACATAGACAGGCAACTTGATAAAATAATCCCCCGAGACCCCTTCAAGGGTGATCCCGTTTTCCATGAGCCTCTTTGCTCTGTCAGACCTATAGTCCAAAATGGCCACATCCAAACCACCCCTTGCCAGAAGGGAGGCAAGGAGGCAACCCATCGCCCCTGGCCCCACTATCAAGAATCTCATGTCACAACTCCTCCCATTATGTTAGGCCCCCCCTTCAAAGGTTCTTATACTAAATCAAAAGCCCTGCGGTCGCCACAACCCTTTTGGAGTGAAGGGAGCAAAATTGAAATCAGAAAATTTTGGGCAGGGGATCCCTGAGGCCAAAAAATTGATTGACATATCAATCAATAGGTAGTAACCAGAGGGAAACAAGATGGATAGAGAAAGGCAAGAAAAGCAGGAGGCCATCTTCCAGGCCGCTCTAAGGGTCATAAAGGAGAAGGGCTTCCACAAGACCAGAATGGCAGACATAGCCAAAGAGGCAGGTATCAGCTATGGCCTCATATATCACTATTTTCCTGGAAAAGGCAAATTATTCGAGGCAATCCAAGAGAGGTGGTGGGGTGGGCTCTTTGGTTTGATGAAACGCATAGAGAGGGAAAATTTAGGTGTGCCTGAAAGGCTTCGGGCAGTAATCGATTATTTCCTGGGTACGTACTATGAGAATCCAGAGCTTGCGAACATATTTATAACCGAGATATCCAGGTCCACATCAAATCTTAGCCCTGAGAGACTAAGGCATTTCAAGGACTTCATGGAGATGATTCAGAAGGTCATGAAGGAAGGGCAAAGTTTGGGCTTCCTGAGGGATGACTTTCCCTCCAGATACTTGACCTACATGTTCTTAGGCGGTTTAGAGACATTTATCTCTGCCATGGTCTTGGTGGATCAAAAGTTCAAAGACCTTGCCCAAAAGGAAAAGGTATCCAGGGGTATCCTCGAGATATTCTTGGGTGGGGCAATGAAAAGGGAATTCCCCGTGGAGGGTCCATAGATGGAATTTTCCCTCTCTCCAGAGCAGATGACCTTTAAAGAGCAGGTGATCAAGTTTGCCAGAAAAGAGATAGTGCCCAGGTGTGGTGAGCACGATCTGAGGGGGGAGTTTGATTTTCAGTCCTTTAGGAAGCTTGGTGAATTTGGGATACTAGGCCTCCATTTCCCAGAGGAATATGGGGGGAGCAACGCAGATGTCCTAACCACTGTGATTGCCGGAGAGGCCCTGGGAGAAGCAGGGGTAGACGGCGGGCTTACCCTATCCTACGGTGCCCATACCTTCCTCTGTGCAGATACGATACTCACCTTTGGCACAGAGGAGCAAAGGCAAAGGTATCTTCCAAGACTCTCCACAGGGGAATGGATAGGATGCATGGGCCTCACCGAGCCATCTGCAGGGTCTGATGTGGCCTCTATAAAGACCAGGGCCACCAAGAGGGGTGACCACTACGTGCTAAACGGCTCCAAGATGTTCATTACCAATGGCCCTGTGGCAGATGTGGCCGTAGTCTATGCAAAGACCGATATGGATCTCAAGAGGAGTGGAATCTCCTGTTTTTTGGTGGAGAAGGGGACCCCTGGTTTCTCTTCAGGGAAGAACCTCCTAAAGATGGGGGTCAGGACCTCGTGTACCTCTGAGCTCATATTTGAGGACTGTAGGATCCCCATGGAGAATAGGTTGGGGGGAGAAGGCGAGGGCTGGATCATGGCCTTAAGGACAGTGGAGTGGGATAGGTCTGCCCTTCTGGCACCCTTTATTGGGGGTATGACCTATGTGTTGAAGAAATGCATCAGATATGCAAAGGAGCGCTATCAATTTGGGAGACCCATAGGGGAGTTTGAGGCCACTAAGAACAAACTTGCTGACCTAAAGATATTTATAGAGGCTGCAAGGATGCTCTGCTACAGGGTGGCATGGGCAAAGGACAAAGGTAGGCCCTTAAATCATTTAGAGGCAGCTGTGGCAAAGCTCTTTGTGGGGGATTGGTCCCTTGTCCCTGCCAATTCTGCCCTCCTCCTCCATGGGGGATACGGATATTGCCATGAATACGAGGTGGAGCGCTACTTCAGAGACAGTAGGCTGGCACCCATCGGCGGAGGGACCTCAGACATACAAAAGAGGATCATACAGAGGCTCCTTTAGGTGGCAAAATGGACTTTGAGTGGACAGAGGAAGAGATAGCTATGGCCGAGGGATTCACCCGGACCCTTTCTCCCCAGCTGGGGGAATTGGAAACCCGCCTCAACAGCTCAGAGGTAAAGCTTGCCAGAGAAGGGGTCTTAAGGGGCTTTGGATTGATATCAGAATCCCCTTACTGTAGCCTTATCTTAAGGGAAAGGCAGGGCCCCACTTCCCTTCTTTTTAGGGAGAGACTTTCTTATTTAAGCCCAAGGCTCTATTTTGCCTTGGAGATGGGTAACCTACTTTTTCTAAAAATAGTTGAGCCATTGGCCCAGTTTTTTAAAGCTGACTATTATGACACTCTAAAAAACCTAAGATCAGTAGCCTCGGTTTTGGTCCTTGAGGCAGAAGGAGTAGGGCCCATCAGTTTTGTGCCAAATGGGGCCTATGCTGACCTCTTTCTCCTAATAGCTCCAAACCAAAAGGGATATAAGGCCTCGGTGTTTGATCAATTGGAAATTGGGGCCTCAACAGAATCAACCCCTATGGACTGGCCATTTGGCCCGATCTTTAGCCATATGAGGCCAAAGGAGCTCCCCTACAGACTGGATCATGGGGTCTCTTTGGAGCTTGGTACTTTGAGGAAGATCCAAGATCAGATCCTGATAGGGGCCTCTCTTGGCTCAATAAAGAGGGCCTTTGAGGAGGCAAGGGATTTTACCAAAGCCAAAAGGAGGGGTGATAGACCCTTGATCGCATGCCAGGAGGTGGGCTTCAAGCTGGCAGAGATATTTACCCTCCTGGATGCATCCAGACACCTTGCCTTAAGGGCCTTTTGGGCAGAAGAGATAGCCCACAGGGAAAAGGATGTGCTCCTTTTCTGTGCAAAGGCCTTTTGTGCAGAATCTTCTGAAAGAGTCCTCTCTGAGGCGATTCAGATTATGGGAAAAGACGGGTTTGAGGGCTCATTGAAGGAGCTATATCTATTTTCCAAGCTCTTTGGAGTCTTGGGTACCCCCACGGAGAGGGCGAGGGTCAACATAGGGGGTCTGCTTTTGGGGGCATAGGATGCAGGTGATAGAAACCCGCATAGACAAAGAGAGCCCTGAATTTAAGAGGAATTATCAGGTAATGGATGGGCTTGTTAAGAGGTTGAGGGAGGAGCTCAAGATCGCTAGGGAAGAGAGATCTGAGAAGGCCGTAAGGAGGCTCAAGGAGCAAAATAAGCTCCCTGTGAGAAAGAGGATAGAGCTCCTGTTAGATCCCAATACCCCTTTTTTGGAGATAGCTCCCCTCGCAGGTAGGGGCATGTATGATGGCGGGGTGCATGGGGGAGGGACGGTGGCAGGTATAGGTGTGGTGGAGGGAAAAGAGGTAATTGTCTATGCCAATGATCCCACCATTAAAGGGGGCACCATCTACCCCATAGGGGTAAAAAAGGCCTTGAGGGTTCAGACCATTGCCATGGAAAACAGGCTCCCGATCATCTATCTGGTGGACTCGGGGGGTGCCTATTTGCCCTTGCAGTCTGAGATATTCCCTGATGTGGACGATGGCGGGAGGATCTTTTTTAACCAGGCAGTGATGTCCAAGATGGGGATACCTCAGATCTGCGCAGTAATGGGGCTTTGTACCGCAGGCGCTGCCTATATCCCTGCCATGAGCGATGAGGTGGTCCATGTAAAGAATACAGGGGCCATATTCTTAGGGGGACCCCCTTTGGTAAAGGCGGCCACAGGGGAAGAGGTAAGCGCTCAGCAGTTGGGTGGTGCATATGTGCATTGCAGGGAATCAGGGGTTTCAGATTATATGGCAGAGGACGATGAGCACTGTATCCAGATCATAAGGGAGATAGTAAAGGCCTTGCCACCACAAAAAAAAGAAGACATAGGGCAAAGGGAACCCAGGCCTCCCTTATATGACCCCATGGAACTCTATGGGATAATCCCCGAGAAGATAAGCACACCCTATGATGTAAGGGAAGTGATAGGGAGGATAGTGGACGGGAGCGAATTCCTTGAGTTCAAGGCCCTCTACGGCCCAACCCTGGTATGTGGGTGGGCCTATATCCACGGATACCCTGTGGGGATCCTTGCCAATAACGGCGTCCTGTTCTCAGAGAGCTCTTTGAAGGCAACCCAATTCATACAGCTGTGTGATAAGAGAGGAATACCTTTAGTCTTTCTTCAAAACATAAGTGGCTACATAGTGGGCAGTGCCTATGAGAGGGGTGGTATCACAAAGGACGGGCACAAGATGGTAAATGCAGTGGCCACTGCCACCGTACCCAAGTACACGGTGATCATAGGGGCCTCCTTCGGAGCAGGCAACTACGGGATGTGCGGAAGGGCCTATTCCCCTCGTTTCCTGTGGATGTGGCCCAATGCCCAGATAGGGGTCATGGGAGGGGAACAGGCAGCGGATGTAATGGTCTCTGTAAAGAACGACCAACTCCTGAGGGAGGGTAAACCACCCCTTAGCGAAGAGGAGGTGCGCAAGATAAGGGAGCCCATCATAGCTAATGCCCTAAAGGAAGGGGACGCATGGTATTCCACTGCCAACCTGTGGGATGATGGGATCTTGGACCCAGCCAAGACAAGGGATGTGCTTGGCCTGGCCATCTCAGCAGGTCTGAATGCGCCCATAAGGAGCGGGACCCTTGGATATGGGACCTTTAGGATGTAGCTGAGGTGAGGGGATGTTTAAGCGGATATTGATCGCCAATAGGGGTGAGATAGCGGTCCGCATTATCCGAACCCTGAAGGAGATGGGAATAGAGACAGTTGCCATATATTCTGAGGCAGACGAAAGATCCTTACATGTATTTGAAGCAGACCAGGCACACCTGGTAGGTCCAGCAGAGCCTCTTCAGAGCTATCTCCATATCCCCAGGATCATAGAGATAGCAAAGCGAACCCACTCAGAGGCCATCCATCCTGGCTATGGTTTCTTAGCCGAAAACCCCCGGTTTGCCAAGGCCTGTGAGGAGGAGGGGATAGCCTTTATAGGCCCCCATTCAGGGGTCATAGAACTCCTTGGAGATAAGGTCTTATCCAGGAGGTTGGCAGAGGGAGAAGGGGTGCCCATAATCCCAGGGATGTTAGAGTCTACCACAGACCTAAATATCTTGAGGGGGGAGGCAAGAAAGATAGGCTACCCCCTCATTATAAAGGCTGCCTTGGGTGGTGGTGGAAAGGGGATGAGGGTTGTAGAGGGTCCAGACCAGTTGGAGGAGGCCTGTGCCTCTGCCATAAGGGAGGCAGAGATGGCCTTTGGGGACGGGAGGATATATCTGGAGGCCCTTTTGAAGAGGCCAAGGCATGTGGAGTTCCAGATCCTTGGAGATAAGGCGGGAAATGTGATCCACCTGTTTGAAAGGGAATGCTCGGTTCAGAGGAGACACCAAAAGATCTTAGAAGAGACCCCTTCCCCTGCCCTATTTCCTGAGCTGAGGGAAGAGATGGCAAAGGCTGCGGTGAAAATAGCAAGGGCAGCAGGCTATACCAATGCAGGAACCGTAGAGTTTCTACTGGATTCTCACCTAAACTTCTATTTCCTGGAGGTAAACACAAGGCTCCAGGTGGAACACCCCATAACTGAGATGAGCGTAGGGATGGATCTGGTAAGGCAACAGGTGGAAATCGCCTGGGGGATCCCCTTGAATCTGAGACAAGAAGATATAAGACAGGTGGGTCATTCCATTGAGTGTAGGGTCTATGGGGAGGATCCCCAAAAGGAGTTTTTACCCTCCCCAGGTCCAATCTTGGGGTACAGGGAACCTTCAGGGCCAGGTGTTAGGGTGGATTCAGGGATCTATGAGGGCTATGAAGTACCTATCCATTATGACCCAATCCTTAGCAAGCTGATAGTCTGGGCAGAGGATAGGGAAGCTGCCCGAAGGAGGATGCTGAGGGCCCTTCAGTCTTACGTGGTAGCCGGTATCCCCACTACCATCCCTTTCCTTATGGACTTGGTGGCATCCATGGCCTTCTTAAGAGGTGATACCCATATAGGCTTCTTAGAGGAGCACTTCTCAGGCTGGAATCCTCCCAAGAGACTTGGCCTGATGGCTGCGGTTGCCGCCACTGTGGCCTCCCTTGGCAGGAGTGATGCTATTCGGCCCCGAAAAAGGGAAGGGGGCCTATCCCCTTGGGAATACCTTGGTGGTTGGGAACTCTGAAAGGGTAGGATTAATTGGGAGAAGAGATGAAGCTTTATTTTCAGATTCAAGGAATGGGATATGAGATAAGCTCCTCCATTGATCCAAATTCCAGGGTAGGGGAGATAGAGGTAAATGGGGTAAGGTACTTGGCATCCTTTCTTCAAAGGGGTCCTAAGGAATATGTGATAGAGCTAAACGGGAGCAGATTTAGGGCCTTTGTGGAAAGATTCCCTGATAAGGCCATGGTACTTGTAAATGGCTATCCCTACGAGGTGGAGAGCAAAGCCCCAAGCTCAAAGGCCCCTAAGTACTCCCCTCAGGTTGGTTATAAAGAGGAGCTCACCCCCCTAATGCCCTCCTTGGTGGTAAAGATTCTTAAAAAAGAAGGTGATCTGGTGAAGGGGGGAGAACCACTGATAGTGGTATCTGCCATGAAGATGGAATACACCCTGAAAGCACCCTACGGGGGTAGGGTAAAGAAGGTGAATACAAGGGTAGGGGCTAAGGTGAACCCGGGGGATATATTGGTGGAAATAGAGAGGACAGAGGAGGGAGGATGGAAGGAGAGCTAATAGCAAGGTCCCAGGATGGGGTATTATACCTCACCATAAACAGAGAGGCCCAGGGCAATTCCCTCAACAAAGGGGTCATTGAATCCATGTTCAGTCACCTAAATACAGCACGAGGGGACAGGGACATTAAGGCCGTCTGCATTACAGGGAGTGGCGAGAGGTTTTTTTGTGCAGGTGCCGACCTCTCTTCTCTCTTGGAGGATAGCCAAAAGGGCAAGGACGCAGTGGAGGGCTATGCCTCACTCATGAAGTTTTTGGTGGAATACGAAAAACCGGTCCTTGCAAGGGTAAATGGGGCGTGCATAGGAGGGGGTATGGGGATTGTACTCTCCTCGGATCTGGCCATTGCAAGGGAGGATGCATATCTGGCCTCTCCTGAGTTGAACTGGGGGATATTCCCCATGATGATAGGTGCCTTGATGCTCAGGCATATAGGCCCAAAAAAGACCATGGAGATGGTCTTCACAGGGAGAAGGGTATATGCCCCTGAGGCAGAAAGGATCGGTCTGATCACCTATTCTGTCCCCAAAGAGGCATTGGACGAGGAGGTAGATAAGGTCCTCCAGAAGATAAGGGAGCGGAGCTGTGCTGCCATGGGATTGGGGAAAAGGGCCTTTGGTGCCCTCTGGGATATGGGCTTCAAGGATTCCCTAAACTTTCTCTCCTCTGCCCTATTGGAGGTCTTTAGAACAGAGGATGCAATAGAAGGTATGAGGGCCTTCTTGGAAAAGAGAAGGCCCCTCTTTAAAGGAAGATAGGGGTAGAGGAGGCAAGATGGGCTCTCTTTGGGTAAGGGAAAATCAAGATTTTGAAAAGGCCTGTATAGTCACTTGTGCCCTCTCTGGTGTGGTTGCAAATAGAGACCAGTGCCCTGCCATCCCCTATACCCCTGAGGAATACGCCTTGGAGGCAAAAAGGGCCTATGAAGCAGGTGCAGCAATAGTACATGTCCATGCGAGGAGGCCGGATGGCAGCCCCAGCTACGAGGTGGAGGACTACAAGAATATCTATGATGCCATAGTCTCGGAATCTCCGGTCCTCATAAACTTTTCCACAGGTGCCATAGGTATCCCTTTAGAGAAGAAGATGGCCCCCTTTGTGGCAATAGGGCCAGAGATAGCTGCCCTAAACATGGGCTCCATGAACTACGCAAAGTATAATCCACAAAAGAAGAGGTTCGTCTTTGACTATGTCTTTCAGAATCCCTTTTCAGAGATAGTCCCTCTTCTGAGGGCCATGAACGAAAGAGGGGTAAGGCCCGAGATGGAGTGCTTTGACAGTGGCCATGTGGGAAATGCCTATCCCCTGATAGATATGGGGGTCTTAAGGCCACCCTATCAATTTAGCCTTATTCTGGGTGTCCTGGGCGGGATCCCCCCTACGGTCCCAAATCTGGTTCATATGACCACACTACTTCCTCCTGCCAGCGAGTGGGAGGTGATAGGGATCAGCTTGGATCAGTGGAGGATGGTGGCTGCTGCGGTAGGGTTGGGAGGAAATGTGAGGGTTGGGCTGGAGGACAACTTTTACATAGAGCCCGGGAAGATGGCCAGATCAAACGGTGAATTGGTGGAAAAGGCAGTGCGCATGATCAGGGACCAGGGAAGGGAGGTGGCAGACATAGAGGAGGCCAAAAAGAGGCTTGCCCTTAGAGGGCGAAATCCTCATAGAGGGGGTTATTGATGTGAGGGGGATACCTTACGAGGAACTTTATGTAGGGCAGGAGGCCAGCTTCAGCAAGACCATCACAGAGGCAGATATCATACTCTTTGCAGGGATAAGCGGAGACTTCAATCCCATCCATACAGATGAAGAGTATGCCAAGACCACCCCTTTTGGAAGGAGGATTGCCCATGGAGTGCTCCCCTTTTCCCTCATTGCACCTGTTTTGGGAATGAGGCTCCCTGGGATGGGCACTGTGGTGGTGGAGGTATCTGTGAGGTTTCTCGCCCCAACATTCATAGGGGATACGGTCACTGCTAAGGCCCATGTAAAGGAGAAGATAGAGGAGAAGAAAAGGGTAAGGATGGGGTTCAGCTGTGAGAATCAGAGGGGGGAGACCGTTTTAGTGGGAGAAGCCCTGGTGATACCTCCTAGGGTCTCAAAGGGAAAGGGGACCATATTGGCATGATTTTATGCGCATCCCAAGGCCATGAGGCCTTTGAATACTTTAATGAGACACATCGTCTCATCAGGGAGACGGTCAGGAGATTTGTCCAAAAGGAGATAACCCCCTTTGTGGAGGAGTGGGAGGAGAGGGGAGGCTTTCCACGGGAGCTTTATTCGAAGGCAGGCTCCATTGGGATACTTGGCATAAACTATCCAGAGGAGTACGGTGGATCGGGGCCGGATCTCTTTGGAAAGATCGCCCAGATAGAAGAGCTCATGGAGTGTGGTTCAGGGGGGGTCGTGGCAGGTCTGGGTAGCTTAGATATTGCCCTACCTCCCATATTGGCCCTTGGCACAGAGGAGCAAAAGAGCTCCTTTATACCGGAGGTCTTGAGGGGAGAGAGGATAGCGGCCCTTGCCATTACAGAGCCAGACGTAGGTTCAGATGTGGCAAATATAAAGACAAGGGCAGTGAAGAGAGGGGATCACTATGTGGTAAACGGAAGTAAGGCCTTCATTACCAGTGGCTGTAGGGCAGACCAGATAACAGCAGCTGTAAGGACAGGTGGAGAGGGATACAGGGGCATAAGCCTTCTGGTAATAGAATCAGGGGCCCAAGGGTATTCTGTTTCGAATCCCTTAAAGAAGATGGGCTGGTGGGCCTCTGATACCTGTCTCATTTACTTTGAAAACTGTATCGTCCCCTTGGGGAATCTTTTGGGCAGGGAAGGGGATGGCTTCTACGGGATCATGAAGAACTTTCAGATGGAGAGATTGCACCTTTCTGTTATGGCCTATTCCACTGCCAGGCTGGCCTTAAGGGAATCCATAAGATATGCAAAGGAGAGGTCTGCCTTTGGAGGCCACCTCTCAGATATCCAGGTAATACGCCACAAGATAGCTGATATGGCAACCCTTGTTGAGGCTGCAACGGAATTTACCTACAGGGTCGCAGTGAAGATGGAAGGGGGCTTAGACCAGACAAAAGAGGTCTCCATGGCCAAGAATTTTTCGTCCCATGTTGCAGAAAGGGTGACCTATGAGGCGGTCCAGATCCATGGGGGGTACGGGTACATGAGGGGATATCTGGTGGAAAGGCTCTTTAGGGATGCCAGGGTACTCTCCATAGGCGGTGGAACCAAGGAGATCATGAAGGAGATCATAGCCAAGCACATACTCTAACGGGGGGAAAGATGTTTGAATTTCTGTTAGACGAATGGGAAAAGGCCTTTATGTGGGAAGTGAGAAGTTTTGTAAAAAACGACATCCCCAGCGAACTTTTAAGGCAGATGGACCAAGGGGAGATAGAGACAGGGAGACCCATTGTCCAGAAGGCAGGGCAAAAAAACCTCTTGGGACCTCGTTTTCCAAAGGAATACGGGGGGAGGGGGTTAAACTGGGTTGCGGAGGTGGCAGGTATAGAAGAGGTTGGGGTCTTGGGGAATTCGGTAGCATGTGCCTATGTGATGCCTTCCATAGTGGGGGAGGCCTTAAACAGGTTTGGCACGGAGGAGCAGAAGAGGAGATATCTACTTCCCACCAACCAGGGGATCCTCTATAGCGCAGAGGCCCTCACAGAACCCAGGGGAGGTTCTGACTTTTTTGGGGCCACCACCACTGCCGTTAGAAGGGGAGACTACTACTACCTCAATGGCGAGAAGCGTTTTGTGGTGGGTGCCCAGGATGCGGATTGGTTCTTGGTATATGCAAAGACAGCCCCAGATGCCCACCCTCACCAGTCCATGAGCTGTTTCGTGGTGGAGAGGGAAATGGGGGTAGAGGTACAGATGATCTACCAGCTATTGGGCACAAGGGGCGGAGGCACTGGGAGGATATTATTCAAGGACACAAAGGTACCACTGGAAAACCTTGTGGGTGAGGAAAACAACGCCTATGCCATCTTCAACAGGATGATGATACCTGAAAGGCTCACCAGCGCAGCGGGTTCTGTGGGCTTAGGTAGGGCTGCCTTAGAGGTGGCCGCCAGGTACAGCACCAGGAGAAAGGCCTTTGGTAAGACCATAAACGAATTCCAGGCAGTGAGCTTCATGGTGGCAGATTCAGTTGCCCTTTTGGATGCTGCCAGGTCCTTGGTGTATACCGCTGCAAGGCTTGTGGACTCCGATGCGGATGCCAGGAGGCTGGTATCTGAGGCCAAAAAGATAGGTACAGAGGCGGCATGGAAGGTGATAAACAATGCAATGCAGATCATGGGTGGAATAGGTTATACCACGGTCTATCCCATAGAGAGATTCTTGAGGGATTGTAGGCTTGCGATGATCTGGACTGGGACAAACGAGATCATGAATCTTTTGATCCAGCATGAATATTACAAGGAGCTTCTCAAAGGGAGAAGGGATACCAGGGATGTGGAGGCGGATGCCATGACACCCCAGGAAGAGGAAAAGCATTATGGATAGCCCTTAGGTGGTTTTTGTAAATCAGATCTTCAGGTTTTACGGGTTCCATGATAAAAGAAGACCAAGCTCTTTGACTTTTGTGAGGGTTGATTGGGTATTAAGGGCATGATTAGCTGCCCATAACTTTAGTAGACTCGTTTAAGGTAAGAAACCAGGTAATGGACCTGGGAAATTAACCTTTAACCAAAAGGAGGTTGCCATGAGGAAGGTAGGAGTTTTTGTCCTGGTTTTGACCCTGCTTTTGGCCATGGGCGGCCATGCCCTTGCCCAGTCCCCTGGGGTCACGGAAAAAGAGGTGGTGATAGGTTGGACAACACCCCTTTCAGGCCCTGCTGCACTGTGGGGTGTAACGGCCTTGGGTGGTAAGGCCTATGCAGACTATATCAACTCAAAGGGCGGTGTAAATGGAAGGAACCTAAAGGTTATCCTAAAAGACGATGCCTATAATCCAACCCGTGCCTTGGCTAACTTACAGGAGATGAAAGGTCAGGTGCTTGCTGTGGCTGCACTCTTGGGAACTGCTGTCTGCCATGCGGCCAAGGACTTCTTTTATGAAAACAAGATACCCCTCGTAGCACCTTATGGCAATGTGAGGATCTGGGCAGAGCTTCCAAAGGAAAAGCTCCGCTATGTCTTTGTATCCTATCCAGATTATGAGGATGAGGCATTCTATTTGACTGACTATGGCATAAAAAAGTTGGGTGCCAAAAAGATTGCCCTATTTTACCAAAACGATGACTACGGAAAGATGGCCCTGGTGGGGGTAAAGAGGGCCGTTGAAGAGTCAAAGGGAAAGGCCTCCCTTGTGGAGACTGTACCCTATGAGGTGACCGAGAGGGCCCTTGCTACCCATGCCTTAAAGTTAAAGGAATCAGGTGCGGATACATTGGTGATATATCCCACAATGAGCCATGGCGCCTTGATACTAAAGGAGATGGCCAAGGTGGATTACAAACCCAAGGTATTGGCCACTTTTACCCTTGGAGACCCTATAATGTACAACATAGCAGGTGAGGCCTGGGAGGGAACATATATTGCTCTTCCAGGCCATTCAGGCGTACCTGGCGCAGATCCTGAGGCCACTCAGCTGGCAGAGAACCTGATCAAGTTTAATCCAGAGATAAAGGGCAAAGAATACCTCGCAGTTCATGGGGCTGTATCCATGGCCATACTGGTGGAAGGGATAAAGAATGCAGGAAAAGATCTGAATGCAGAATCCCTGATCAAGGGCTTAGAAAAGATAAAAGATTGGAAGCCCGAAGGTATAGGTGCCCCTGTTACCTTTTCCCCCGAGAGGCACCATGGTGTGAATGCCTCCCGTATGGGTCAGGCAAAGGGCGGAAAGCATGTCCCCATAGAGGGATTTGTCCTCTACAAGCCTAGGTTTTAGGGATCTATGCCCCTTTTGGAAGTAGAAAGACTTGTAATATCCTTTGGGGGTATAGTGGCCTTAGGGGGGGTAAGCCTAAAGTCTGATACCCAGGAGATAGTGGGGATAATAGGTCCCAATGGGTCAGGGAAGACAACACTCTTCAACTGTATCAGCGGGGTATACAGACCAAGGGAGGGCAAGGTCATCTTCAAGGGAGAAAATCTTTTGGGCCACAGGCCCCATGAGGTGGCCCAAAAGGGTATTGCAAGGACCTTTCAGAATCTAAGGCTCTTTATGCACATGACGGTCCTGGACAACCTCATGTTGGGCCGTCATGTGCAGTTCAAAAAAAATCCCTTTCATGCCTTTTTGAGAATCAGGAAGGAGGAGCTGATCCACAGGGAAGTGGCGGAGGAGATAATAGAGTTTTTGGACCTACAGGCCTTTAGAAATTCAAGGGTCTCTGACTGCCCCTATGGTATACAAAAGAGGGTGGAATTGGGCAGGGCCTTAGCACAGGAGCCAGAGCTCCTGCTTTTGGATGAGCCTATAGCGGGTCTTACATCCGAAGAAAAGGAGGAGATGGCCTATAGGATAACCGAGATCAGGGGAAGGTACAAAACGGCCATCCTATTGGTGGAGCACGACCTCAGAATTGCCTCGAGGCTTGCGGACAGGATGGTGGCCTTAGACCATGGCCTCCTCATAGCAGAGGGCCTCCCTAAGGAAGTCCAATCCGCCCCTGAGGTAATTAGGGCCTATTTGGGTGATGAGGAAGCTTAGTGATGAGCAGCCTCCTTACCATCACAAGTATAGAGACACTATATTATGACCGCATCTATGTGCTCCGCGGTATCTCCATGGAGGTGAAAGAGGGCCAGATATTTACAGTCCTTGGCCCAAACGGCGCGGGCAAGACAACCCTTTTAAGGACAGTGGCAGGTCTCCTAAAGGACCAGCCCAAAAAGGGTATCATCACCTTCAAGGGTAACAGGATAGAGCGGAGACCCCCTGAATATGTGGCAAGGTTGGGGATTGTGTACGTACCTGAGGATAGGGGGCTATTTAGGGAGCTTACTGTGGAAGAAAACCTCTCCCTTGGTCTCTGGGGCAGGAGGGATTCCAAGATAGAAGAGGACCTGGAGTTTCTCTATGGGCTCTTTCCGATCCTTAGGACAAGGGCCAGACAGAAGGCAGAGACCCTTTCAGGTGGCGAGCAGCAGATGCTCGCCATGGCCAGGGCCATGCTCAGGAGACCTGTTATGCTCATGTTGGATGAACCCTCACTGGGTTTGGCCCCCATAATGGCAAAGCTTGTCTACTCTGCCCTTGTACAAATAAGGGATTATGGGACCACATTGCTCATAGTGGAGCAAAACGCAAGGCTCGCCTTAAAGATTGCCGACTATGGTTACATCCTGGAGACAGGGAGGATCGTCCTTGAGGGTAGCTCTCAGGCACTAAAGGAAAACCAAGACGTTCAGGAGTTTTATCTGGGCATGGGAGGAGAAGCAGTCTCTCCAAAGGGATGGAGGCTTTATAAGAAGAGGAGGACCTGGTGATGAGGGCACAGACCTTGCCAGAGCTCTTTTTCCATCAGGCCCAAAGGAGGCCCCAGAGGATAGCCCTTAGGAAAAAGGAGAAGGGGATATGGAACAGGATTACCTGGTCCCAGTACGAAAAGAGGGTGAGGGAGACAGCCTCCTCACTCATTGCCGAGGGCTTACAGAAGGGGGAGAGGGTCGCCATACTGGGTGATAATAGACCTGAGTGGCTCATATGCCATCTGGCCACCATGAGCATAGGAGGTGTTACCTGTGGCGTGTATTCCACCTCCTCCCCTGAAGAGATAGCCTATGTAGTAGGCCACTCTGAATCAAAGGTCCTGTTTGTGGAAAATGAGGAGCAGGTGGACAAGGTCCTTGAGATAATCGATACATTAGGGGTGGAAAAGGTAGTGGTATGGGACCCAAAGGGCCTTTGGGGATTTTCCCATCCAAGATTCCTCTTTTTTGAAGACTTCCTAAAGGGAGGCAGAGAGCTACTCCAGAAGGAACCAGACTGTGTGGATAAGAGGCTCTCCGGCCTCCTCCCTGAGGATTTGGCCATGATGATCTATACCTCTGGAACCACAGGCAGGCCAAAGGGTGCCATGATTACACACGAAAATATCATGGCCATCACAGAATCCTTTACCCAGGTAATCAACTTCTCAGAGGATGAAGAACTCCTCTCCTACCTTCCCCTTGCCCACATATATGAAAACATAATGAGCGTATTTCTGAGCATTTGGACAGGCTCCACAGTGAATTTTGTGGAGTCCATGGACACCTTGCCACAGAATTTAAGGGAGGTCTCCCCCACTGTCTTTGGGAGTGTGCCCAGGATCTGGGAGAAGTTTGCCTCCATGATAGAGATAAGGATGTCTGATTCCACATATCTAAAGAGGCTACTCTATAGGGCTGCTGTGGAGGTGGGAAGGAGGTATATCCGAACCCAGCCACGGGGCAAGGGTAGGATCCTCTGGTCTATACTCTACTGGCCCATGTATCTCTTGGTCCTCTACCACCTAAAGAGGCAGATAGGCCTTGAGAGGATAAAATGGGCAGTATGTGCAGCTGCACCCGCATCTCCTGAGCTCTTTGAGTACTTCAATTCTTTGGGAATACCCCTGAGGGAAGGTTATGGTCAGACCGAATCCACCGGCGTCATAGCAGTGCAACGCATAGATAGGCCCAAGTGGGGTTTTGTGGGAGAGCCGATCCCAGGGGTGGAGGTGAGGATTGCAGAAGATGGTGAGATATTGGTGAGGGGGAAAGGGGTCTTTAAAGGCTATTTTAAGGCACCTAAGCTCACAGAGGAGACAATAGTGGATGGATGGCTCCATACAGGTGATGTGGGCTTGGTGGAGGATGGGTTCTTAAAGATATTGGATAGGAAAAAAGATATCATCATAACAGCAGGTGGCAAAAACATAACCCCGGCCTTTATTGAAAACAAACTGAAGTTTTCGCCCTATATACAGGACGCAGTGGTTATAGGGGAGGGCAGAAAATACCTGACCGCACTTATCCTCATCGATGAAGATAATGTGACTAAGTATGCACAAGACAATCGCATACCATTTACCACATTTTCAGACCTTACCCAGAGGCCCGAAGTTGTGAAACTAATAGAAGTTGAGGTTGCAAAGGTAAATAAGACCCTTGCAAGGGTAGAGACTATAAAGAAGTTTAGACTGCTTCCCCGGAGGTTTTATGAGGAGGATGGGGATGTCACTCCCACAAAAAAGGTGAAAAGAAGGCTTCTTGAGAAGAGATACTCAGAACTCATCGAATCCATGTATAAGGAATAGAGGCTATGGATCTGATAGAAAGCTATAAGGAAGAGCTAAAGCTGATTAGAAAGCCATGGACAAAGTTTTGGGTAGGTCTGCTGATCCTTTTTGTCTTGTTGTTGCCCTGGTACTCACCTGAACATGTGACACACATTTGTATCATAATCTTCATTTATTCAATAGGTGCATTGGGACAGAACCTCCTAATCGGATATACGGGCCAGATTTCATTTGGCCAAAACGGACTTTTGGCCATAGGTGCCTTTACCTTTGGTCATCTGGTGGGACATTCTATTCCGTGGCCCTTGGCCATGATCTCAGGAGGACTGGCTGCAGGCCTCTTTGGGTTGGTGGTGGGTTTCCCCTCTTTGAGGCTAAAGGGTCCCTATCTTGCCATTGCCACCATGGGCTTTGGCGTTGCCGTGTATCAGACCTTTGTAAACTCAGAGACCCTTTCAGGGGGGAGAATGGGTCTCTTGATAAAGAAGCTCACGCCCGTATTCTCCCTATCCCCTACAAACTTCAACTACTACTTTAATCTCTTCATGGCAGCCATCTTTCTCCTACTCACATACAATATTGTCTCTTCGTATATGGGAAGGGCCTTTGTGGCCATAAGGGACAATGACATAGCCGCAGAGGTTACAGGGGTAAATTTGGTGAGGTATAAATTATTGGCCTTTTTCATCAGCTCCTTTTACACAGGTATTCAAGGGGGGCTCTATGCCCTGTTCATGGGTTATGTGGAGCCCAATATGTTTACCTTCATGGAATCCATCACCCTGTTTGTAGCGGTCATAGTGGGAGGGCTTTCCTCTGTGGAGGGGGCCATATTGGGGGCAGCCTTTATCGTGATAGTCCCACAGCTTTTAAGCCAGTACAAGGGGCTGGTACCGGTGGTTTATGGGCTCACCATCATGCTGATCCTAATATTTGAACCCATGGGGCTCTATGGTAGGTGGATGAAGATGAGGCTCTATTTTAGAAACTGGCCCTTCCGTTGAGAGGAGTGAGATATGAGGATCTTACAATATACAGTAACGGGTCTTGCCTCAGGTAGTATATACGCCTTAGTGGCCCTAGGTCTCTCACTCATCTATAGGTCCAACAGGATCCTAAACTTTGGCCACGGTGACATGGCCACAGCAGGCACCTTCTTTGCGTTCATTGTAGCGGGGCTTGGAATTCCCCTCATGGGCTCCTTTGGCCTTGGGCTTCTCTTTGGTTTTGGAATAGCCCTTCTGTTTTATTTCTGCGCCCTGGTCCCTGCACAGAGGAGAAATGCCAATCAGTTAGGGCAGATCATCCTTACACTTGGGTTCGGGTTGATCCTCCAGGGCGGTATCATATACTTTGGTGGCACGGAGCCCAAGACATTTCCGTTCTTCCTTTCGGATTCCAAGACCTATAAAACAGGAGGACTCATCATAGACCAGTTGAGTTTAGGGACCCTCCTTATAGGCCTTTTGGCAAGTCTTTTCTTCTACCTTTTGATACAAAAGACAAAGATAGGCCTCGCCATGAGGGCCACCTCTGAAAACCTTACAGCAGCCCAGACCCTTGGGATCCCTACCAGAAGGATATTGGCCCTAAGCTGGGGACTTGCTTCAGCCCTGGGGGTTCTCGCAGGGCTCTTCTTGGCGCCTGCCCTGCTTTTGGACCCATTCTTCATGCTGGAGCCATTCCTGAAGGGGTTTGCAGCTGCCATTTTAGGTGGTCTAAATAGCCTGCCGGGTGCCATAGTGGGCGGATTGATCTTGGGTGTCGCAGAGAGTTTGGCAGGTGCATATATCTCGGTGGCATTTAAGAATACCTTTGCCTTCTTGGTGATCATCTTGGTACTTTTGGTTAGGCCAGAAGGACTTTTGGGAGAGGAGTTTAAGGAGCGTGTGTAGCCTCCTAAATTTAAATAAAAGGAGCTAAGCCATGGAATTGAAGGGAGCAATTGCATTGATAACCGGTGGGGCCTCTGGACTTGGGGAGGCCTGTGTAAGGAGCTTTGTGGCAGAGGGCGCAAAGGCAGTGATCCTGGATATGGCAGAGGAAAGGGGCAGGGCAATTTCTTCTGAATTGGGAGCAGAAGCCCTCTTTCTAAGAGCAGACGTGACTGACCTAAATCAGGTAAAAAAGGCTGTGGAAGAGGCAGTCGCCCATTTTGGAGGTGTTCATATCTTGATCAACTGCGCAGGCATAGGGATACCCCAAAAGGTCTTGGGAAAGGAAGGTATCCTCTCCATGGAGGCCTTTGAAAAGGTAATAAAGGTGAACCTCACAGGTACGGTAAATGCCATTGCCGTAGTAGGGGAGCAGATGTCAAAGAATGAACCCAATCAGGATGGGGAGAGGGGCGTTATCATAAATACCTCTTCCATTGCAGCCTGGGAGGGACAGATAGGACAGACCTCTTATAGCGCCTCAAAGGCAGCCATTGTGGGGATAACTCTCCCCATAGCAAGGGAGTTTTCCGATTTAGGTATAAGGGTTGTGACCATTGCGCCTGGGCTCTTTGAGACTCCGATGCTCATGTCTTTGCCCGATAAGGTGAGGGATTCCCTCGCAAAGATGGTGCCATTTCCCAAGAGGTTTGGAAGGCCCTCTGAATATGCCATGCTTGCAAAACATATTGTGGAAAACCCTATGCTAAACGGCACCACCATCAGGATAGATGGTGCAATCCGAATGGCGGCAAAGTAGATGGACTTTGACCTGACCCAAGAGCACCTGATGATCAGGACTATGGCCAGGGACTTTGCCCGGGAAGTGATCAGGCCCAGGTCCTTAGAGATAGAGAGGAGTGGTGAGTACCCCTATGATGTCATAGGAAAGATGGCCCAACTGGGCATGATGGGCATCCCTTTCCCCGAGGAGTATGGTGGAAGTGGTGGGGATTGGGTCGGGTTACATGTCTGCATAGAGGAGGTCTCATGGGGTGACATGACCTTGGGGGCCCTCTTAGATGTGACCACGAGTATAGTGGCCCAAGAGCTCTATGTATTCGGGACAGAGGAGCAGAAGAGGAGGTGGCTTGTCCCCATAGCAGAGGGAAGAGAGATAGGTGCGTTCGGTCTCACAGAACCCAATGCAGGCTCTGATGCAGCATCCATAGAGACAAGGGCAGAGCTAAGGGGTGATTGGTATTACCTAAACGGCACAAAGCAGTTTATCACCAATATAGGGCTCCAACATGCCTCCCTGATCATTGTGGCAGCAGTTACCGGAAAGAGAGCCAATGGTGAAAATATCATCTCCACCTTTATAGTGCCCAAGGATGCGCCAGGGTTCTTTTTGGGAAAGAGGTATGAAAAGATAGCATGGCACGGATCAGCTACCCACGAGGTGATCTTGGATGATTGCAGGGTCCCCAAAGAGAACCTCCTGGGGGACCCTCAAAAAGGGCTAGCCCAGCACTTGAGTGTCCTTCAGACAGGTAGGATCAGCATAGCTGCCATCGCAGTGGGTCTTGCCCAGGCATGTCTTGAGGAATCCTTGAGATATGCCAAGGAGAGGGTCCAGTTCGGGAGGCCCATCTTTGAATTTCAGGCAGTCCAGTTCAAACTGGCAGACATGGCAGTGGCCATTGAGCTTGCGAGGAACCTTTACTTAAAGGCAGCCTGGTTAAAGGATCAAAGGAGGGAGCATACCTTTGAGGCCGCAGCAGCAAAACTTTTTGCCTCTGAGATGGCAGAGAGGGTGGCCTCTGATAGTGTCCAGATCCATGGAGGCTATGGGTATATGAAGGAATACCTGGTGTCCAGGATTTATGCCGGAGCAAAGGTATTACAGATTGTGGAGGGTACCTCAGAGGTGCAGAGGATGATCATAGGTAGGATCCTAAGGGGGAGGTGATGGGATGAGGGAGGTCGCAGTCTTGGGGGTGGCAATGAACCGTTTTGGTGTCTCCCAGAAGACCAATCTGGAGATGTTTACAGAGGTTGGCCTGGAGGCAATAGAGAGATCAGGTTTAGAACCTAAGGATATCCAAGCTCTGTTTTTGGGCTGCTGTTTAGGTGCCTTCGAGGAAGGCCAGGCCCATATTGCACCCTTTGCCCATTCAGAATTGGGTTTGCCCACTGGGTCCCCTGCTGTGCTAATGGAATGTGCTTGTGCCACTGCAACGGTCTCCATAAGGAATGCGGCATTGCTTGTGGCCGGGGGTGTATATGACTTTGTGCTTGCAGGAGGGACTGAAAGGGCAACCCTCATGGGTACCCCTTTGGCTACCCGCACCTTTGCCATGGCGTCCCATAGTTACTATGAGTCTACTGTGGGTATCACCTTCCCAGGGGTCTTTGCGTTGGCAGCCCATATGTATGCGGCCAAATATGGGATAGGGCTCCCTGAACTGAAGAGGCATATGGCAGAGGTGGCAGTAAAAAACCATAAACACGCCCTTCTGAACCCAAAGGCCCACTTCCAAAAGGAGATAGACGTGGAGACGGTCCTAAACAGTATGATGGTTGCGGATCCCCTTCAACTTTATGACTGCTGTCCGTTCTCAGACGGGGCAGCGGCAGTAGTTCTGGCAAGGGCAGATAGGGCAAAGGAATTTGTAAAAAAGCCTATCTATATTATAGGGATGGGACAGGCAGCTTGTGGTGCCCTGTCCCTTCAAAGGGATCTAACCGTTGTAAAGGCAAGGGTTGAGGCAGCCAGGCAGGCCTATTCCCAAGCAGGGATTGGGCCAGAGGACTTGGATGTGGTGGAACTCCATGACTGCTTTACCATAGCAGAGATCTTGGCCATAGAAGCATTGGGACTATACGAGTTTGGAAAGGGATATGAGGCAGCCACAAAGGGTGAAACTGCCCTGGGAGGTAAAGTGCCGGTAAATCCTTCAGGAGGACTTAAGGCAAAGGGGCATCCCATTGGAGCCACAGGCGCAGCTCAGGTGGTGGAGATAGTGGAGCAGTTGAGGGAAGAGGCAGGGGAAAGACAGATTCCAGGGGCAAAGATAGGCCTTGTGGATACCCTGGGAGGTGACTTTGGGACGGTGTGTAACATAATCCTTAGGAGGTAGGCATGGAATACCCTATTCCCTTTAGCAGATACCAAGAGCACATGAGAGAGGGCAGATTTGTGGGCGTCAGGTGTGGGGCTTGTGGCTCAGTTCTCTTCCCCCCAAGGGCCGTCTGTCCGGAATGCGGAGGGAGGGCCTTTTCCGAGACGGAACTTAAGGGAGAGGGTATAATCAGAACCTTTACCGTAATAAGGGTTCCACCAGAGGGGAGAAAGGCACCCTATACCATTGTGATGGTGGAGCTCAGCGAAGGCCCTTATGTGTTGGGCAATCTCTTGGGTCTAAATCCAGAAGAGGTAGGGATGGAGCTCATAGGTAAGAGGGTCTTGATGAAGCCTCAGCCTGTGGCAGGTGATCTCCTCTTGAGGGGAGAGTTTCTGGTGCCTGGCTTCTATCTGGTCTGAAAGAGGGCCAAACCTTTTGAAGGAGGGTAGGGCCCTAAATCAAGAAAGGTCACCCAATTCGTACTGAAGTATGGAGGCAATAACTATGCCCATGGATTCTGCCATAAAGATCCTGTTCCCTAATCTCATGGGTATAAAGCCCCTTTGAACCAAGGTATCCACCTCCTGTTCCGAAAATCCACCTTCTGGTCCAACGGCAATCTCCACATGCCTTGGGGGCGGGATCTCTTTAAAACCCTTCAAGAGTCCCCTCAAGGAACAGGGCCCTGCCTTTTCGTGGAAGAGTAATTTTAGGGATTTAGGTTCCAAGTGCCCATAAGTGGCCTCTAATAGGGATTTATAGGGCCCTTCCACAATAAGGGGGGCCCTTCTGTCACACTGAAGATAAGATCTAATGGCTATCCCATCCCAGTGCCTCTTTTTATGTGCAATATCTTGGGGGGTTAGCTCTCTTATGCTGTGATCCCCCTTAAAGATCATGAGCCTTTGGACGCCCAACTCAGAGAGCCTCTTTATGGCATAGGCCATGCTATCACCTTTCAGCAAAGCCTGAAGCAGACTGATCTTCAGATCAGGCTCAGGCCCTGGCTCATATACCTCCTCTATCTCCAAATTGATCCTACCCCTCGAGACCTCCTGGGCCAAAGCAAAGGCCCTTTTACCATCTCTGTCCATCAGGAGAATCTCCTCCTTTCTCCTCAGCCTCAAGACAAGCCCAAGCCGGATGAAGGAGTCTCCTTCAAGGCATACAGAGGATTTAGGGGCCGGGATCTCTTCTATAAAGGCCCTTTTTAAAGATCTCGGGAAGCTGTATCTGTGATCCAAAAGGGATCTCTTTTATGGTCTTCGGTTTAGATTCAAGAAATCTTTCCTGATCCCCCTGGTCTTCTATATAGCCCACCGGATTTGTCCAACTTGTCTCCCAGAGGCTCTCCACATATGGTGCACTTGTAGTCATATTTATCTCCCTCGGGCAATACCAAAAGGAGTTTGCTCCTAACCCTCACAGCCCTCTTACATTTTGGGCAGTATAGTTCTGTGGCTTCAAATTGATCATACATCTCTCTCCTAGTGTCCCCCAAAAGCCTTGGTGGATAAAATTTAACTTAGGGTTCGGCTCCTTTCAACAAAAGAGAGGCTTAGGTATTGGAGGCCTTCTTCTTGAGCCAAAATAATAGTAAAACCCCTGCAAATAGTACCATGAGGCTTACAAATTGGGTGGTCGTCATCTGGGTTCCCAGGAAACTGCCCCTAAAATCCCCCCTGTATCTCTCTATTAGGAGCCTCTGGAGTGGATGTAAGATCATGTACCATCCTAACACCTGGCCTGTGTATCTTCTCTTCTTGAAGAGTATTAGGAGGATAGTGAATATCACAAGGTTTGCAAAGGAATGGAAGAGCTGTGTAGGGTATAGATCTACACCAATGGGAGCAAGGGAGTTTGGGTCCTGGAAGCGAACAGCACACCAGGAATCTGTTTCCCTGCCGTAGCAGCAGCCTGCAAGGAAGCAACCAATCCTCCCTATGGCCTGGCCCAATGCAAGGGGTGGGGCAAAGAGATCTGCCGTCAAAAGGAAACCCAACCCTCTTTTCCTTGAAAGGAGATAGAGGGTAGACATTCCAAAGACGAGGCCGAAACTGAATACCAGGCCACCATCCCATATTTTTACCATCTCAAGGGGATGAGACAGGTAGTGGGATGGCTCTAAGAGGATAAAACCTACCCTGGAACCCAATATGGCCACCAGCACGGTATAAAAAACCAGGTCTGTAACCGTGTGGGGATCTATCCCTTCTCTCTTTGAGAGCCTAGTAAGTACATAGACACCTGCCAAGATTCCAATGGCCACCATAAGGCCGTAGCTATATATCCTGATACCATCCAGTCTAAGGAGTATGGGATACATCAACTTCCTCCTAAAGATAATTTGGGCCTCCCAAAGCCATATTATATTAGGAGCCTCCTGGGAAAAAGCTATTTTTGGCCCTGAGAAACCCTTGTGGGTTTTACCAAGGACGAGCCCAATTTGCTCTTAGGCCATATTGGAGAGCATAAAGGATGAGTTTTTTGAAGTATAAATTGATTTGAAAGGTCTTAGATTCAATATTTGATGCGAAATCTGAAGTAATTCGGCCCTCACCTTTTCCCTGAACTGTATCAATAGGGACCTGATTTCCCCTACAAGCTCAGCTGAATCTGGGGAATAAAGGGCCTCTTCTATTAAGAGCCTCTTTTCCTCCTCCAGTGAATGGACAATACCCCATTCTCCCTTTTGAATGGCCAGGTCCTGCCTCTCTATTAGGCCTTTGATCCTGGCCATGAGTAATTTTTGGTGCATGGTAAATCAGCCCAATATCTTTTCTATTCTGGCACCAAGCCTGTCAAGGATAGGGATTATCTCAAACTCCAGTAAATCAGCTAAGAGGATAGGGTCATTTTCCTTTTGTGCCGTAATTATTTCGTCCATGAGACCTGCCAATTCCCCTGTGAGGGAATTATAAGCAGCTTTTAGATCATTGCTCTTGCCATTCTTGGTGTTGTAGATGAGGTGCAAGAAATGGCTGATCAATGCCCCCAGTGACTCAGCTGAGTTGGCTACAAGTTTGTTACCTTCTTTTTCCAAATAGCCATCCCTGAGATAATCGCAGGCTGTTCTAAAACCCTTCTTTATAATACTGATAAAATATGGAAACTGTTGTAGGGACAATTCTGCAAAATCCCCTGAATCCTGGGTGATTATGTCCACTATTTTAAAGTCTTCAGAAGTGAGAAGTGCTGACTCATGAGGAAATTCTTCGCTAAATGTGTTTCCATCTAATTTTACTTCAATAATTTCCCTCCCATTTGGAAGGCTATTTTGGAAGACATGTTCTAATAGGCCTTCTAAGTTTACAATTTCGGGAGGAATTGCTATGAGTTGACCATCCAATCTGACCATTACTTCCATTTTTTACCTCCTTAAAATTTGTTTAACATTTCATATAATATCTTAAACTGCTCATGGACCAATTTATAATAATACAAGGTTTTTTGGGCTGAAGCCTCTGCATCTTCATGAGATGCAAAGGTCTTTAAGCTCAACTTCAACATGCTTACGGGAAACTCCCAGTGTTTGTTAATATAGGCCCATCTCTCTAATGTCTTTTCTACTTCATCAAGCTCCCCCACCAGGCAAGACATCCTCCCATAGTCTTTGGGGGTCGTGCTTAACCCCTTGAGGACCCTGTTTAGGATCTGGAGGCCAGATTCTGTGATACCTAATGCCTCAGCAACGAGCGATACCTCCTTTCCCATATGGGAGGACAGGCCCCCTAAGTCCCTCTCAAAGAACAACCTTGTTCTGTGATCTAAGTTCTGCAATATTTGTTCCATATTCACCTTTGAATCCAGTATAGGAGGAAGGATGGATCTCCAGCAGAGCATAGCAAAAAGGCCCTTGGAATAGGGTAGAGGTTTTAGCGGTACAAGCTCTGCCATGCCGTCAATACCCTGGATTGTCTTCATGACCTTTAGTCCTTCTTGATGCCCTAAGAGGGACTCGTCTCTTAGCAGAAGGGAGAGGGCTGCCCTGGAGATCTGCTCTGGTCTCAGGCTCTTTTTACATTCAAGGGTATGGCATTTCACCCCATGGTCACAGGGATAGCAGGGTAGGGTGGGCTGTAGGACATAATGGCCTGTCCCATAGGGACCTGTTTCAAAGGGGTTTGCCGTGGAGATGAATATGGAGAGCACCCTCTTTCCACATGCCCAGGCAATGTGCATGGGGCCAGTGTCGTGACAGAGCAAGAATGCCGAGCTACCTATAATCTCTGTCAAATCCCTGACATCTGTCTTTCCCACCAGATTAATACATCCCTCCCCAAATACCCTCACAAACCTCTCTGCCAGGTCTGCCTCAGAGCTTACGCCCAGAATATAGACCTTCAGCCCTGTCTCTTTAGATATGAGGGCCGCTGCCTTGGCCAAGATCTCTGGCTCCAGTGCACGCCTTCTGGTGGAGGCCCCAAGGTGTATACAAAAATAAGGGGATTTCTCCTCGCATCGGCCTTTACCATTTAGATAGGCTCTGGGAGAATATATCCTCATCCTGGCCGTTTTGATAAACATATCTACCAGGTTGATGGAATTTAGGTTTCGAGATAGATTGGTTATATAGAAATAGTGAACCCAGGGATTCGTTATCACCTTGTAACCAGAATCATCAAAATAAGTCCCCTCTATCTTTTGGGCTGTGATTAACCTTGTCAGCAATAAAGCGCTGTTCGTAGGGGTTAGATTGATCAATAGATCATAATTTTCTC
>CALKZT010000017.1 GCA_938002815.1 uncultured bacterium
AAAGGTACCTGGCTTTACCCCTTACCTGGATGAGCTCATACACGGGACCACCCTGGTCATAAATGCCATCATAGAGAGAAAGGGGGCCAAAACAGGGCTGATTACCACAAAGGGCTTTAGAGACATCCTGGAGCTCAAAAGGGAGATACGCTACTCACCCTATGACATATTTGCAGAATTTCCAAAACCCTTAATCCCAAGGAGTCTTAGGTTTGAGGTGGATGAAAGGATCAGGTCTGATGGCAAGATACTGAGGCCCCTGGACGAGAAAGAGGCAAGGGACGTAATAAAGAGGCTTTTGGAATTGGGGGTGGAGTCCATTGCAGTATGTCTCATAAACTCCTTTGTGAACCCAGTCCACGAGCTCATGCTAAAGGAGTTGATCCTGAAGGAGGCTCCCCACATAAGTGTTTCGGTCTCCTTTGAGGTGCTTCCTCAGATAAAGGAATATGAAAGGACCAGCACCACCGCCACCAATGCTTATGTAAAGCCCTTGACGGGTAGGTATCTGGGCAAACTGAAAGAGAGGCTTAAGAGGATCGGATTTCAGGGGAAGCTGTTTATCATGCTCTCATCGGGCGGGATCACCTCTGTGGAGACTGCCAAGGAATTCCCTGTGAGGATAATAGAATCTGGGCCCACTGCCGCGGTTATCTCTGGGCAGTATTTCGGAAAGTTCTTCGGTATAAAGGATATCTTCTGTTTCGATATGGGTGGTACCACTGCCAAATCCTGCCTCATCCAGGAGGGTGTGGCAGGGGTAGTGCCCACTTTTGAGGTGGGGAGGGTCCAAAGGTTTATGAAGGGAAGTGGGCTTACTATCCAGGTGCCTGTAGTGGATCTCATGGAGATAGGTGCAGGAGGCGGAAGCATAGCCAAGGTGAGTAAGATGGGTACCCTACAGGTAGGGCCTGAGAGCGCAGGGGCAGACCCAGGGCCCATCTGCTATAACTTAGGTGGCACTGAACCCACTGTTACAGATGCAGATCTACTCTTGGGCTATTTAGACGAAAACTACTTTCTAGGCGGTGAGATGAGGCTAAACAAAGAAAAGGCCAAAGACGGGGTAATGGAAAAGATAGCGAGGCCTTTGGATGTCCCCTATATCCAGGCAGTATGGGGTATACATGACCTCATAAATGAGACGATGGCAGCTGCGGCAAAGACTCATATTGCCGAAAAGGGTGGAAACCCTTCCCTCGTTACAGTGGTGGCCTTTGGGGGTGCAGGGCCGGTCCATGCATACGGTATGACCAAGAAATTGGGGGCCAAGAGGTTTATTGTACCTCCAGTGGCAGGGGTTGGCTCTGCCCTGGGTTTTTTCACAGCACCCAGGGCCTTTGACGCCGTGAGGAGCTTCAAGGTCACCTTAAAGGATGCAGACTTTGAGCAGATGGAAAAGGTCTTTCTGGAATTGGAGGCAGGGGCCAAAAAGACCTTTGAAGGGATAGAGGGGGAGGAACTGATTGTGGAGAGGTCTTTGGATATGCGTTTTGTGGGGCAGGGGGCAGAAACCTCTGTCCCCTTATATGAAAGGCATATGGATGGGATCACTAAAGAGGAGATCAGAAAGAGGTTCGACGAGATATATCAGCACCTCTATGGCCGTACCTACCCTGACTCCCCACTGGAGTTTGTAAACCTCAAGGTCAGGGTCACCTTGCCGCAGAAGCTCTTGGAACTGCCAAAGCTAAAGAAGACAGGGGGGGATGTAAAAGAGGCCATCAAGGGCAAGAGGCCTGCCTTCTCGGGGATACAAAAGGCCTTTGTGGATCACGTGGTCTATGACAGATATGCACTCTTCCCGGGTGCAGAGATAAAGGGCCCGGCCATCATAGAGGAGCGTGAGTCCACAGTGGTAGTGGGAGAGGATGCCTTTGTAAGGGTAGACCATATGGGATTCCTGTGGGTAGAGATAGGGGGTTAGATATGGGTAGGAGATTTGATCCGGTTACCTTGGAGATACTCTGGAGGAGACTTATTTCCATAGTGGATGAGGCAGATAGTTCGGTGAGCAGGACTGCCTTCAGTAGCCTGCTCAGGGATGCACACGATTATACCTGCATGTTCACTGACAGATTCGGTAGGGAACTTGCACAGGGGACCTTTGCCACCCCTGGGCAGTCAGGTGCCATGGCCCTCGGGATAAAAAGACTTGTACAGAGCTATTCACCGGACTACTACAGGCCAGGGGATGTCTTCATCACCAATGACCCCTGGGCCCTTGCCGGTCACCTAAACGATGTATGTGTTTTGAGCCCCATCTTTTACAAAGAGAGACTTGTGGCCTTTACTGCCTGCGTCTTTCATCACTCAGACATCGGCGGTAGGGTGAGCTCAGACAACCACGATGTCTTTGAGGACGGCCTCTTCATACCTTTCTTGAAGCTCTACGACGGAGGGGTATTAAACGAGGGTATCCTGGAGATGATTCGATGGAATGTGAGGACCCCTGAGATGGTAATCGGGGATATCAGGAGCCAGATAGCCGCAAATCATGTCTGTTCGGAAAAGATAGTAAAGATGCTAAAAGAATATGACCTTGAGGATTTAGATGAGCTCTCTGAAGAGATTATTTCGAGGACAGAGACCTCCATCCGAAATGCCATTTCCCAGGTACCCGATGGGACATATACGGCAGAAGGCATTGTGGAGCAGATGGAAGGAAAAGAGGATATAGTAATTAAGGCACGGGTGGATGTGAAGGGCTCTGATATCATAGTGGACCTCTCAGGCTCTTCCCCTCAGGTAAACTGGGGTGGAAATGTGGTCTATAATTTTACCTATGCCTATGTCTTCATGGCCATTAAGAGCATGTTTGACCCTGATATACCCAACAATGAAGGTTGTACTAGGCCCATAAAACTCCTTGCCCCGGAGGGGACGGTGGTAAACTGTAAGTTCCCCGCTGCAGTAGCGGCCAGGATGCAGGTGGGTCATTTCTTGACAGAGATCATCTATAGGGCCATGGCCAAGGCAGTCCCAGACAAGGTAATTGCAGGGAGTGGAGGGACCCCTGCCACAATGAATGTCTTCTACGGCAAGAGGAAGAATGGTACCCCGTTCCACTGTGTCATCATAAGAGGGGGAGGCATGGGCGCCAGTCAAAGGCGTGACGGTGACTATGTCTATATCTTCCCTGCAAACGGAGCCAACACTCCGGTAGAGATCATAGAGAACGAAACCCCACTTATCGTGGAATGTAGAGAGCTCCTTCCCGATTCCGGGGGCCCTGGAAAACACAAAGGAGGCCTTGGCAAGAGGATCGTATTTAGGATACCTGAGGATGACTATGCACCCATTCCACCCGTAAACCTTGGTATACAGTCGGGGAGGTTCAGATATCCCCCAGAGGGTCTGTTCGGGGGAAGGCCCGGAGCAAAGGCAAAGTTTTTGGTAAACGGGATCCAAGGGAACCCCTATGGCCTCACCCAGCTAAGACCAGGGGATGTCGTGGTGATGGAGGCAGCAGGCGGAGGGGGCTATGGAGATCCCCTTGAAAGGGACCCTGAAATGGTAGAAGAAGATGTGAGGGAGGGTTACGTCACCGTAGAAAAGGCAAAGGAGGACTATGGGGTGGTTATAGATCCGGTGACCCTGAAGGTGGATCTAGGGATGACCAAAAAGCTGAGGGAGCGCCTCAAGGGCCCTCGGGATCTATAGTAGAGCTTTTCTGAAGGGATGCTTGGGGATCTTGATCTGAAAGAGGGTCCCCATCCCCTTTTGGCTCTCAAATTCTATCTCCCCTCCTATCTCTTGCATAACCTTGTGGCTCACACAAAGCCCTAAGCCCGTCCCTTTGCTTCCCTTTGTGGTAAAAAACCGCCTAAAGACCTTTCTCTGGGTCTCCTCATCCATCCCTATCCCGTTGTCCTTTATGCTTAGGAGGACAAAATCCTCATCCTCCCTCAAGAAGAGCTCCACCCTGGGAGTTTCCCCTTTTGGATATTCCTTTTCCTTTACGGCGTCCACTGCATTTGATAGGAGATTCAGTATAACACGTTTAAGTCCATCCGGGTCTGTGGGGATCAAAGCCTTTATCTCCCCTTTGGTCACTATCTCTATCCCAGCCTCCCTAAAGGCAGGGAGGAGCATCTCCACAGACTCCTTGAGGATTCCATTTATATCCACAGGGAGAATACCTGTCCCCGACTCCCTGCAGTAGCTGAGCATGTCTAGGCTGAGCCTTCCGATCCAGTCTATGGACTTCTTTACACCTTCCCACCCCTCCTTCAGGAGCTGGTCGTCTCCCCTTTTGATCCCCGTCTCTACCAGATAGGCACCACCCTTTAGCCCATTTATGATATTTTTCATGCAGTGTGTAATCCCCGCCACTGTCTGCCCTACGGCGGCAAGTCTCTCTTGCTCCAGGACCCTCTTTCTGAGCCTGTTTTCCTCGGTTATGTCCCTAATGATACCCACTGTCCCTATTATTCCTCCCTTCCCATCCTTCAAGAGCGAGAGGGCCAGACTTACCTCTATCTCTTTTTCCTCTCTACTCAAGAGAACCGTGTTGTAGTTGGTGATTGCACCGTACTCCATCACAGCCTCCATCACCCTCTTTCTCTCCTCCGGGTCTCTCCAGAGAATAGAGGCCTCCCTTCCTATCAATTCCTCCTTTGTGTAGCCCAAAATGACCTCTCCTGCCCTATTGAAGGTTACGATCTTCCCCTCAAGGTTAGTTGTGATGACTATGTCCGTGGTGTTTGTGAGGATATTCTCCAGGTATTCTTTTGCCTCCCTTACCTGCTCCTCTAACTCCTTCTCTTCGGTCATATCCCTGGAGATTATGGCGAAGGATACCATATTCCCTTTGTAATCCAAAATGGGGAATCTCACAGTGTGGAAATATCTTGTGACATTATTCACCTTCATGTGTTCAAGAAAGGAAAGGGTCCTTTTTTCCCTTATTACTTTTAGATCGTGCTCTCTGATCCTTCTTGCGAGACTTTCTGGGAAGATATCCTTATCTGTCTTCCCTATTACATCGTCCTTTTTTAGGTTAATAAGCTGTAATCCAGCGGGATTTATATAAATATAACGCCCATCTAGGTCTTTTATACATATTATATCATGTGCAGATTCCAGAAACTGGCTTAGCTTAAGCTCCATTTCTTGAAGTTCTTTTGCAAGAAATATTCTATCTGTCACATTTCTTATGGCTTCAATCACTTGTAATACCTTGCCATTCTCAATAATTGGAGTTGCAATTACTTCTTCATAGACTGTCTTTCCATCTGTGTCCAAGTAACTATGAATGGTAGTGTAGCCTGTAAAACTATTTAAAACTCTCTTCATGGGGCAGTCTTTATCTTCTACATTACATGTCTGAGCCCTAGGATGTGAAATCTCGTAGCATTTCTTGTTCAATACATTATCCAACTCAAGGCTTGTTTCGTCTAAAAACCTCTTATTTGCGCCTATTACATTGAATTCTGGATCGAGGACAATGATCTGATCCGGCAGAGAGTCCAAGATCTTTTGGACCCAGTCTCTCTCCCTTTTGATTTTTTCTTCTGCCTCCTGCTGGATACGCGCCTTTTCGAGCTCCATCTGGATCAGGTCCCAGATGAGCCTCGCACCCCTGTGATCTATGGAGCTCACCTCCAAGGGTTTTGTCTTAATCATCTTCTCCCTTATGCTCATGGAACCCGTCAATTCTATCAGGAGGTTTAATCCGGGGAGTCTATATAGCTCCTGGAAATCATCTGTGACAAAGATGCCCAGTTCCTTTGCAAGCACAAGTCCAGGAGCACTGGGATTTAGGTCAGCGACCCCGATGATCTCTAAACCCAAATGGGAGAGCCTTCCTGCCATGAGATATTCCAAAAGGTCCCTGCATGCCTTCCCTCCCCCTATTATCCCTGCCTTCAGCATTAGACCTGCCTGGTCTCCCCGTCTGATTTCCTTTTGTCCCATCGTCTCCATCTTTCCCTCTCCCTTAAAGTCTCTTTAGATACCAGGTGTCTTCTTCGGATGACCATTTCAAGAGATATATGTCTCCTGTCCTTGTCCTTACCTTGAAGTAGTTGTGGTCTGGATCGTACCACCTATCCAGTACCTCATCTATGGGTACCCACTCACCTAAGCGATACAGAGACCTGGGCTCCTCATTTACCCTATAACCACAATAGGATCTCACAAGGGCCTTCTCCCATAGCTTGGAAAAGGGTATTATCTTCCCTCCCATTGACTTGTGGTACCTCATCCTGTGTGCTAAAAGGATCCAAAATAACATACACAGGAGTGGTAGATGACACAAGGAGTAGTTACCAGGTTTCCACCATCACCCACCGGCTATTTACACCTGGGAGGTGCAAGGACAGCGCTCTTCAACTGGCTCTTTGCGAGGAAACACAAGGGGAAATTTATCCTGAGGATAGAGGATACGGATAGGGAGAGGTCCACAGAGGAGTATGCAAGGGACATAATAGAGTCTCTCAAATGGCTTGGGATAGACTGGGACGAAGGCCCCTATTTCCAGTCCCAGAGGTTCCATATCTACCAGGGTTATATTGAGAGGCTATTGGAGGCAGGGAATGCCTATTATTGCTATTGCACCCAGGAGGAGCTGGAAAGGAAGCGCCAAGAGGCCATGGAGAGAGGCCTGAAACCCAAATATGACCTCACATGTAGGGAAAAAGACCTCCCCGAGAAGGCAGGGGCAGTGGTGAGATTGAAAAGCCCCCTTTCTGGGGTGACCACCTTTAGGGATCTTGTAAGGGGTGTGATAACAGTCCCCAACGAGGAGTTAGATGACCTGGTCCTCAGGAGATCTGATGGGACCCCCACATATCACTTGGCAGTGGTGGCAGACGACATAGAATTGGGGGTGACCCATATAATCAGGGGAGATGATCATCTGAACAACACCCCAAGACAGATAGCCATATACAGGGCCTTGGGTCTTCAAATCCCCCACTATGCCCATGTGCCCATGATACTGGGTCCTGATAAGAAAAGGCTCAGCAAAAGGCATGGGGCCACCTCTGTGATGGCCTATAAAGAGATGGGGTATCTCCCAATGGCCCTCTTAAACGGCCTTGTGAGGATAGGCTGGTCCTATGGTGATCAGGAAAAATTTACCCTCCCTGAGCTCATAGAGAAATTCTCCTTAGAGGGGATAGGGAAATCCCCGGGTGTCTTTAACCAGGAAAAGATCCTGGATCTAAACGGAGTATATATAAGGGAAAGCGATGAGGAATATCTCCTTAAAGAACTTATACCCTTCCTGGAGGAAATTGGGATAAGGGATATAGAGAGAGAGGGGTTGATCAAGGCCATAAGGACACTCAAGCCCAGGAGCAAGACACTAAGGGAGATGGCAGAGGGGTGCAGGATGTACTTTGAAAGACCCTTTGTCCATGACCGGGAGCTCCTAAAAAGGTTTCTGACACCAGAGGTAATATCCATACTCCACAGGCTAAGGGAGAGGCTTTCTGCCCAGAAAAGCTGGGATATCCAGGGCTTGGAGGATTGCTTTAAGGGATTTCTGGATGAGGGGAAGATAAAGCTAAAGGTGATTGCTCAGCCCCTCAGGGTCATCCTCACCAATAGGACGGCCAGCCCAGGGCTCTTTGAGGTGATGGAGGTTTTGGGAAAGGATGAGACCTTGAGGAGGATAGATATCTCCCTCTTGGGTGAGGGTATTTAGACCTTAGGCTCCCAGTACTTCCCTGGAGATCACCGTGCGCTGTATCTCAGAGGTCCCCTCATAGATGGTGAGCACCCTCACGTCCCTGTAGTATCTCTCCACAGGAAAGTCCTTCATGTAGCCATAGCCTCCATGTATCTGCAAGGCCTTGTAGGCAGCCCTCTGGGCCATCTCCGAGGCAAAGAGCTTGGCCATGGAGGCCTCCTTGGTAAATGGCCTTCCCTGATCTTTTAGGTGTGCAGCAGAGAGGGTAAGTAACAGGGAGGCCTCTATCTCAGTGGCCATGTCTGCTATCATCCACCTTATGGCCTGGAACTGGGAGATAGGCCTCCCGAATTGTATCCTCTGCTTGCTGTAATTGACCGCTGCATCCAAACATGCAGTGGCTATCCCTATTGCCTGGGAGGCAATCCCTATTCTGCCTCCGTCCAGGGAGATCATGGCTATCTTGAAGCCATCCCCTTCATCCCCAAGCCTGTTCTCCAAAGGGACCCTTACATCTTCGAAGATGAGCTCCGCCGTATCCGATGCCCTGAGCCCCATCTTGTCCTCTATCTTACCTACACTAAAACCATTGGCCCCCTTCTCCACGATAAAGGCACTGATACCTTTGTGTTTCTTCTCTTTAGAGGTATAGGCAGTCACAACGGCCACATCTGCATTCTTGCCATTGGTGATAAAGACCTTCGTGCCATTTATTACATAATATCCGTCCCTCTTCTCTGCAACAGCTCTCTGGCTTGCAGGATCAGAACCAGCAGAGGCCTCTGTGAGGGCAAAGCAGCCCAAGAGTTCTCCCTTTGCAAGTCTCTTGAGGTAGACCTCCTTTTGGTAATCAGAGCCAAATTGATAGATGGGTCCACAGGCCACAGAGTTGTGTACAGACATAATGACAGCAGTAGAAGCACAGGCATAGGCCACCTCCTTCAGGGCAAGGCAATAACTTATACTGTCCACACCTGCTCCCCCGTATTCCTGCGGCACTGTCATTCCAAGGAGTCCCAGCTCCGCCATCTGGGCCAGGATCTCCTTTGGGAATCTCCCTGTGCGATCCCTCTCGGCTGCCCCTGGAAGTATCTGCTCCCTGGCAAAGTCCCTCACCATGGCCTCTATCATCCTGTGTTCCTCGTTTAAGGGAAAGCTCATGGCCTCTCCTCGAAGATTTATTTCGCCCCAGCCCCCCAAAAGGATTATGGGGTATACAAGACCACAAGGAGTTCTGCCTTCTCAGGGCTCAGATTTGTGATCTTGTGCTGTATGGAGGAGTCAAAATGGATGCAGGAGTTTTCCTCCACTATATTCTGGTTTTCGCCCACCATAACCTCCACCTTGCCCTTTAATACATATATGAACTCTTCCCCCGGATGCTGATAGCTCACACCCTTGTGTTCTGACTCTGGATCAATGGTCACCTTAAAGGCCTTGAGGTGTTTGTGCCTTGCATTGGGAGTCAGATTCACATATGCATAGGACTCTGTCCTCTTTTGGTAGTCGTCCAAACTCTTCTCTTTTATCTTCTTCCTCTCCTCAGAGAGGAGGATTCCAGAGTCTATCTCAAGGGCTTTGGATATTTGGAGCAGCACAGCCACCGGAGGGATCACCTCCCCCTTCTCTATCTGGGATATGTACTGGGGTTTTAGTCCGGTATCGTTTCCCAGCCCTTTTAGGCTGAGGCCCTTTTTCCTCCTCAGGAGGCGTATCTTATTCCCTATGGATTGGTTCTTTGTACTTGCCATCTCTTTCCCCTAACTGTCTTTTTTGGTTCCACTTATAAAGCCTGAAAAGGAGGCCCGCAAAAGGCACAAGGCTTATCAATATTATGAGGTTTGAAGAGAAAAAGGTCATAATAAACCCAAAGGGATCTTTTATCCCATAGGAGGAGATGAGTAGGCTTACTCCGTATAAGGCAAAGAGGATGGATACAAGTGCCAAGAGGATGTATTTGGCAAGGTGAAAGAGGGCTGAAAACTTATACCACATGTTCTTTAAGGAGGATATCGCAGGCAGAATAGGGGTCTAAGATTCCCTTTGAGATCTCATCCACCCTCCTCTCCAGCTCCCCGCTCTTGGATATCCTCTCCAAGAAGGTCTCAAAGAGCCTGTCTTTCAGCATCTGGATGAGGGATTCCTTTACCCTTTTGGGATCACTCCTCAGCTTCAAATCCCCATATCTCTCTATGATGTATGATCTGTGCCTTTCAATGGTCTCTAAGAGCTCTTCCACCCCTATGTCGAAGACTGCCTGCACCTTCAAGATAGGAGGGGCCCATTCATCCCTCCTCTCTCTATCTGTCTCCATCTCCAGCATCATCCTGAGATCCATGAGGGTGCGGTCTGCTCCATCCCTGTCGGCCTTGTTGATCACAAATATATCTCCCACCTCCAATATCCCGGCCTTTATGGCCTGGATATCATCTCCCATCCCAGGGATGACCACCACGATGGTGGTATGGGCAGTCTTTACTATATCCACCTCATCCTGCCCCACTCCCACGGTCTCCACCAGGATTATGTCCTTGCCCATGGCATCCAGCACATCTATGGCAGACCTCGTGGCCTGGGTGATCCCGCCAAACTGCCCCCTTGTGGCCATGGACCTGATAAATACCCCTTTATCCATGCTGTGCCTCTGCATCCTCACCCTGTCCCCCAAAATGGCACCACCAGTAAAGGGGCTAGTGGGATCCACTGCCAGAACACCAACGGTATAGCCCTTTTGCCTCAAATGCTTGATCATCTGATCCACAAGGGTGCTCTTCCCAACACCAGGGGCACCTGTTATACCTATCACATAGGCCTTGCCTGTATGGGGGTATAGGGCCTTTAAGACATCCCGTATGCCGGGCATGTTGTCGTCTATGTCCCGAATCAACCTGGCTACGGTACGTATGTCCCCTTCCAGGACCTTTTTGACTATCTCTCTTGTGGAGTCTGTCATCCTGAGCCCCTCGGCTTCACATTCTCCTTTACCCATTCCACTATCTGGTTTAGGGGTGTTCCGGGTGTAAAGATCTCCTTTATGCCCATCTCCTTTAATTTGGGGATGTCATCCTTGGGGATTATTCCACCGCCGCAGACCACTATATCCTCTACCCCCTTTTCTTTGAGGAGCTCCATAAGCCTTGGGAACAAAAACCTGTGTGCCCCTGCGAGACTCGAAAGCCCTATCATATCCACATCCTCCTGGATGGCTGCCTCCACTATCTCTTCAGGGGTTTGGTGAAGGCCGGTGTAGACCACCTCAAAGCCTGCGTCCCTAAAGGCCCTGGCAATGACCCTGGCACCCCTGTCGTGCCCGTCAAGCCCGGGCTTGGCAACCATTACCCTGATCCTTCTCTCGGCCATGTCTCCCTCCCATAATTAGAAGATCCCAGGATCTCTGTATGTGCCGTAGACCTTTCTATATACGTCACAGACCTCTTGCAATGTGCAGTAGTTCTTTACTGCCTCAATCACAGGCTCCATGACGTTTAGGCCCTTTTCACATGCCTCGCCCACCCTTTCCAGAGACTCCCTTACCTTGGCCTGATCCCTCTCCTCTTTTATGCGATGGAGTTTTTCCACCTGTAGTTTTTCCAAGGCATCGTCTATCTCCAGGATCTCTACCGGGATCTCTTCTTCGGTCACGTACTTATTTACCCCCACAAGGGTCCTTTCCCCTGAGTCTATCTGGAGCTGATATCTATATGCAGAATCTGCTATCTCCTGCTGGGGATAGTGTTTTTCTATGGCACCCAGCATACCTCCCATCTCATCGATCTTCCTTATGATCTCAAAGGCCTCTTCCTCCATCTGGTTTGTGAGGGCCTCCACAAAATAGGAGCCTCCAAGGGGATCTATGGTGTTTGCCACACCTGATTCCTCTCCAATGATCTGCTGGGTCCTCAAGGCTATGGTGGCGGCCTCTTCTGTGGGCAGGGCCAAAACCTCATCTAAGGAGTTTGTGTGGAGGGACTGTGTGCCTCCAAGCACTGCAGCCAGGGCCTCTAAGGCAGTCCTCACTATGTTGTTATAGGGCTGCTGGGCAGTGAGGGAGCAGCCTGCCGTCTGGGTGTGGAATCTGAGCCACCAGGACCTGGGGTTCTTGGCCTTAAACCTATCCTTCATGATCTTTGCCCACATGCGCCTGGCTGCCCTGAACTTGGCTATCTCCTCAAAGAAGTCTATATGGGAGTTAAAGAAGAACGAAAACCTGGGGGCAAATTCATCCACATCTAGGCCCCTCTCTATGGCAGCCTCGGTATAGGCGATCCCATCCGCCAGGGTAAAGGCCAGCTCCTGGACCGCAGTGGAACCTGCCTCCCTTATATGATATCCACTTATGCTTATGGTATTCCACTTGGGGACCTGCCTCGTTCCAAACTCCACAGTGTCTATTATCAGTTTCACAGACGGAACAGGGGGGAGCATAAAGGTCTTTTGGGCGATAAACTCCTTTAGCATGTCATTCTGTATGGTGCCCCCCAAAAGGTGCCTTGGGATACCCCTGTTCTCTGCAGCCGCTATATACATGGCCCAGATCACAGAGGCAGGTGGATTTATGGTCATGGAGGTGGTCAACCTGTCCACAGGAAGCCCATCAAAGAGCTCCTCCATGTCCTTTACGGTGTCGATGGCAACCCCGCATCTCCCTATCTCCCCCTTGGCCTTAGGGGAGTCAGAGTCATACCCCATGAGGGTGGGCATGTCAAAGGCCACAGAGAGGCCTGTTTGACCTGCCCGTACCAGGAGATGGAACCTCCTGTTGGTATCCTTTGCGGTCCCCAAACCAGCAAACATGCGCATGGTCCAGAGCCTGCCCCTGTACATGCTGGTCTGAACCCCCCTTGTGTAGGGGTATTCCCCTGGGAACCCCAGGTCTCTTCCGTAGTCCAGGTCCTTTACATCCAGAGGGGTATATATCCGTTTTATCTCACGGTTAGAGACGGTAATAAACCTCTTTAACCGCTCCGGAGCCCTTTCACAAAGCTGATCAAATTTGGCCTCCCATTCCCTCTGGGCCTCCTCTATGTCTTTGAAGACCGACTCATTAAAGACCTTGCCCATGGTGCCCCCTTTTTGGGTTTATCTATCTGTGACGCAATAGATTGCGCGCTATCACAAGCCTCATGATCTCATTGGTACCCTCATATATCTGGCATATCTTGGCATCCCTGAAATGCCTCTCCATGGGGTACTCCTTTATATAGCCATATCCACCCAAGATCTGGATCCCCTCCACCGCTGCCCTCATGGTGACATCAGAGGCATACATCTTGGCCATGGCTGCCTCCTTTTCGTAGGGTAGGTGATTGTCCTCCAACCAGGCGGCCCTGAGGGTCAAAAGTTCGGCGGCATCCAGCTCAGTGGCCATGTCTGCCAGCTTCCACTGGATTGCCTGGAAGGAGGATATGGGCTTACCAAACTGCTCCCTTTGCTTGCTGTATTCTATAGCCTCCTCCAAGATGGCCTTCCCTATGCCCACTGCCTGGGCAGCTATCCCTATTCTTCCCCCATCCAGGGTGGTGAGCATCTGTTTTAGCCCATCTCCCTCTTTTCCCAGAAGGGCATCCTCTGGTACAAAGGCATTCTCAAAGACCAGCTCTGCAGTACCTGAGGCGCAGATCCCCAGTTTCTCCTCTACCCTACCCAAAGAGAACCCCTTTGTCTCCTTGAGGTTTATGACAAAGCTGGAAATCCCCTTGTAACCCTTCTCCTTGTCTGTTACCGCCGCAAGCACACAGTAAGTTGCCACATTTCCGTTTGTGATAAATTTCTTCTCCCCGTTTATAACCCATCCCCCTTCCACCTTGGTAGCTGTGGTCCTCATACTTGCAGGGTCTGAGCCTGCATTGGCCTCTGTAAGACCGTAACACCCCAGGTATTCTCCCGAGGCACAGGGGTAGAGGTACTTCATCTTCTGCTCGTGGGTCCCAAAGGCCATTACAGGGAAGCAGTAGAGGGAGTTGTTCACAGACATGATCACCCCGGTAGATGCACAGGCCTTTGAGATCTCGATGAGGGAGACCACATAGCTTATGTAATCCATCCCCCCTCCGCCATATTCTTCAGGGACTACAATTCCCAGAAGCTTCAGCTCTCCCATCATCCTTACTATCTCTTCAGGGTGCCTGTGGGTCCTATCCAGCTCTGCCGCCTTTGGCTTTATCTCTGTCTCGGCAAAGCGCCGGGCCATATCCCTTACCATTTGCTGTTCTTCAGTGAGTCTAAACTGCATCTATTGGAGCTCCCCTTCAAACTTGGGCTGTCTTTTCTCCAAGAAGGCAGAGAGCCCTTCCTTTGCATCCGGACTTGAAAAGGCAGTGGCAAAGGACTCTGCCTCCAGGTAACATCCATCCCTCAGATCCACATCAAATCCCCTATCGATGCACCTCTTGATGGCCCTCAAGGCCACCTTACCCTTTGAGGCCAAAATCTTAGCAGTCTTTAAGGTCTCATCCATAAGCTTTTCCTTTGGAAAGACCTTGTTCACCAGCCCGATCTCCTTTGCCTCCTGGGCAGTGATCTGGACGCCTGTGAGGCAGAGCTCTTTGGCCATGGCCTTTCCCACAAGCCTTGAGAGCCTCTGCGTACCGCCGAAACCAGGAATGATCCCTAAATTGATCTCTGGTTGACCAAACCGGGCAGTCTCTGCTGCGTAAATGAAGTCACATGCCATGGCAAGCTCTGTCCCACCCCCCAGGGCATAGCCGTTTACAGAGGCTATTACAGGTATGGGAAGGGACTCTATCTTGAAGAGGAGTTCCTGCCCTGCCCTGGAAAAGGCCCTGGCCTGGATTGGGTTTAGAGTTGCCATGTAGGCAATATCTGCACCTGCCACAAAGGCCTTATCCCCTTCACCTGTGATGACCAGGACCTTTATGGAGGGATCCCTCCCTATCTCGTCCAGGGCCGCGTTCATCTCCTCTACCACCTTCTGATTTATGGCGTTTAGGGCCTTGGGCCTGTTTATCTTTAAGAGGGCTATGTTTTCCATGCGATCCAGTACTATGGTCTCATACATGGAAGCCTCCTTATGAGATAAGCTCAATCGCAATTGCCATTCCCTGTCCACCGCCGATACAGAGGGTTGCAAGCCCCAGGGGCTTTTGGGTCCTCATAAGCTGACAGAGGAGGGTCAAGACGATCCTTGCACCTGTGCACCCTATGGGGTGACCTATGGAGATCCCACTTCCCAAAGGATTTGTCTTTTCAATATCCATATTCAGCTCCCTCATGCATGCAATGGCCTGAACTGCAAAGGCCTCGTTTAGCTCTATCCAGTCAAAATCTCCTATGGTGAGGTTCAGTTTCTTTAGGAGCTTTCTCACAGCAGGCACAGGTCCAAGCCCCATGTATGCCGGATCAACCCCTGCGGTCGCATAGCCAAGGATCCTTGCCAGGGGCTTGAGATTCATCTCTTTTGCCTTCTGGTCCCACATGAGAAGCAGGGAGGCCGCTGCATCATTTATCCCTGAGGCATTCCCTGCGGTCACTGTCCCATCCTTCTTGAAGGCAGGGGGAAGCTTTGCCATCTTCTCTACACTTGTATCCATGGGCCTCTCATCCGTATCAAAGACAATGGGATCTCCCTTCTTCTGGGGGATTACTAAAGGTACGATCTCTTCCTTGAAAAGCCCTCCCTTTATGGCATCCCTTGCCCTTTTGTGGCTTAGGGCCCCCAACTCATCCTGCTCTTTTCTGGTTATCCCGTACCTTTGGGCGATGTTTTCTGCTGTAAGTCCCATGTGATAGCCGTAAAAGATCTCAAAGAGGCCATCGAATACCATAAGGTCTATCAGTTCTGTGTTGTTCATCCTTGCACCCCATCTGGCCGCGGGTATCGCATAGGGGATCAGGCTCATATTCTCCATCCCACCTGCCAGGATCACATCTGCCTCGCCCGCCTTTATGGCCTGGGCGGCCAAGGCAACTGCCTTCATTCCAGAGGCGCACACCTTGTTCACAGTAAAGGCATTGGTCTCCTTGGGTATACCTGCCCTTATGGAGGCCTGCCTTGCCACATTCTGGCCCTGACCAGCCCCCACCACGTTGCCCATTATGACCTCGTCGATCTGTAAGGGCATGAGGTTCTCTTCATATTGATAATAGCCCTTTTCAAGATCTGTCATGCCTATACCCTTTAGGGAATCGGGCTCAAAGGCATATCTTTCAGGTGAGGTGTAAGGCCTCACACCTACTCTCTTTAAGGTCTCACGCAATACAATGGCTCCCAATTCCACCACCGGATAGGACTTGAGAGTCCCCCCAAAGCTGCCTACCGGAGTCCTTGCTCCTGATACTATTACCACGTCCCTCATCTCTCTTCTCCTTTCACGTTATATTTAAACCCCAGAGGGGATTAGGGCTCATTGTAAACCACAAGGGTCACTGCCTCCCCTCCCCCCAGGCAGAGGCTAGCTTGACCAATGGAGGCACCCCTCTCCTTCATGGCATAGATCAAGGTCACCAAGACCCTTGCACCGCTTGCGCCTATGGGGTGCCCTAACGCCACCGCACCTCCCTTTACATTTACCTTTTGGGGATCTAAATCCAGTTCCCTCATTATGGCCACAGAGGAGGAGGCAAAGGCCTCATTTATCTCGTGGAGATCCACATCCTTTGGGGTCAATTTGTCCTTTCCCAGGACCTTTGGTATGGAATAGATGGGTGCCACAAGGACGTATTTCATGTCTATCCCTGCAGAACCCTGGGCCCCGGTCCTCACAAGGGGCCTAATTCCCAAGGCCTGGGCCTTCTCCTTTGCCATCAAGACCACACAGGCCGCACCATCACTTATCTTGCTGGCATTTCCTGCCGTGACCCTGCCATCCTTTTTGAAGGCAGGGGAGAGCCTTGAGAGGGCCTCAAGGGAGGTTTTGGGCTCCCTCAATGCCACCTCATCCTCCTTGAATGCCTTGGGTTCCCCCTTCTTCTGGGGGACCATCACAGGTATTATCTCCTTTTCAAACCCCCCTGACTCTATTGCCATCCAGGCCCTTCTATACGACTCATAGGCAAAGCGATCCATGTCCTCTCGGGTGACCCCATACTTATCTGCCACCAGTTCTGCGCTCATACCCATGTGGAAATTATTTACGTGATCCCACAGCCCATCGTGTACCATGCCATCTATCACCTTGGAGTTGTTCATCCTGTACCCTGTCCTGCAATTTGGAAGCAAATAGGGACAGAGGTTCATGTTTTCCATCCCACCTGCCACCACCACATCCGCATCCCCACACCGGATGGCCTGAATACCCACCATAACTGCCTTGAGCCCTGAACCACACACCTTATTTACGGTGAGGGCCCCAACCTCCCAGGGAAGCCCTGCCTTGATCATGGCCTGCCTAGCCGGATTTTGCCCAAGTCCGTGGGGCAATACACAGCCCATTATCACCTCGTCCACATCTCTATCCTCTATACCTGCCCTATTTATAGCCTCTCTGATAACGAGTGCGCCAAGATCTGTGGCAGGGATGGTGCTCAGACTCCCTTGAAAATCTCCTATGGCCGTTCTCACAGCACTTACAATCACCACATCTCTCATGGATGCCTCCCTATGCGGATCTCTTACGTCTTATACACAGGCAAAAACAAAATAGTCAAGTTATTTCTCTAACCATTTCCACAAGATATTCAAATAATTTTACGACCGTTCGATAGTGGCTTGATGGCTGTTCATAAGACCTCTTAAAGGGAAAGGCCTTATTTTTCCCATCAGCTTTTCCTGACATAAAGGATCTTATGGACCCTTGCCACAATGGAGCCACTAATGTCTCTAATTTCTATTTGAAATTGTGGATAATAGACACTTCCGTCAGCTGTCTTCATCTTAATTTCTTCGATAGTCTTTTGGTCCAGAAAAAACTCAGCATATAGAGTAGATTTTCCAGGGCTGATAAATTCAATCTTTGCAGACTTATCCCACACAATATAGCCCTTACCCAGATTGTTTACCAGCATAATAACATAAAAAGGGTCAACCATTGTGTAGATATTTCCCCCAAAATGGGTTCCAAAATAGTTTCTATTGAAGAATCTCAGCGGCAATTTCACTTTTATATGTCTAAAATCTGCCGAGATATAGTATACTCTAACGCCAGCTCCAATGTAGGGAGGATAAAAATTTAGGATGATTTTCATCAAGGTGTGTTTCAATCAATTCCCCTTTAGCTTTTCCTTCGGTTGAGTTTTACCTTTGAAATCTTGACTCTCTGCATATTCTTTTAGTTTCTTCAACTCTATCAGCGCATCGAGTGGAGTCATATTATCTAAATCCAGAGAGCATATCCAGGTCTTTAGCCTATGTTCAGAAAGATAACTTATTGGCATCCTTATAAGCTTTTTTGCTGGTCTCCTCTCCTCAATGGAGGTTACCTTGGAGCCCTTGGTAATCTGCCTTTCTAATCCTTCTAAGATCTCTCTTGCCCTTTTGAGGACATGATCTGGTACCCCTGCAATCTTGGCCACCTCTATCCCATAGCTCTTGTCGGCAGCCCCTGGTCTAAGTTTCCTCAAGAATATGACAGAATTGTTCCATTCCCTCACATCCATCGTATAGTTTTTTACCCTTGGAAGCAGCTTCCCCAGTTCGGTGAGCTCGTGGTAATGGGTGGCAAAGAGTGTCCTTACACCAGTTCCCTCTAAGGAGTGGAGTGCCTCTACCACTGCCCAGGCTATACTCATGCCGTCATAGGTGCTGGTACCCCTTCCCACTTCGTCCAAGATCACGATGCTCCTTTTGGTGGCATTTCTAAGTATATTGGCGGTCTCTGCCATCTCCACCATAAAGGTGCTTTGGCCCTTTGCTATGTCATCTGAGGCCCCAATCCGTGTGAATATCCTGTCTGCTATACCTATCTTTGCCTCAAGGGCCGGGACAAAGCTTCCCACTTGTGCCATGAGGGCTATGAGTGCAGTCTGCCTCAGGATAGTGGATTTCCCTGCCATATTTGGCCCTGTTATGATGAGGACCTGTCTATCAGAGGGGTTAAGGACTATGTCGTTGGGTACAAAGGGCTCTGGGCCTCCCTTTGCCTCCAAGACAGGGTGTCTCCCTTCCCGTATCTCCAAGAGGGGCTCTTCTAAAATGGTGGGCCTTACATACTCCCTTTCCGCAGCAAGCTCTGAAAATCCCAGCAATACGTCCAGGGTGGCCAGGGCCCTCGCACTCTTCTGTAATCTCTTGGTATAGAGTGCCACCTTCTGAAGGACTTGGGAGAAGAGGACCCATTCTAACTCCAACCTTCTTTCCTCCGCTGTGAGCACCTCCTCTTCCTTTTCCTTGAGGGCCTGGTTTATAAACCTCTCTGCACCACTTAGGGTCTGCTTCCTTATATAGTCCTTGGGGACCATGGAGAGATAAGACTTGGTGACCTCTATATAATACCCAAAGACCCTGTTATAGCCCACCTTCAGGTTGGGTATCCCTGTCCTCTCTTGCTCTTCTTTTGCAAAGCGGGCAATCCAGTTCCTACCGTCCTTGGTTATGCTGATTAATCTGTCCAGTTCAGGATCAAAACCCTCTTTGATGACACCCATCTCTTTTGGGTTATTGGGAGAGGATTCGCTGATGGCCTTCTCGATGAGTTCCCTTGCCTCTATTACAGGGTCTATCTGGGCTACCTCCCTTTGGGCAACGCCCTTTAGCTGGGACCTTAAAAGGAGCTCCTTTATTTCCCCCAATCTCAAAAGCCCGGTCTTCAGTCCCAGAAGATCCCTTGGCCCTGCCCTTGCCATGGCTATCCTGCCGGTGATCCTTTCTATATCAGGGAGGCCAGAGAGGAGCTTGGCCAGACGCCTCCTCAAAGGGGCATCTTTTAAGAAGGATTCCACTGATTCCAATCTCTCCTCTATGGCGTCTATGTCCATAAGGGGCCTGATGAGCCACTGTCTCAGATATCTCTTTCCCATGGGGGTATGGGTTCTATCCATAACAGACACCAGGGTGTCCTCTTCTGTGCCTGTCCTTGGGTTTTTCAGGATCTCCAGGTCCTTAAGACATGTAGAATCCAATAAGGTCCAGTTTGTGGGGTTATAGACCCTTATCTGATCTATATGGTCCAGCTTGGTCTTTTGAGTGGCCATAAGGTATTTTAATAAGGCGCCCGCTGCACAAAGGGCCCCTTGGAGTTCAGAAAGGCCCAATGCCTTTAAGGAGGCTACCTTGAAGTGCTCCTTTAGGAGGTGCTCTGCTGAAATGGGGTCAAAGTCTAAAGGCTCCATGGGCTCTAATCTCTGAGAGACCAAGATCCCCCCAAGCTCAGGGAGAATGTCTTTGGGTAAGACAATCTCTGCAGGGCCTATCCTTAAGATCTCCTCTTTCAGCTGCGCAGTCCCTTCCAACTCAGTGGCCATAAAGAGCCCTGTGGAAAGGTCCACGTGGGCAAGGCCAAAGAGGCCTTTATTCTTGGAAAGAGCCAGGATGAACAGATTTTGGGAGTCCTCTAAGAGGCCTTCGTCTATGGTGGAGCCAGGTGTGACGACCCTTATCACATCCCTTCTTACAATCCCCCTTGCGTGGCGAGGGTCCTCCAGTTGCTCACATATGGCCACCTTATATCCCTGGGAGACCAGTCGGTGGATGTATCCCTTTGCAGCATGATAAGGGACCCCTGCCATGGGCACCTTTCTTCCCCCGAATTCTCCTCTGGAGGTAAGCGTTATGCCTAAGATTCGGGCCCCTATCTCGGCGTCCTCAAAGAACATCTCGTAGAAGTCCCCCATCCTAAAGAAGAGAAGGCAGTCCTCAAACTTTTTCTTCACCTCGAAGAACTGCCTCAGCATAGGGGTAAGTTCTGAGGCCTCTGCCATTCCCCAATTCTGATCCAGGCCTATTGTTGTGAGCTCTCCTGTAAAGTGGAGTGCTGGGCCTGAGACACTGTCCTTTGGGTCTTATAGGCCTCCCTCAGTTTGGATCTAAGCCTCAGATTGTCTGCTATACCAAAGAGGGCAGTAATGACCACACCTAAGAAAAAAGAGATCACCGCTATCAAAAAGATGGAAAGGGATGGGGTTTCTGCCTTGAATATGAGGAGATTCAGTCGGAACTGAACCGATGTGCTAAATGCCTGGTAATTTTGGATCGCAGCCACAAGCACGACAATTCCCACAATAATAAGGAATATACCCTTCACGTATCTCATCTTTCCTCCTCCTTGAGGTTTTTGAAGAAAGGCAAAAGTTTTCTATAGGTCTCCTTTATGTGTTCAGGTATTACCCTTACATCTGCAAGTACGGTCATAAAATTGGTGTCTCCATGCCAACGGGGTACTATGTGATAATGGATGTGCTGCTCAACCCCTGCACCAGCCACCTTTCCCAAATTTATACCCACATTAAATCCATCGGGTTTAAGAAATGTCCTCAAGATGGAAATGCTCCTCTTTACCATCAGGCCGAGTTTGAGGAGCTCCAAATCCCCAAGTAGGTCAAAATCAGGGACATGCCTTTTTGGGGCTACCAGAAGGTGCCCATTTACATAGGGAAATTTGTTCATCATCACCACTGTATGGTCATCCACATGGAGGATGAGCCTCTCTTCGTCCTCTGATCTCTCCTCCCCTGGACAGAAGATACAACCTTCAGGCTTATCTTCATTCAGTATGTAACTCATACGCCAAGGGGCCCAAAGTACCTGCATCCCGCACCTCACAGATAGACTATCTTGCCTACCATCTCCTTTTGGATTTCAATAATCCCAATGGTACCACCTTCCCCCTTCCTCCCTTGGCCAAAAGCAGGGGAGCCAGGGTTAAAGAGGAGTATCCGGTCCTCAAAGGCACAGTAGGGCAGATGGGAGTGGCCGAAGATGATGGCCTCCACTCCCTCAAACTCCTTTTTTATTCTCTTGGGGAGGTCCCAAGGGGCACCCCATCCGTGTATAAGGCCTATTAGTCTGTCCCCCGCCTTAAAGGTGAGCTTCTCCGGAAAGCTATCCTGGATCTCCATGGAATCCATGTTCCCGCATACCGCCTTTAAGGGCTTTTGCGAGAGGTAATCCAGTACAGACATAGAGACCACGTCCCCTGCATGGACTATCATATCCACATCCCTAAAGTATCTTTCAAACACTTCCCGGAGCCCCTGGGTTACGGATCTGAGATGTGTATCCGATATTACCCCTATTCTCATAAGAGCTCTCCCCCAAAACCTTTGTCCCTGGGACTATATCAGATGGGAATGGCCATATTCAAGCATTATTGCCCCAAAGATCTATCCTTTGGCAGTCTCTTGGATCTCCATTACTTTGGGCCTCACTCATTGGGACCCTCCCATCCTTCCAGATCAAAGACCCTAAATTAAAAAAGCCAAAATGGGATAGAATATAGGCAGCTTGAGAGATCTCCCCTTTTGGCTAAGACTCTCTCACTTAGGGGCAAGATAGGGGGATAGGAAAAGCTCAAAGGGAGGTGTTCTAAGATCTTCCATCGCCCTCTAAGATGAAAAGGTCAAAAACAATTAATAGAAAGCAGCTCCCTCTTTTTGAAACGACTAAAAGGGATCTATATGAAAAAATTCTATTGTGATAAGACAGATAAAAATGTTGATAATTGAGGTGCCATCTGAGCGATTATAGTGAAAATATGTTAGTAAATAAATAACCTTTTGGATTGACCTGGCAATTCAACAAATGTCATGGAGTGAAGCTTTTCAATTTATAACTCAAAACAAGCTAAGAACACTTACTGGGACTCCAGAAGGATAGCTGGCAGATATCAAGTGGGAGCTATCTATATGTTGGAATTTTTTGAAGACATAAACCTCTACCCTCTGTCTATCATAGTGTTCAGAGATAATTGGGCTTGATGCCTTCTTGGAATTTCGATAAAAAGAGGGGCCATGGATGTCAAAGAGGCACTTTCAAATACCTCTATGTTTAGAGGCCTTCAGGAGGATGAGCTGGAGAGGATCCTCGCCTCAGGTAAGGTTGTCTCCTATGAGAGGTCCGAGATAATCTTTGATGAGGGAAGACCGGCAAAACACTTCTATGTGCTCCTCGAAGGAAGGGTCAAAATCTTCAAGGTCTCCTTTGGAGGCAAGGAGCAGATACTCCACATGGTTGAACCAGAGGAGCCCTTTGGGGAGGTCCCGGTCTTCATCGGTGGAAGCTACCCTGCCTATGCCATGGCAGTGGTAAAGAGCTCTGTATTCTCTGTGAGCAAAGAGGCATTCTTGGCAGTGATAGGGGAGAATCCCAAGATCGGTATGCATATCATAGGTATCCTGTGTATGAGGCTCAGACAATTCACAAGACTGGTGGAAGAGCTCTCCTTGAAAGAGGTCCCGGGGAGATTGGCCACATACCTATACCACCTCTACCAAAAGAACGGGATGTCTAAGAGCTTTGTGCTGGACATGCCAAAGGCGCAGCTGGCATCCGTACTTGGGACAGTCCCCGAGACTCTCTCCAGGGCATTCTCAAAGCTAAAAGGTGCCGGTGTAATTGAATTAAACGGATCTGACGTAATTGTGTTGGATCCCACCACCTTGGAGGAGATTGCCATCGAAGGATTTAGATAGACTATTTCACCTTGGACATAAGATAAGTAACTGCCCTTTCAAGCCCATCGATGCTCAGTTCAAACATGGGGAATATCTCCCTTATGATACCTATGGTTCTGGTGTAGGGCCACTCTGATTCGCTTTTGGGGTTCAACCAGACGCTATGGGGAAAGGTCTCCTTTATGAACCTGAGTCTCTCTATGCTGGGACGGGTGGATCTCTCCTCCAGCCCGATGGATCCGTCTGTGGCCAAAAGCTCATAGGGGGCCATGGAGGCATCTCCTACGATTATAAATCTGGTCTCGGGATCCAACCTTACTAGCTCATCTACCTTGAAGGGTTTCCTCCACCTGGCAGGATCCTCCCAGAGGTAGTCATAGATGGTATTGTGGAAGAAGAATGTCCTCAGATCCTTGAACTGACTCCTCGCATGGTCAAAGAGGGTTTGGACCACCTCCACATAGGGTTCCATGGAGTACCCACCGTTGTCTATGGCAAGGATCACCTTTAGCCTGTCCCTCAGGCTGTTTTCGTAGACGATCTCTATCTCCCCTGCGTTTTTGACCGTCTGGTATATGGTCTCCCTTACATTCACCCTGTCTTTGGGCCCCACCGGCACCATGTTTCTTAGCCTCTTTAGGGCCTCACCCATGAGAGAAGGGGTTATGGGTCCCTGATGGGAGTAGTCCCTGTACCTCCTGTCCATGGCCACCTTCACCGCTGATTTATTCCTTGAGATACCACCTACCCTCATGCCCCCGGGGTGATAGCCAGAGTGTCCCACCGGCGATGTCCCATGGGTACCGATCCACCTGCTGCCTCCGTGGTGGGCCTCTGTCTGCTCCTTTAGTCTCTCTAAGAAATACTCTACCAGCTCCTTTGGGGAAAGGGTGGAGAGTCTCTCCTTCGGGATACCCAGAAAATCTGCCAGAGAATCGGGTTCCTTTAACCATTCTTCCAGCATCGCCTTTGCAAACTCGTCCAGCTCAACCCCAACAAGGGGTTCGAGATCGTATCCCTTAAAATAATGGGCAAAGGCCTGATCATAGAGGTCAAAGTATTTTTCACTCTTGATCATGATGGTACGGGCTGCTACATAAAAGTCGTCGAGGGAGTTTATAAGCCCCATACTCAGTGCCCTTTGGAGGCGCAAAAAGGCGGTGGGACTGACGGGTATCCCCAGCTCCTTTAGGAGGTAGAAAAATCCTATGAACATCTCAGATGCGCATCCTCCCTATAACGCTCCTGGCCAGGTTGTAATCGTTGCTCTTCTTGAAGAGGACCCCCAGATAAGGTACCTCCCCTTTGATTAGATCCTTCACCTGGAAGTCTGGGTCTGCTCTGAGGGCCCTTATCCAGTTTATGAGCTCCCTGGTTGCTGGCTTTTTTTCAACCCCTTTTATTTCCCTAAGCCTATAAAAGGTCTTTATTGCGTTTTCCATGAGCTCCCTGTTTATGTCAGGGAAGTGGACGCTTACGATCTTTTTCATCATCTCGTAGTCTGGGAAGGCGATGTGGTGGAAGTTGCACCTCCCGAGGAACGGATCCGATAAGTCCTTTTTTGCATTGGAGGTGATGATGACAATGGGTCTGTGTTTTGCCTTTATGGTTTTGTCTATCTCTATAATGTCAAACTGCATCTGGTCCAATATGTCCAGCATGTCATCTTGAAAATCTGTGTCGGCCTTGTCTATTTCATCTATCAATAGGACAACCTTGATGGGGCTTACAAAGGCCTGGCCAATTTTCCCCATTCTTATGTATTCTTCTATGTTACTTACATCCCTCTTGGAATCCCCGAATCTGGCGTCGTTTAGCCTGGTCAGGGTGTCATATTGGTATAGGGCATCGATGAGCTTCATGCTGGATTTTACGTTCAGGATAATCAAAGGCATATTCAAGGCCTCTGCAATGGCATGGGCCAGCATGGTCTTTCCAGTACCAGGCTCTCCTTTCAACAGTAAGGGCATCTCTAAGGCTATGGATATGTTTACGATCTTTTTGAGCTCATCGTCTAATACATACTTGGATGCCCCATGAAAATATGTGGGAATCTTCTCTTTTTCCTTACCAAACATCTGCTCTCTCCTGCGGGATTTGTTAGTGAAGATGATAGACTGGGTCAAACTAATCCATATCAGAGGGGATGTCAACAAAACCCAAAGGCGTTATATTAAACTGGTGATCATAGATGCGCTCAGCTGAAAGATCCAGATCTATACGGAGGGAGCGAATTTGCAGCCTAAAAAGTCCTTTTCCCTTGTGGATTATGATGCCTGCAAGCCAAGGTTATGTGCGCCTGAGGATGGGAGGTGCGCTGCATCAAAGGCCTGCAAACATAAGGTGATGAAGCAGATAGACGGTGCCTTTGAGCCCCCCATAGTATTCCAGGACCTCTGCATGGCATGTTGGAGCTGTATAGGGGCATGTCCTCTGGATGCGGTAAAGAGGATGGAAGTGACCTGAGATTTAGAGGAGCTTTATCCTCCCTTCCCGCACCACCTTAATACAAGCCTCCACCGCATCTGGATCGAACTTGGTGCCCTTCTTGGATTCCACCTCCATCAGCGCAGGTTCAATGCCGAGGGCAGGCCTATAAGGCCTGTGGGATGCCATTGCCTCCACAACATCTGCCACAGCCAGGATACAAGACTCCATCAATATTTCACCATCAGATTTTCCCAGAGGATAACCCGAGCCATCCAGTCTTTCGTGGTGTTCTAAGACGATCCTGGCAATGGGCCACGGGAAGGGGATCTGTTTCAAGATCTCATAGCCTGTTTGGGGGTGGCCTTGCATGAGTTTTAACTCTATCTCTGTGAGCTTTGATGGCTTGGTCAGGATCTCTGCCGGTATGGAGATCTTTCCTATGTCATGGACGATGCCTGCCAGGTAGAGGCCTTCTGTCCTGTCTTCGTCCACCTGGAGTTCTAAGGCTATCTCTCTGGCAAGGGCAGCCACCCTCTGCTGGTGGCCTGCAGTGTAAGGGTCCCTGGTTTCCACCAGATAAGCCATGGCCTTTATGGTCTCCACCAGGGCGGATCTCACGGCAAGGAGGCCCTCCCTGAGCCTTTCTTCCATCCTTTTTCTTTGGGTAATATCCCTGAGGGAGGCGAGCAGGGCTGGCTTACCTTCCCACTCTGTGGGGCTCAGGATCATCTCAAAGAGGAGGTCATTATTTTGGGGGGAGGTGGTGTGGATCTCGGAGACCCTCTCTAAGGAGCTTGGGTCTATGGCCCTTTGGATCACCTCTGGTGGTAGGTTTACTCTCCCACCTGCCTCAGCAAAGGTAGCCATGAATGAAGGGTTGGCATATTTCACCTGGCCGTCGTGGGATATGATAAACATGGGATCAGGATTGCTCTGTATCATGCTCCTTAGGTTCTTTTCGCTCCTCTCCAATGCCTTTCTTGCCTCTTCCTTTTGTCCCATTTCCCTTTGGAGCTCTTTGGTCCTAGACTCCACCATTTTTTCCAGGTATTCCGTCACCTCTTTGGACCTCCTCTCTGCAAACCACTTGGCAGAGAGGGCAGAGGCCAATTGTAATATCTCCTGGATGTGGAAGGGCTTTTGAAGGTACAATAGCTTGTCTAAAGGAGGAATCTTTGAGGAGATCTCTTCTAAGTCCAGGCCTGCAAAGCCAGTTACCAATACTATGTTTACCTCTTTGTCGATCTCTCTTATCTGTTGGGCAACCCAGACACCATCAGGCCCTGGGGGCATGTTTATATCCAAAAAGACCACACAAAAACGGGAGTTCTGGCTCTCCCTCTTAAATAGCTCCAGTGCCTGATCCCCTTGGGTTGCAGTGTAGAGCCTGTATACCATTTTAGTATTACTTTGGGTTTCGACCCTATTTTCTAAGACATCCCTGTAGAGTTCCAGGGTATAATCCTCGTCATCTACGGCGAGGATGTTACAAATTTCCTGTGTCTCTCCCATTGGATCACCTTTTGTGGTTTAGCCAGCATATTAACCCAACTGTCTTCAAATATAAAGCCTCATCAGAGACCCATCTCCTTTAACTCTTCAAGGAGATAGCCAAACCTGTCCAAGACTTCTTCAGAGAATTCCTCGGATGGGCCCTTTGACTCTGCCGTCTTTCTGAGCCTGTGGATCTCCTTTTCCATGTCCAATAGGATGTTTAACAGCGCTGCCCTGCTATCCCTGAGGCGTTCCTTGGGGGCTTCTATTTCAGGGGCTTTTGCTCTAGGCTTTAAGATCAACTTGTCTCCCAACTTGGGAACAAATACCTGGAGTCCAAAGGTCTCTTCTATCTTGGCCTTCAGGACCTCGCTCACCTCCTGTTCACCATGGGTAATGTAGATTGTGGGCCTACTCTCAAAATGGGTAATCCAGTCCAATATCTCCTTCTGTCCTGCATGGGCTGAAAAGCCTCCTATGGTAAAGACCCTGGCAGCCACTGCCACCTTTTCTCCAAAGATCCTCACATACTTGGCCCCGTCCACAATCTCTCTCCCTGTGGTCCCCTTCGCTTGATAGCCCACAATCACCAGGCTTACCCCCCTTTTCCAGAGATTGTGTTTGAGATGGTGCCTTATCCTTCCTCCTGTACACATCCCATTGCCTGCTATTACTATTGCTGGGCCAGGGCTTTCGTTTATCTCCATAGACTCCTTTGTGGAGACGGTGAAGTGGAGGTTGGGCATATCCAGGGGGTCGATCCCCCTTTCCACCATGGCCATTGTCTCTTTGTCGTAAAAGGCCTTGTTCTTTCTAAATATCTCCGTTGCCTTTATGGCAAGGGGGCTATCCAGGTATACCGGGATATCTGGTATCTCTTTCTTTCTCTTGAACTCCGAGAGGATATAGAGGAGCTCCTGGGTACGCTCCACTGCAAAGGCAGGGATTAGAACCTTCTCTCTATTGCCTATGGCATATTGTATGGCCTCCAGGAGTTCTTGTTTGCTCTCTTCAAAGCCCTTGTGATCCCTATTTCCGTAAGTGGACTCCAAGAAGAGATAGTCTGCATCAAATATCTCTGCTGGATCCTCAATGAGGAGCTGATCCCTTCTCCCCAGGTCCCCCGAAAAGACTATCTTTATTTTGTCTTCTATGGTGGTCCCAAACCAGATCTCCAAGATAGTTGCCCCCAATATGTGTCCTGCCCTCCTAAGCCTTGCCTTGGAGCCATCCCCGAAGGTGATGATCTGGTCCTTTTCGTGGGGACTGAAGAGCTTTGTGGACCTCAAGGCATCTTCCTGGGTATAGAGGGGTTCTGCTGGCGCCTTCCCTTGCCTCTTATTCTTCTTTGTGCGCCAAAGGGCATCCATCTCCTGGAGGTGGGCAGAGTCCAGGAGCATGATCTCGCACAACTCTAAGGTAGGCTTGGAGGCGATTATGGGCCCCTTAAAACCATCCCTTACGAGCTTTGGGATCCTTCCCGAATGATCTATATGGGCATGGGTGAGAAAGAGCCTTTCCACGGAGCCTGGGTCAAAGCCCCAAGGGAGTCTGTTGAGCTCCTCTATCTGCCTTGGCCCCTGAAACATCCCGCAGTCCACCAGAAATTTGCTGCCACCTAAGGTTTCAACCAAGAAGCAAGAACCCGTAACGGTACCTACACCACCTAAGCAATGGATCTTTACCAAGGCTCAGTCCTCCAGAGATTTTTTATTACCACCTTCTTGCCTTCAAAGTTTTCAAAAGAGATCTCATCTCCTGTTAACTCCCTTATAAAGCTTGGGATCAAAGGGACCTTGCCACCTCCCTGGGGTAGGTCTATGGCAAAATGGGGTATGGCAAGAGAGGAGATTTCCCCCCAAAGTTGTCTGAATATCTCAAGCCCTCTTAAGGGATGGGTCCAGAAATGGCTCGTTCCAGAGACAAGATCTGCCTGGAAAAGATAATAGGGTCTTACCCTCAGCCTGAGGAGGTTCAGAAAGAGCCCCTTTAGTATCTCGGGCCTGTCATTTACCCCCCTCAAGAGTACTGTCTGGGATCCAAGGGGGATACCTGCATCTGCCAAGAGGGAAACTGCTCTTTCGGTCTCTTGGGTGATCTCCCCTGGATGATTGAAGTGGATATTCATAAAGAGGGGGTGATGGTGCCTCAGGATATCCACCAGCTCAGGGGTAATCCTCTGGGGTAAGAAAACAGGTACCCTTGTCCCTATCCTTATTACCTCTACGTGGGGAATGGCCCTGAGGGCCTCTAAGATCTGGGAAATGGCCCTGTCCTTTAGCAGAAGAGGATCCCCACCGGAGAGGAGGACATCCCTGATAGATCCATTTTCCCTGATATATTCAAGCCCCCTCTTTATGGTCTCCTCCGTTACCACACCCCCCTTGCCTACCTTTCTACGCC
>CALKZT010000018.1 GCA_938002815.1 uncultured bacterium
GGTCGCAGAGGTAATCGGCATATATGATCAGGTTGGGATCTGTGTTCTGGATTTCTCCCCCAAAGGAATAGATGGTCTCATATTCGGGACCCTCACTTTCTACTCCCGCATAAGGGCCCTGGTCTACCCTAAAGACATTTCCACACCTGGTGGTGCATCCATAGCAGCCGTAATCCTTGACCTTTCGTTTCGAGAAGGCCTCTGCACTGATCTGCTCGATCCCCCTTAGGTTCCCTTCCTGAAAGTTCTTTACAGGGAATATCCCCAAGTCGTGCATCTGTCTGGTCATAAAGGTGGTTCCCAGTTCCTGGAGCCTCTTCCTCCTGGGATGGTCCTTTATGGAGGATACGTGTTCTTTGACCAGCCCAGAGAAGGCATCCTTGTTGTGTAGGCCTGGGGGATTTCCGTACCTCGTGTCTATCACCACTGCCTTCAAATTTTTGGACCCCATAACCGCCCCAACTCCAAGTCTTGCTGCAGCTCTTCTCTCGTGGATTATTGAGCTTATGAGGACCTGCTTCTCACCAGCTATACCTATGGTGGCTACGGACACCTTTGGCCCGTGTCTTTGTCTCAGGACATGCTGGGTAGTTACAGTGTCCTTGCCCCATAGATCTCCTGCGTCCAGAAATTCTACCCCCTTATGGTGGACCGATAGATAGCTTGGGGACCTTGCCTTGCCTTTAATTATCATTCCGCTCAAGCCTATGAAACTCATTGCTGCTCCGAGTTTTCCACCGCATACAGACCTCGCATAGGTTCCGGTCAAAGGGCTTTTTGTAACCACTATCCACTTGGAAAAACCTGCCGCAGGGGTACCAGCAAGGATACCGGGGAAAAACATGAGGGTATTTCCTTCTGATAGTGGATCTGTCTTTGGTGGGATCTCCTTGAGGGAATATAAGGCCCCAAATCCCCTTCCCCCTATGAACAGCTTAAATAGATCCTCAGGTATCTCCTCGATGTAAGAGCTTTTGGCTGTGAGGTCTATGTAGAGGAGTTTTGGCCTTAAATTGTCCATTATCGGGCTTCCAGAGATTTAATAAATTCCTTGAAGAATGTGTCTTTTTCCTTCCAGTCTGGACCATATTTTCTCTCAAAGTATTCGTCTGTCTTCTTCATGGACTTTTGCCACCATAACCTTTGGCCCTTTCCCAAAAGGATCTCGGAGAGTATCTCAGGGAGCTCGGCCACGTATTCTTTGGGCAAGAATCCTTCTGCACCTAAATTTATAGACTCCTTCAAGGCATCAGGTGTTGCCACATGGGCAGTGAGCATCACAGTGGGGTAGCCCCTTGCCACAGAGTGCTTTAATAGCTCAAAGCCATTTACTCCCTGTATGTCCAGGATGACTATGTGGAAAGGCTTCTTGTTTATGAGCTCAAGAGCAGAGTCAAAATCCAAGGCCTTTTCCACCTCGCACATGTCAAGGATCTCCTCCACGGTTGCCAAGACATCAGGCTCATCATCTACTACCAGTATCTTTTTGCCCTCCAGTATCTCATATGCGGACATTTCTGCCTCCTTATCGACTTCCTACCATGAGGGGGCAGGGGAGTTGCCCCCTTTCATTTAATCTAAGATATAGATGGCCCCATTCGTGGCATCCAGCCTAATCTTTTGCCCTGTCTTTATCTTTTGGCAGGCGGTGAAGGTATTTACCACCACTGGCAAACCGTACTCTCTTCCAATTATGGCGGTATGTGAGAGGGTGCCACCCCTGTCTGCCACTACCCCGCCTGCTATGTTAAAGGCAGGTGTCCATGCGGGGTTTGTACCTGGGCAGACTAAGATCTCGCCCGGTTCCAGCTGATCCAGTTCTTCGTAGTTTATTATGATCCTGGCCCTACCTTCCACCACCCCAGGGGAACCACAAAGGCCCAAGATATCTGCCTTTATACCCTCTTTGGGTGCAGGTAGTTCACCTATGATGATCTTCACACAGATGGGATCTAAAGAAGGCAAGAGGTCCTTTTCCACGGCCTCTGGTAGTCCTCCTGGCCTGTCCGTGTAGAGGGGTGGTCTCCACTCACCTTCCTCCACAAACCTCTTTACCCATCCCTCCCATTCGCTCCTGCGTCTCCTTGTGATCCATCTAAAGTCGCTGAGGGAGGGCAAGAGGATTGAACTTTCGATCTCCCAGGGGTTCATCATAAAGACGTCTTCTGGTCGATCTATACACCCCTCACCTGCAAGCCTATTGCCAATGGCAAGGTATCCCCTCCTCATGAGGGCCTGACAGGTGAGCTCGCAATATAGGTCATGCTCCTCACTGTAAACCGAGGCATATTGTGCAAGCTTTATGAGGGAGCTAAACCAATCCCTGTCCTGTGACGGGACCCTATCCAAAAGATTCTTTACTGCCTCGTCCCTTTTTTTGGCAAGCTCCTTTCTCTTTTGGTCCAAGGGATACTCTTTTTTGGATGCTATACCAGAACTTATGTGATCCTTTATTATCTTGAGGGGGATGCTGGGCTTCTCTAACCAGTAAGGGTCCACAAGGTCATTCATCCTCACCATGCGCCAGCCGTATTTATCTAAAAAGTTCCAAAAGGTCTTAGCCCACTCTTTCCCCTTTGAGGAATCCTGAAGCCTATTGGAGATATCCTCTGGCCCATATTGCTCAAATACATCTGAAAGCCCCATTTCCACAGCCTCTTTACTGAGGAGCCAGAGTTCTTTGTCGATCTTATAGAGTTCGTTTTCAAAACCCCTCATCATGTCTTGGAATTGGGGAGATTGGTCATTCATGCCGAATCTCCTCTTGCACTCCTCTTCGAGGAGGATCCAGGCAGAATAGGAGGTCTGCATGCCAAAGAAGTGGATCTCCCACATCTTCTGGTATGCCTCATCCAGCTCCCAATTATGGCGCCAGAAGTCCATGGGACTGGCCCTATTGGGATCAAATTCCTTGAGGTGATCATATACTCTATTGAGGATTTCTTTATTCTTGTTCCAAATCCCCTGAAAGTCCTCCAGATATGGAGCTATCGCGGCCTTGAATCTTTCCTCCCTTTCCTTCCTCTCTTGAGGGTCCCTGACCACAAGAAATGCCACGTAGAGCCCGCCATTTAGGTATCTCCATTCCCATCCATAGCATGTGGGCAGATTCAAGGCTATATTTACCCACTTTGTTCCCAAGCCACAGTGCCTTACCCACATGTAACCATACAGGGGGGTTACCGGAGGGGAAGAGTGGGTTCCATCAAGGAAGAGGGAGTGGAACATGGGGAGGTCCACTTCTGGTATGAGGTCATAGCCAGGTGCGGAATCCCAGATGGCATTGTTTGCCCTTGGCTGTTGTGCTTCCCATTTTTTCCACCTTTCCTCTGGTTCAGAGGCATATCTACTTGCCTTTATATGATGCGTCATATATCTCCTCCTTTCTAAAACCTAAAGTTGATTGCCTTTAGTGCCTCTTTTGCCTTGCTCAGATCTAACTCTGAAAAACTGGATGTAATCTTTTCCGCCAATTTTTCTGAAGTGGTTTTCTCCTTTTGTTTGGCGGCCTTAGCAGGCCTCGTCTGCAGCCAAAACAGACTCTCCGGAAAACTGATGTCCTTATCTATTGCCCATTCCATATCCTGGGGGCATCCAAGTCTCTCCTCAACAAACCCTGCAATACGCGCTATTTCTATGGCCTCTTCTGTGGAAATACAGGGAATTGTCTGCATATGATCCGGCACATTTATCCACTCGGCACCTTCTTTGAGATTCACCACGCACTTGAGCTTTTTCCCAATGTGTGCCTGTAGGAGTCTTAGGTCCTCCTTGTTGATGACGAATCCGTCCACACTCTCTGCACCACTTACAACACCCTCCCCAAGTCCCCAATTGGCTTCCAGGATGATCTTGGATGTATCTCCTGTGACAGGGTCAACAGTAAAACAGATACCTGAACACCTTGCATTTACGAGCTTCACCACAGCCACCCCCAATTCATCACCCAAAAGGGGGAGTCCCTTGTTGACCCTGAAGGCCACTGCCCTTGTGGTAAAAGAACTTGCCCATACCTTTTTTACCTTATTCAGTACATCTTCCACCCCCTTGACATTTAGATATGTCTCGAACATCCCAGGCCTACTTTGGGTGCCTGCGGACCTTACCGAAACCGGAAGTTCAGGTGTTTGGGTTCGCTCACAGAGTCCCTCATAATAAGAGGAGATAGGTTTGGCTATGGATTCGGGTAGTTCTTGACCCTCTATCCATTCCCTGATGTTGGTGCTTATGTCCTCAAAGACCCTTATGCCCACATTCTTCAGGTCGCCCAATCCCATCACATAGCGCTCTAATCTCTTATCGAGGCCAGTGATCCTGAGGAATTCTTTATACAGGTCAATACTTATGGCAAAGCCTGGAGGTACCCTCATACCCAGGCGCATCATCTGACCGAGGTTTGCACATTTTTTCCCCACAATGTCATTGTGTTCTTCCCCCAATTCCTCAAACCAGTAAATAAATCTTTTCTCCTCCATAGAAGTACCTCCCTGTAATATGGATACCTCGTAGATCTCAGTGCATGTACCTTCCTCCATCCACAACGATGGTCTGACCTGTTATAAAATCTGCGGCATCAGAGGCCAAAAATACTACGGCACCAACAATGTCTTCTGGCATTCCAAGCCTGCCCAAGGGGGTGCGTGAGGTGTCATACCTTTGAACGTCTGCTATGGTTCGGCTTGCCTCTGTGTCCAAAAATCCAGGGGCAACTGCATTCACACAGATATTGTAGGGGCCTAACTCAGCGGCCAAGGCCCTTGTAAGCCCTATTACTGCTCCTTTGGAGGCCACGTAGTGGGGGAATCCATGGGACCCTGTAAAAAAGACTTCTGATGCTATGTTTATAATCTTACCTTTTCCTTGTTTCTTCATGAAAGGTAGGACAGCACAAGTACATAACCAGGTTCCCTTCACGTTAACTTGCATGACTCTGTCCCATTCCTCAGGAGGTATCTCGTTAACAGGTCTCCTATTTAAGCCATAATATAAGGCTGCATTATTGACAAGTATATCTATTCTTCCAAATTTATTATATGCCTCTTCGGCCATAGCCAACGTTTGCTCTTTATTACTTACGTCTACTTCCAAAAATTGAGCAGATTTATTTAGTGATTTAATCTCTTCTATCGTTTTAGACAAGTTTGAATCAATATCATTTGTAGCTATAAATATGTGCGCTCCTAATAAAGAAAGGCCTAAAGATAGCTTAGCACCTAAGCCTCTGCCACCACCTGTGACTATTGCAACCTTATTTTCAAGAGTAAACATGACCATCTCCTTTGGTCTTTATAGAGAAAGTAGTGCTTATGCACTAAGTCTTAAATCTAAAAGTTTCCTTCAAAGTTTTATAATTTAGTTTGAATCTTCCTCATTTTCTTGTTTATAGTCAATTTAAAAAAATTTAGAGGACTATAAGAGTCTCTTATGGTGGCGTTACTAAGAATACTCTTTTTAAGTTATCATAGCCTGGTTCTTTCTTCTCCAGGGGGTTGTGAGGTAAAGTAGAAGGGAAAAGGGTTGCATGAAATTTTTCATTGGGATATCCTTCTTCAAGGGAAAGAGGATGCTCAACATATTTAATAACCTGAATCAGCTCTATACCTTTTATTTAGTGGCATCCTTGGGGAGCTTTTCCAGGGCGGCAGACAAACTCTGCGTAACAGAACCCGCTGTGTCCATACAGATCAGATCATTAGAGCAATCCATAGGCTTTAAGCTCCTTGAAAGGGCACCAAAACAGATAAGTCTCACAGAAAAAGGTAAAGTAGTGTACCAGTATGCCGAAAGGCTAGCCATGGTAGTATCGGAACTCAGCCAGTACATCAACCAGGTCACAAGATATGAACTTCCTGCACTCGCTGTGGGGACCACCAAGTCACTTGCAGCAAGGTTGCTCCCGAGGCTTGTGACGGTCTACCTAAAAAGGAGGAAGAATGTATCCCTAAGGCTCGATGAATATAGTTCCCAAGAGCTGTTAAAAGGCTTGATCGAGGGCAGATACGAAATAGCAATCTCAGGGAGGATACCCTATGACAACAAATTAATTGAGCACATACACTTCACAGATGATCTAATTTATCCCATTGTATGGAAGGGTAGTGACCTTCTGGGCAGGCATGTTTCCATAAATGAACTCAGTAAAGAGCCCATGATTGTTAGGGAAAGAGGGAGTGCTGCACGATATAATACGATAGAAAAACTTCAGGAACTTGGTTTTAAGCCGAGAGTAGTGGTGGAGTCGGGTAGCACTGAATTTATTAAGGAACTGGTAAAAGAAAAGAAAGGATACACATTTCTGCCATGGTTTTGTATCACAGAGGAACTCGAAAGGGGTGAATTTGAAGTTATAGATTTACCAGAGGTCTCTTTGGTGCTTCCTATAGATATCCTCTATTTAAAGGGAAGGGAGTTGTCTGAACCTGCAAGGGATTTTATAAGCTTCCTGAAGGAGATCAGAAGGTCCCTCCTCACTGATACCCTGACTAATCTTATGAAGATGTAAGGGCCCTCTGGGGAGAGGGCCTCTGTTATCTTAGTATCTTGGCATTGGAAGGCCCATGTCCTGGGCGATTGTCTTGTAACAATTGTAACTTGAGCCCCTTCCTATGCCTGGGCCACCAGGTGAGCCAGAGGAACAGATGTAAAGGTTTTTGAAGGGTGTCCTATAACCCCTCAACATTCCTCTGAATCTGCCGCTTTGGACAGCAGAGCAATCCCCCTCGCACCAGCCGCCCTCTCCCATGTCCAGGTGGGTATCTCTTATATCCGCTGGGGTGGTAAGCCCTTCAGCGATTAGATTCTCTCTGGTCATGTTAGGGGCATAATGCCTCCATTGCTCAAGACATTCCTCAAGGAACTGCTCCTTTAGTTGGTCCCACTCTTTCCTGGAAAAGAGCCTTGCAGGGCAGGTAAACTCCTCCACGAGGACAGAGTGTTTGCCCGCAGGTGCCCTTGTGGGATCCCATATGCTGTCTGGGGCGGTAAGGCAAAAGATCTTGGAGGGCATACCCACCAACATTATCTCGTGTAGATATTTGTCCTCCATAAAGGCAAGATCCTTGGGTGCCCAGTAGGTCCTGGGAGTTCTGTTTACGTCAGGGTTGTTCTTAGATGCCTTGTAATTGGGCAACTCATGCAATGCCACGTCTCCCCAAAAGAGCTGACCGCTCCTATCAAAGGTATAGGTCCTCACCTTCCTCTTTAGTTCCTGCTCAATATTATCTTCTCCCACAAGCCTGAAAAAGAGTTGGGGCGAGGCATTATCAGAGACCACCAGTTGTTTGGCCTCTATTTCCCTCCCATCCGCAAGCCTAACCCCCTTTGCCCTTCCATTCTCTATCAAGATCTTGGTCACCTCTGAGTTTATGTGGTATTCTACACCCAGCTTTTTGCCTGCGGATACCAGGGCATCTGTAATGGCCTGGGTTCCTCCTTTGGCTATGGCAGCTGGTTCCCAGCCCAAGGTGAGATGGATTGTGGCCAAGATGGTTGCTATACCCGGTACATCGCTTGGGAAGCAGCCCCATGAGGTCAAAAAGCCTCTGAGGGTTAGGATCCTAAGTTCATCGCTTTCAAAGAAGTACCTTGCCACCTGTTTGCATGTCATATACTGGAGCTCTGGGATGAGCCCACTTTTGGGGTCTATCAAGAGTTCTTCAAGGGGGTCGGGGGTCCCCCAGGGTGTCGGGGGTGAATACCTATGTCTGTGAAAGGCCGCTCTCCACCTATCCCTGTACTTCTCAGTCAGTTCCAAATAGGTCTCGGCATCTACCTTAGAAAATTCCTTTATCTGTTCATAGGTCTTTTTGACATTCTCCTCATTGAATCGTGTCTCCCCTGTCTTTGGGTCCACTACACTAAAGGCTGCATAGGCCACATATGAGGTCTCATCGTCAAATATGATCGCCTCATTTGTATCAGGAAAGACGTATTCCAAGCCCTCATCCCTCAAATTAAACTCCTTGTAGGCGGGATGAGAATAGAACCTTGTAAAGTGCGCACAAAAGGTCCCAGTAAAACCAGGTGCTGGCCTGTCCTTTTCCATAATGGCACCACCACCCAAGTGATCCAGCCGTTCAAAGACACCTACCTTCATCCCTGCCTTTGCAAGGTAAGGTGCAATGATGGTCCCGTGATGACCACCTCCTATTACCACTGCATCATAGACCCTGTCTGCCATAGCTTATTCCTCCCTTTAAAGGATTTGTTTGATTATCTCGAATAGCCTCTCTGCCTTCTCCTTACCAGTGGCCCCCTCTACTATTACACAGTCCCTTCTCATGTCAGAGGGTGGCAGGAGCTCGAGCAGTTCCATTGTATTTAAGAATTCGGGTTCCAAATTCAGATCTCCTTTGGAGACCTTCTTTATGGGGATCCTCTTTTTTAGCATCCCCAGGATCTTACTCCTTGAGACATATCTCAGCTCTCCCACCTCATTGCTTACTGTCACAAGGGCAGGCATCTTTGCCTCCACCAGTTCGAGTCCGGCAGGTACCAACCTGCTCACCTCTACATGGCCATCTCTGACTGTTATGCCAGCTGCCATGTTTATGGTGGGGAGCCCCAAGATCTCTCCCAGAATAAGTCCCACTTGGCCCCAGTCCCAATCCCCTGCCTGCCTTCCTGTGAGGATGAGGTCATATTCTCCCAACATTGAGATGGCCTTGGAGAGCACATATGCGGTGGAGTAGCTGTCTAATCTTCCAAAGGAGTCATCCTCCACCATGACCAATTGGTCTGCACCAGCAGCTATGGCCTTTCTAAGTACTGTATCCGAAAGGGAGCTACCTACACTCAAGACCGTAATGAATGCCTTAGAGCTCTCTTTGATTCTCAAGGCAGCCTCTAAGGCATTTTCATCATAGGGGCTTATGACCTCCGGGGCATCCACCTTTACCTCTTTTTTCTTGCTATCCACCGTGACAGCAGAAAAGGGTGCCTCTGGGTCCGGGATTTGCTTTGCGCAGACTATGATCTTGAGTTCTTTCATGAGAGTCCCTCCAGTTTGCTTATGAGGTGATGAAGAATCTCCTTGTAGTCCTCAATGACCCCATAGTCAGCCACCTTGAACATGTTACAATTGGGGTCTGTGTTTATGGCCACGATCTTTTTGGACCTCACCATCCCCACGAGGTGCTGGATGGCACCTGAGATCCCCACTGCAACATAAAGACCTGGGGCTACCATGGTTCCTGTAAGTCCCACCTGGTGGTCTGAAGAGAGCCAGCCCTTATCCACAACTGGTCTGCTACAACCCACTAAGGCCTTGATGCCCCTTTGGTTTATTAACTCAGCAAGCCTTTCCAGTAGCTGGAAATCCTCCTTTGCTCCTATCCCTCTCCCTCCGGAGATGATCACCTCTGCCTTGTCAAGCTCCACCTGCTCTCTAAAAATGGTCCTTAGGGCCTTGACCTTCACCACTTGGTCAGAGAGGGCCAACTGTAACTTTATTATCTCTGTTTTTGTCCCTTCGGGTGCGGCAGGGGAATAGACATTTTTTCTCAGAGTAATGAGCTCAGGATTCCCTTTACCCTTTAGCACTGCCACTGCATTTCCACCGTATATGGGCTTCACCCTTACAATTCGTCTGTCCTCGGGGTCTAATCTGAGGCCTATGCAGTCGGTGGTTAAGGTGCTTTTAAGCCTTGCAGACAGCCTGGGGCCGACCTCTCTTCCTGTAGGGGAATGTGCCATGATAAAAACCTTTGGCTTCAGATTTCTCACCGCCTGCTCTAAAGAGGATACCCATAGGTCGGGACTGAAGTCTTTTAGGAGGGGATTCTCAAGGAGATATATCCTGTCCAGAGGATACTGCTCCAGATCCTTTACTGCCCCATCCATGCCTTCCCCTAAGAGGAGACAAGAAAGGATGCCTCCCAGGGCACTCTTTAGTTCACGGCCTGCCTGGATCAGTTCATGGGTGCTCTTTTCTATCTGGGTTTCTTTCGTCTCTGCTAATATTAGTATTTCATCCATAAGAACCTCCTTTCTGTTTCAATTATCTTTTTTCTTCATCTATAGCCATTTTTAAAAGCTCATTTATGTCCATCACCTTTAAATTTTTTTCGTACCCAAGGGTCTTTATTGCATCTTCCATCATGATGAGACATAATGGACAGGCAGTTAAAACGACATCTGCCCCTGTCTCTTTTGCTTCCTTTGCCCTCCTTTCACTCATTCTCTCTGTTCCATTAAGTTCATTACCCTGCCACATCCTTCCACCACCACCACCACAGCATAGACTATTTTCTCTGTTATGAGTCATTTCAATCAGTTTTATACCTGGAATAGACCTAATAATTTCTCTTGGCTCATTAAATATCCTACTATGCCTTCCCAAATAACAAGGGTCATGATAAGTAACTGTAAAGTCCAATCTTTTTTTGATGGTGAGGTTTCTCTCTTTAATAAGTTTATGAATCAGTTGAGTATAATGAAAAACATTGAACATACCCTGTGGATACTCATTCTTAAAATTGAAATAACAATGAGGGGAAGAAGTAACCACATTCTTTACCCCGTAAGATTGGAATAGATCGGAACAACTCATTTTTTTTTCTTCAAAGAGGCCCAGTTCGCCTACCCTTTTTGCCATGTCTCCGCAACAAGGTTCCTTTTCTCCGAAGATTCCGAACTCTAAACCAGAAGATCGGAGGATGTTTGAGAAGGCCTTGGCAATTCCCCTGGCCCTGGGATCCACGGATGTGGTGCATCCCACAAAATAGCAGAATTCCGGTTTAAAGGATTTGGTTATAAACCCTATTGAAGAACCTTCTTCTATCCAGCCCAACTTCTCCTTCTTGGAAGACATCCAGGGGTTTTCGTATTTGTAGAGGCGTTCAAGGGTCTGATTTAGAAGATCAGGCACCGAGGTACCTTCCTCTATGGCAAGGGTCCTTTCCCCCATTACCAGCTCAAAGGTGGGGCCGTAGACAGGACAGACCTCTAAACAGGCCCTGCAGGTGGTGCAGTTCCATATCCTCTGCATCTTATCCGGGGAGCGTTCGGTAAAAAGCCTTGGGTCTCCGTGTGAAGAAAAGCTCTGCCAAACCCATGCCCTTAGGCCTTGCACAAAGTCCCTTGGGGCATAGTCTTCCCCTGCTAAGGTAGAGGGACATACCTCTACACACCTCCCACAGCGCATACAGGCATCTAAGAATATAAGGTGGGAGAGGGTGAGGAAGGGTCTTTGGGGAAGTTGGGCCTCTTTATCTGATCCCTCTGATGCGGAGTCCTCTTCCTCCATCTGGGCCTTGTCCCCATCCTCCTTGGGGAGGTTTTGGAGATAGATGGAGGTAGGTGCAAGGATTGTGTGAGCAAGCTTTGTGAGGGGTATAAAGAGGAGAAAAGAGAGACTCAATATGGCGTGAAACCACCATATATAGGGATAAGCACCCTCTGAGACTCCAGGGCCAAACAGCTCCTTTAGGTACCACCCCACAAAGGACCATTTTTCCCACCTCTGTGGGTTCTGCGCTATGCGAAGGGCTTCCAAGAGAAAACCAGAGGATACGATTAAGATCAAGAAAAGAGGGATTAAAAGATCCTCTGTGTAAGATTGGAGTCTTTTTACTTTTAGGATGTATCTCCTAAAAATCGCAATTACTGTTCCTGAGATGAGGAAGAGCCCAGCAATTTCCATTATAACCGAAAACACGATATAGATATTACCCATTAGGAATTTTACGATATGTTCATGTATTGAGAGGAGTATAGTTCCAATTAAAAGTGCAAAAAAACCCCAAAAAATCAAAAAGTGCATTATTCCTGCTAAAATATCATCTTTAAAAATCCTAATACCTAAAAAGACATTTTTTATAGCAATGAAAAGTGAGCGAATATTAGGCCTTTTATTTGTATTTGTTTTGCCAGACAAAGCTTTTTTCCATGTAGCAACATAATAAAAGAAAACAAGCACCACGAAGGCTACAACTAATCCAGAAATAAGGTAGAATATCCACTTGTTTTGAATCATAAAGAATGTGTCTCTAAAAGGTAACATGCTATCGCCCACCTATGGTTTGGGATAAAGACTTTTATTTGTCTACATGGATACAATTGGGGGTGTAAGGTGTCAATTTAAAAGGTTTTATCCTTCAATAAGCTATGCTTATGCCTTTGGACCTAAAAAGTTATACAGCAGATAAGGATCTTTAGTTAGACCCCTTTATCAAAGGACGGGGAAAGGAATGCCTTAAACAGAGGATTTGAAAGAGTTTTAGATGGAGTTTCTTTAAAATTTTTTAGGCGAAGAACTGGTCAGCTCTTCACGGCTTGACAGGTAGCTCAATGTCAGAGAATTTTGATAATAATAATATAGTAAGGAGGAGGATGAGATGGATCTCTATAGCCAGTTATATGAATTTGCCGCGTCCGTAGGTGCCTTTGAGGGATATGTGTACCACAAGGATAGAGTAGATGTACACTACCTCCCCAAGTGGAGCCAAAATTTAGAGAAGGCCTACGAGCTTCTCCCTGAGGATGTAAGGGCTTCTATTCAACCCCATTTAGATCAAAGCTTAGGGAGGGCAATCAGTTCAGTGAAGGAGATCTTAGGTGATGATCATCCGGTGGTTCGGAGGTTGAAATCAATGGTTAAGGGTAGGGATGTTCCCTCGCATCCGGACGACTTTCCCAGAAAAAAGTGGTTTCAATGATTCAGAAGCTTAGGGTAAAGGGCAGGCTCTTCTCTGGGATAGGCAAAGGCCAAGATTTTATGGCCATAGGGTGGGTGAAGGAGGGGATAAGGGCTTTTTTCGGCTTTGAGCCTTTTCCGGGGACATTAAATCTTAAGGTTTCTGAAGAGGATTTTAGGTTTTTGATATCTGTGAAGGAGGCCGGAAAGGTGCTCAGATCCCCTCTGCCCCAATTCTGCAATGCCTCCCTTTTAGAGGCCCGAATAGGGGATATCCCCTGCGCTGTGATTTTCCCAGAGGAGCTGGTCTGGGTACATGAGAATACTTTGGAGATTGTTTCATCTGTAAAACTAAGGGATTTTTTTGGGTTAGAAGACCAAGATGAGGTAGAGGTTGAAATTGTAAGGGAATTTACTCCAAAACTCGTGATATTTGATTTGGATGGAACCTTAATAGATTCAGTGGGGTTTTTCTTTAAGATGGCAAAGAGGCTCCTTGGACCTTATGGGATTCTTCCTTCTCAGGAAGGACTAAGGGATGCCATGAACAGGGGGCTGGATCCGTGGCCATTACTTGTGCCAGAAGGAGTATTCCAAAGGGAAAGGCTTTTGAAAGAGCTCAGAGAGAAGGACGCGAAGTGGTTTTCCTCTCATTACGAGAGAGAGTGTGAGATCTTCCCTGGGGTAAAGGAATGTTTAAAAGGGCTTAGGAGCATGGGAATAAGGGCCTCCATTGTTACGAGCACATGGGATATTTGTGCGGTTGAAGCTATATTTCTAAGGCACGGCATAGACATAAAAGAGAGCTTTGATTCTTTTTTGATAGCCAACAAAAGCACCCCGAGGCTTGAAGCCCTTAAGGAGGCGATAGAAGAGACACTTTCAAGGCTTGGAATCGAAAGGTATGAAGCAGTCTATGTGGGCGATGCAGAAATTAATATCCTGGCTGGGAGAAAGATACGTGTTTTTAGCTTAGGTGTGCTCACGGGTGTGGGCACAGAAGAGGGGCTCACAAATGCGGGTGCAGATAAGATTATCCCTTCACTTTCGGAACTCTTGGACCTAATTAAAAACCCTTAGGAGGCCTACTTCTAATTTAGTCTCGGGACTGTTGAACTAGCTAAAACTTAATCTGACATTCCTTCCTAGATATGGTAAAGAGAGATTATTAGAGGGAGAAAGGGGGAATGTGATTATGACGTTTGAGGAGAAGGTGATTCAGAGGAAAGTTGCCCTTCAGGAGGTAAGCAGAAATAAGCCCTGTCCGAAAAATAGTGTAGATGTGGAGGTGGAAGAGGCAGTTTGCCAGATGGCTTTGAATAGGCCTGCGTGGGGAGAGCTTAGGGTTGCTAATGAGTTGAGCTCTTAGGGTATTTTTCCTGGTGAGGTGTGTGGAAGAGGCATAATCTTGAGACATTTAAGAAGCGGTTGAAGGCCTTGGAGGCGAAGGTGGCCCAAGAAGGTATCATTTTAGGGTTCCTTGGTGGCCAGTCGGGTGTTAGCCTTTTTGGGGAATGGGGCTTTGCCTTTGAGGATTTTAAAGGATCGTGGGCCTGAGTATTGTGGGAATCCTCTGAATCATGAATATGAGCCTCATTTTCAGGTGGAAGGCATTGAGCATACGACAAAGCGAAGTCTTTTCAGATCAATGGGATTTGTAAGGGGCTTCATAGGACAATTCTGGATGAGTTTAGGACCAAAGTCTATTGATCCATTGAGGAATTAGAGGCGGATCTGGACGACTGGTTAGGAGAGTATAATGAGGAAAGAGCTTGTTCAGGAAAAGACTGCTATGGCAAGAAGCCGATTGAGCTTCATGGGTTCTATCCCCTTATTCCGAGAAAAAATGATAGGATATGAGATGACAGCTTGAGCTACTAAGAGGGGGGTGTCAGATTGGGTGGTGACTATTACAAATTATATCATGGCCACTCTGAGAGTTTGTATACACCTTGCCTAAACTCAAGTTTCATCAACGCGGGAGGCTTACATTGATTTTACCCTATCCATTTTGGTAGTAGCACCCTTTAGCCTACGATAGATCCAAATGAAATATAAGCGCCTATAATATTACCCCAGTCTAACCAGCTTCCAAAACCCTCACTTCGAGCCTCCCGATCCTTGTGAGCACATCATCAATAATCTCTTTTTGGGATAGTGCCCTATTGAGATCTCCCCTTATATACGATACCTCAGTTGAGAGGTCATCTATCCTCCAATTTATCTGATCAATTCTCTGTGTATTTAGGTTTATCTCAGTTTTCACCTCCACCCTTAATTCATCTACCCTCTTGTTAGTCCCATCGACTGCCTTTCTTATATCCCTCAATTCAGCTTCCAGATTTCCTTGTCTTGTTTCAAGGTCAGAGATCCTTTGACTAATAGACTCAATGGCAAGCCTGTACCCACTAAACTATGAAGTGACCGAGACTTTAAGATCTCTAAATTCCTGGAGAATCTCTCCCATAATCAAGTCCCTCAGCTTTTAAGCAATCTTCTCTATGTCAATGGTCAACCCTCAGGACAAAGTTATCAGCTTTATCTCTTGACTCTTTTAGATACCATAGTTTGCCTTTTTTAAAACAAGGAGGATGCCGGTTTTCCCCTAAATTGCGTGACCAAAGCAATATGTTGAAGAATAACCCAAGAAAAACCCAATAGGGCTTCGTGTTAACGGGATTTCATGAAAACCATCCTGAAATTTCCAGTAGACTACCCCTGGATCAACTATGTAGCTCGTAGGCCGATCCAACAGGGGAGGGAATAGGTCCATACTGATTCACTCTTTTCTCGGTACGCTATAAGGTTGCCGAAGCCCTTAAAATTCTATGGAAGGGACAGATAGCGGTATAAACTTTTCCTAAAATCTCCTCTCTCAATGGGGTCCGCACACTCATAGACCTTTTGCTATGCCCTTGGATATAACATCTGCCCTCCTTATGGGCTCAGGGGTCCTGAATCGGGTCGTGCAGGAAAGCACAAAGGCCACAGACGATTCTATGTCTGTAAGGTGGCCTGGAGATACAAAAATTGGCTTTACATGATCCACGCTCCTCAAAACTGCACCTATCTTTTCTTTACCCCTATAAAGATAGCTCCACTGGCCCCTCAAGGGCCCTGGCTCCTGATATTCCCCAAGGAGCCTACTTTTTGCACAACCAATGGTGGGAATTTTCAATAGTACCCCCAAGTGGGAGGCAATCCCAAGGCCCATTGGATGGGCAATCCCCTGGCCGTCAAATAGGAGGAGTTGAGGCTTGAAACTCAGCTTTTTGTAGGCCATCAGGATAGCAGGCCCCTCCCTAAAGCTTAAAAACCCAGGAATATATGGGAAGCTAAGTTCCCCCACATGGCTTTTGTCCTCCAGGGGCAGCAGTGCAGGGAAGCTGAACAGGCTTACCGTTGCCACTATCTTCCTCCCTTTGAAGGCGGCATCTACTCCTCCTACTACCTCCACACCATCTTTTAAGGCCCTAAGCATCACCTTTTTTCTAAGGAATTCCTGTACCCTTAAGGCCAGGAGAATTCTTCTCTTTATGTTACCCCTGGGTTTGATCTTCATGTGAGAGATTATGGGGCCTAACTACTGCTCTGTCTTTATCTTTTCGCAATATTCAGGGTAGAGTTTTTTCATGCATTCTGGACAGATACCATGGGTAAACTGAGCACCTATATGTGATGCCACATATGACTCCAACTGCACCCAATTGCCGTCTTTATCTCTTATACTTTTACAAGAGCTACAGATCGGCAAAAGTCCTTCAAGGACCTGGATCCTCTTTAGGGCATCCAGTAGAGATTGCCTTTCATTCAATAGTTCCTCTTCTTTTCTCTTTAGATTCTTGAAGAGAGTGCTAAAAGGATCTCTGATTGAAGTTTGAACAACTGCCATAAAAAGAAGATAAAAAGAGATAAGTTTGAAGTAATGCCCAAGCATATTTGGGATTCCATAGACACTTATATACAAGGTAAAAAACAACTCTGCGATCATAGTGCATATGATCGTAGAAAACATGAGTCTATAAGTCAGTGGAGAAAACTTATCTCTATGTCTCTTTAGAGAAAAGATGGCAGCAAGGAGGATAAAATTTATGATGTATTCGCTTATGATCTTAAACTTTGTGAGTCCCTTGCCTTCTATAAAACAATCTGGGAAGATCCTTCCAAATATAGACCAAACTAAGATCAAAGAAACAAAGAGGTATACGAAGATGATACTGTATCTCCTTGGTCTCTCCTTTAGATAAAAAAATGATGTAAATAGGCTCATAGCCTCTAAATACCTTCCAGATATCCAAAGCTGTGTAGGGAGATTTGCATCGTAACCGAGAAAGATGTTCATGCCCTTGTAGGCAAGGGTGTGGATCAGGTCAATGGTCCCTATAAAAAGATATGCAGTCCCAAGGAAGAAGTAGAACCCAGAGGTTTCTTTGTCCCATGTTGCCCAGACAATGGCAAACATCATCCAGGCAACCAAGACAGAAAAGAGTTCCACAGCCGTATGGAAGAGTAGGTAGTGGTACAGGCTGGTCAAATATAGAGCTACCAAAAAAGATAAATAAAAGATTATCCTTTTTGTTGTGAGGCTCTGCAATTGTGTCTCATCTAAAAAGGGGATATCATTTGGATGAGAGCTTTCTTAACTCCTCTGCCCTGATTTCCCTCCGTAGCATCTTGCCTACCTTGGATTTGGGAAGCATGTCCCTGAACTCGATGTATTGGGGGACCTTGTAGGGTGCAAGCCTCTCCCTGCACCATCTGATAAGCTCATAGCTGCTCACACCTTTGATGTCGGGTTTTAGGACCACAAAGGCCTTGATCCTTTCCCCCACCTTTTTGTCAGGGACCCCTACCACACAAGCTGCAAGGACCGCCTTATGTTCCTGGAGCACCCTCTCTATCTCCGCAGCTGCGATTCTATAGCCCTTGTGTTTTATCATATCCACAGATCTATCCACAAAGTAGAGCCAGCCATCTCCGTCTATTCGCACGATATCCTTTGTGCGATACCATACCTTGCCTTCCCTCTCTATGAAGCACTCTTTGGTCTCCTGGGGTTTGTTCCAGTAGCCCTTTACGGCATAACGGGAGGTGCCCAGTAACTCACCTGTGTCACCTTCTATGGGCCGGAGGGTATCGGGGTCCACCAAGAGCCCTTCTGAATTGGGAGAGATCTTTCCGGCAGAGCCATCCGGTGGTGGACCAAAGGAGCTGTAAGAGAGTGTTATGGCGCCGCAGAGCTCTGTGCTTCCATAACCCTGGTAGAGGGGGATTCCGAACCTTTCTTTCCATCTCCTGCCCACCTCAATGGGCAGGACATCCCCACCTGTCCCACAGTATCTGAGGGAACTCAGATCGTATTGATGGAGTCTGTCGTGCTCCAGTATCATCCGATAGAGGGTGGGCACCGCAAAGGTGGAGGTCACCTTGTATCTCTGGATGTGTTCAAACATGGCATCCAGGACCACCCTTGGCATCATCACTACGGGTTCCCCTGAGATGCAAAGGGGGCTCATGGCATCCATTTGGCCTATGATGTGGTAGAGGGGAGCAGCAAGGAGGCTAATCCCTTTTCCCATGGGTACAACCCCCTCGCTTGCCTTACGCCATTCCGACATCCTCTCTATATAGAGCCCAGAGGGGAGGGGGACTCCCTTTGGGAAGCCTGTGGTTCCCCCTGTATAGAGTAAAAGGCAGATGTCCTCAGGGTCTGGGGGGATATATTCCAAGTCTTTGCCCTCTTTTGCCCTGATCAGGTCAAGGAATAAATGAATCCCTTCACCTTTTGGAAGTTTACCCCTTGGGACCCTGTCAAAGGCCCTCAGGAGGGCCCTTTTCCACCAGGGGATCATATCCACCATGTTTGTCACAATTACCTGTTCTATGGGCGAATCCCTCAGGATCTCCTTTACATAGTTAAAATTGGAATCCATGCAGACTATGAGCTTGGCCTGGCTGTCTCTTGCAAGATAGGCCAAATCATAAGCACCATATACCGGTGCCACAGGTACAGGAATCGCACCTATCTTTTGGAGCGCCAGGAAGCTCATGACGTTCTGTGGGATATTGTAAAGATAGAGGATCACCCGATCCCCCCTTTTGACCCCCAGGCTAAGGAATGCGGAGGAGAGCCTATCCACAAGACCCTTTAGTTCCTCAAAGGCTATTTCCTCTCCCAGGTAGATTACAGCAGTCCTTTTGCCTGAGGCCTTTGTCATTTCCCTAAAAAGCCCATAAATCCCCTTTTTTGCCTTCTCTTCCATGGGCTAAATTCCCAAATAGCCTGATCTTATCTCAGGGTTTTCCCTTAGCTCTTTCCTTGTGCCCTCAAAGACAAGCATCCCATTCTCCACCACATATCCCCTATCCACCACGGGCAAAAGTGGCCTTGCAAACTGCTCTGTGACCAGAAGTGTTATCCCCTGTTCCCTTATGCGTACCATGGAATTGGCCAGATCTGCCTGTATCATTGGGGCCAATCCCAAGAGGGGTTCATCCATCAAAAGGAGCCTTGGGCCTGCTACCAACGCAATGCCTATGGCGAGCATCTGCTGTTCTCCCCCACTTAGAAGCCCTGCCCTCCTACTTTTTAGCCTTATGAGCGGTGGGAAGAGCTCAAAGACCTGTTCTATCCTCTGTTTGGTGACCTTTTTGGGGTTGAGATAACCTGAGATCTTCAGATTTTCTAAGACATGACTCTCTCTAAAAACCGGGTGTCTTTCCTGGCAGAGGACTATGCCCATCTTCACCCTTTCCGTGGGCTTTACTGTCAAGATCTCCCTCTGATCAAATAGGATGCTCCCCATCACAGTGATCCTGGTGCCGCCCTTTCTGTCCTCCTTCTTTTTCATGTCCCATATGAGGCCTGAGATCGTATTCATGAGGGTAGTCTTTCCTGCACTGTTGCTCCCCAAGACTACCAGTATCTCCCCCTCATTTACATGGAAGGAGAGGTTGTTTATGGCCAAGGCGTTTTCATAAAAGACCATAAGGTCCTTTACCTGGAGCATGGGCTCACTCACCTTCCTCCTCCCACTCTGCCTCTACGCCCAAATAGGCTGCCTTTACCTCTTCGTTTTCCATGATCTCCTCTGGACTGCCCTCTGCTATCTTCTCTCCAAAGTTCAAGACCATGATCCTTTTTGCCACCCTGAAGAGCTCCTTCAGGCGATGCTCTATCATCACTATGGTCATACCCTCCATGGAGAGCTTCTCTATGATTGGAAGGGTACCTGCCACCTCAGACATGGACATCCCGGAAAAGAGCTCATCCAAGATGAGGACCTCTGGTCTCAAGGCCAGGGCCCTGGCAAGGTCTAACCTCTTTAGGTAACCGTGTGGCAAATTCCCTGTCTCTTTAAAGGGTACCTGGGAATCCCTTTCAAAACCCATGTCGTCTAAGAGGTCTATGGCCATGTCATCCCTTTCCCCGTAATCACCTCCTAAGATCCTGTGGACCCTTGTGGATTTGAGGGGGATAATCAGGTTCTTATAGGCCGGCATATGA
>CALKZT010000019.1 GCA_938002815.1 uncultured bacterium
TAAAAGCCACAATTTCTGAGATAGTTAACTCAACACTATCTCTGAAGCCTATTCAAATATGTGTCAAAAAACAGGAGATAACCGAACGTCTTGGGATCATATACGGAAAGACATTTCTGGACTTGGGTGAAGAAGTCGTTGAACAACTTCTCAAAGAGCTGGTGGAGGAAGGCTCTCTGGACATAGAGGAAGGGGGCTATATCACCTCCCTCACGGACATGAGATTACCCTCTGAGCTGACGCACTTGAGTGAGCTTATATTGAAATTTTCTAAAAATGCCCACCTTTTTCCATTTAGTGCAGACACTATTTGGAAATTCCATGAGAGGAAAGTGGAAAAGGATCAGATAAAAAAGGTCTTAAATTATTTGAGGGCAAAAAAGCTGCTTGTTCGTGTAAATGACGGAAGGTTCTTAAACATAGAAGCCCTTGAAGAAATAAAAAGGAGAATAATAGAAGTAGTTGAACAAAAAGGTATTTTCACCATACAAGACTGCAAGAGTGCCTTTGGCTATGGGAGGACTGTAGCCGTTCCTATATTGGAATATCTGGATAGAATTGGTTTCACACAAAGGACAGATGAAGGCAGAATCATAAAAAAATAGTGAAGAGGATATGGGGGTTTTAACATGGACAAAAGCAAAGTCGGTTCTGTAATAGTGGTAGGAGGTGGAATAGCTGGCATTCAAAGTGCCTTAGATCTAGCAGATTCAGGATTCAAGGTCTATATTGTTGAACAATCACCTGCTATTGGTGGGAAAATGGCACAGCTTGATAAGACATTTCCCACCAATGACTGCTCTATGTGCATAATTTCTCCCAAACTTGTTGAAGCAGGAAGGCATTTGAACATAGAGCTTCTGACCAACAGTGAAATAGAATCTGTGGAAGGAGAGGCAGGAAATTTCAAGGTAAAGGTAAGAAAAAAGGCAAGATTTATTGATCTCTTGAAGTGTACGAGCTGTGGCGAGTGTGCCAAAGTCTGCCCCATAGATGTAGAGGATGCCTATAACATGGGGCTCAATAATCGGAAGGCCACCTATAAGCTCTACCCACAGGCCATGCCAGGTGCCTATGCCATTACAAAACGTGGAACTGCTCCCTGTAAGGTGGGGTGCCCTGCCCATGTGAGTGTACAAGGCTTCATTGCCCTCATAAACCAGGGGAAATACAAAGAGGCCTTGGAGCTATTCAAAGATAGTCATCCCTTCCCTGGGATATGTGGGAGGGTATGTCATCATCCTTGTGAGGGAGAGTGCACCAGAAAAGAGGTGGATGAGCCCTTGGCCATAAGGTATCTCCACAGATTTCTTGCAGACTTTGAGAGGGAGACAAAGGAGAGGTACATCCCCAAGGTGGAAGGGGAAAGAGATGAGAAGGTGGCCGTCATTGGATCAGGCCCTGCTGGTCTATCCTGTGCGTATTTCTTGAGAAGAAAGGGATATAAGGTCACTGTATTTGAAAAGCTCCCTGTACTTGGAGGTATGATGGCAGTGGGTATCCCCGAGTACAGGCTCCCCAGAGACGTCCTGAACGATGAAATAGAGACAATAAAGGCCCTTGGAGTGGAGATGAAGACCAATGTGGCCTTTGGAAAGGACGTTACCTTAGAGAGTCTTAGGTCTGAGGGTTATAAGGCGGTATTTTTGGCCATTGGTCTCCATGTCTCAAGGAGCTTAAATGTCCCTAAGGAAGATCTCCCTCAGGTGATAAAGGGTGTGGATTTCTTGAGGGAAGTGGCCTTGGGAAGGGATGTAGAGATAGGAAAAGATGTGGTAGTAATAGGTGGTGGCAATGTGGCCATAGATGTGGCCCTAACTGCCCTTAGAAAGGGTGCAGAGAGGGTAAGACTTGTGTGTCTTGAGGCCCGCCACCAGATGCCTGCTTGGGAATACGAGATAGAGGAGGCCTTAGAAGAGGGTGTCGAGATAATAAATGGATGGGGCCCCAAAGAGTTTCTGGAGGAAAACGGAAAGCTAAAGGGGATACTGTTTAAGAGATGCGTCTCTGTCTTTGACGAAGAGGGCCGCTTTAATCCCAAATATGATGAAGGGGAGCTTATGACCCTGGAGTGCGAGAATGCCTTGGTGGCCATAGGACAGGCTGCCAACATGGAGGGCATAGGCGATCAGGGCGTCGAGATATCCAGGGGTGGGATCAAGGCAGACCCAGTAACACTTCAGACCAACATAGACTGGGTATTTGCCGGTGGAGATGTCTTTTATGGCCCCAAGAGTGTTGTGGAGGCAGTGGAATGTGGGAAAGAGGCCGCAATCAGCATAGAGCGATATTTGAAGGGCGAGGATTTAAAGGAGGGGAGGAAAAAGGACTGGAGCTACGAAAGGCCCGATACATCTAAAGAAGCCAAGGTCCCAAGGGTACAGATGCCCATGCTAGCTATGGAGGAGAGAAGGGGGAACTTCAAGGAGATAGCCCTTGGTTTCACCGAAGAGATGGTACAAAAAGAGGCCGCTCGGTGCCTTAGATGTGGTATCTGCTCTGAATGCTACCAGTGTGTAAAGGCATGCTTGGCCGGGGCAGTAAACCATGAGGATAGGGACGAAATATTAGAGATAAACACAGGTGCCATTATCTTTGCACCTGGATTCGAGGCCTTTGATCCTTCCAGGCTGAGCCCTTATGGATATAAGAGGCTAAAGAATGTTGTAACATCCCTTGAATTTGAAAGAATCCTCTCTGCCTCGGGTCCATACCAGGGTCATCTGATCAGACCCTTCGATCATAAGGAACCCAAGAAGATTGCATGGCTACAGTGCGTTGGATCTAGGGATATCAATAGGGCCACACACTCCTATTGTTCCTCTGTCTGCTGCATGTATGCCATAAAACAGGCAGTGATCGCAAAGGAACACGCAAAGGATTACGACCTTGATACCTCCATCTTTTACATGGATATGAGGACCTACGGTAAGGACTTTGAAAGATACTATGAGAGGGCCCAGAAGGAGAAGGGTATAAAGTTTTATAGGTGCAGGGTACATAGCCTCGAGGAGGATAAGGACTCCAATGTAGTGGTGCGCTATGCCGATGAAAACGGCTCCCTTGAGGAGGAGACCTTTGACATGGTGGTCCTATCAGTGGGTATGGAGGCGCCTGATTCAGTGGCCAGACTCTGTTCAAAAATCGGGGTCGATCTAAACGAGCATAACTTCCTTAAGACAGGGTCCCTGATCCCCGTAGCCACCAAAATCCCTGGTATATATGCCTGCGGGGCCTTCGTGGAACCAAAGGACATCCCTTCTTCTGTAATGGAGGCCTCTTCCGCAGCGAGCCTTGCAGGGGCATTGCTCGCAGAGGTGAGAGGGACCCTTACCAAGGAAAAGCCATTGCCTCCTGAAAGGGATGTGAGAGGAGAGGAGCCGAAGATAGGCGTCTTTGTCTGTAACTGTGGCATAAACATAGGTGGGGTTGCAAAGGTGAGCGAGGTGGTAGAATATGCCAAGGGTCTTCCCTTTGTGGTCCATGCAGAGGAAAATCTCTTCACCTGTTCCCAGGATACCCAAGAACGGATCAAGGAGACCATAAAGGAGAAGGCCATTAACAGAGTCATTGTGGCATCCTGCTCCCCAAGGACACATGAGCCCCTCTTCCAGGAGACCATCAAGGAGGCCGGACTAAATCCCTATCTCTTTGAGATGGCTAATATAAGGGACCAGGGGACATGGGTACATATGACTGAACCCGAAAAGGCAACAGAGAAGGCCAAGGACCTTGTAAGGATGGCCGTGAGCAAGGCCCTCTTTTTAGAGCCCCTATATAAGGTAGACCTCCCTGTGAAAAAAGCAGCCCTTGTGGTGGGAGGAGGCCTTGCCGGTCTGGAGGCAGCCCTTGGCTTTGCCCAGAACAATATAAAGACCTACCTTGTGGAGTCCACCTCCACCTTAGGAGGCATAGCCAAAAGGCTCCAAAAAACCTGGGATGGAAAGGACATAAGGGAGTATGTGGAAGGGTTGGAAAAGGAGGTACTCTCCCACCCAATGATAGAGGTCTTTATGGAATCCCAGGTAGTCTCCACAGGGGGGATTCCTGGAGATTTTAGGTCCACAATAAAGATGAAGAAAAGTGGGGAGGAAAGATTGATCTCCCACGGGGTCACTGTCCTTGCCACTGGAGGACACGAATACAGACCCAAAGAATTCTCCTATGGGAATAGCCCAAGGATCTTAACACATCTGGAATTTGATGCCCTTTTGGATTCGCCGAATGGCCTTCAGGAAACAGGGGATGTGGTGTTCATCCAGTGTGTAGGCTCCAGGAACGAGGAGTTTCCCTATTGTAGCAAGGTTTGCTGCACACACACTGTAAAGACGGCAGTAGAGATTAAGTCCCTGGATCCAAAGCGAAGGGTGATAGTGCTCTACAGGGACATGAGGACCTATGGCCTAAGAGAAGATCTATTCATGAAGGCGAGAAAGCTTGGTGTAATCTTTACCAGGTTCGATATTGACTCACCTCCTCAGGTAAGGGTTGAGGGTGAAAGGGTTATTGTGGAATTCAAGGACCACATACTGGGCACAGAACTCCTCTTGAATCCGGCCTATGTGGTTTTGGCCGCCGGGATCAGGCCAAATCCCAACAAGGAGCTCTTCGAAACCTTTAAGGTCCCTGTGAATGCGGATGGTTACCTGGTAGAAGCACACCCAAAACTTAGGCCAGTGGATTTTGCCTCTGATGGGATATACATGGCAGGGCTTGCTCACTATCCTAAGCCCGTGGAGGAGAGTATAGCTCAGGCAAGGGCTGCGGTCTCTAGGGCCATGACCATCCTCTCCAAAGACCTGATCACAGTGGGTGGAGTGGTGGCCGAGGTCTTTGATCCCACAAGGTGCGCAAGGTGTCTTACCTGTGTGAGGTCATGCCCCTATGGAGTCCCCTATATAAAGGATGGCCATGCACACATAGACAAGGCCCTCTGCCATGGGTGTGGAGTTTGTGCCGCTGAGTGCCCTGCAAAGATAATAACACTAAAGCACTTCACAGACGAGCAATTGCTGGCGAAGACAGTAGCCCTTACAGCGCGTCTATGAAGGATAAAGGGGGAGATCATGGAAGAGACTTTTGAACCTCAGATATTGGCCTTTTGTTGTAAGTATTGTGCCTATGCAGCTGCTGATCTGGCTGGTTCCATGAGGCTCAATTACCCTGCCAACGTAAAGATAATACAGGTTCCTTGCACAGGTAGGGTAGATGTAATCCACATCTTAAAGGCCTTTGAATCAGGTGTGGACGGGGTATTTGTGGCCGGTTGCCTTGAAGGGGAATGTCACTTTCTAAAGGGGAATCTGATGGCAAAGAGAAGGGTTAATCAGGCTAAGGAGATCCTAAGATCTGTAGGATTGGAGCCAGAACGCTGTGAGATGTTTAACCTCTCATCGGCCATGGGTGTCAGATTTGCAGAGATTGCAAGGGAGATGACCCAGAGGATAAAGGAACTAGGCCCAAGCCCTCTTAGGGATAAGGTAAAACCAGATTCACTGAAAAAATTTTTGGAATATCCCATAGCCGCATAGGAGGAGGAAAAGATGCCAAAAGTGGGTTCTGTAATGGTGGTAGGTGGTGGGGTAGCAGGTATTGAAGCAACCCTTCAATTGGCCAATGCAGGTTACAAGGTATACATGGTGGAGGCCTCACCTTCCATTGGAGGAAGGATGGCCCAACTGGACAAGACATTCCCCACCAATGACTGCTCCATGTGTATCCTCTCACCCAAGTTAGTGGAGGTGGGGAGGCACAAAGACGTGGAGCTTTTGACCATGTCTAAGGTGGTGGATATCACCGGAGAGCCAGGAAACTTTACTGTGGTGGTGGAAAAGAAGGCAAGATACATAGACTTGGACAAATGTGTGGCCTGTGGGGTATGTGCAGAAAAGTGTCCGGTGAAGGTGGATGACGAGTTTAACCAGGGGCTCATAAAGAGAAAGGCCTCTTATCTCCTATATCCCCAGGCCGTCCCCTTAAAGTACCTAATTGACGAAGAGCACTGTATCTACCTAAAGAAAAAGAAATGTGGGGCCTGTCAGAAATTTTGCCCTGCCAAGGCGGTCAACTTCGAGGACAAGACCGAAAATATTACCTTGAATGTGGGGGCAGTGGTCCTGGCCCCTGGATTTAGGCCCTTTGATCCCAAGGAGATCCCTCTCTATGGATACGGATCTACACCTGATATTGTCACCGCCATGGAGTTTGAGAGGATCCTATCCGCCTCAGGGCCCTTTGGAGGCCATCTCATCAGACCATCTGACCACAAGGAACCCCAGAAGATAGCATGGATCCAGTGTGTTGGCTCCAGGGACATAAATCGGGCCAGGCACAGCTACTGCTCCTCGGTCTGTTGCATGTATGCCATCAAACAGGCCATTGTGGCCAAGGAGCATGCCCCCTATGATCTGGATACTGCCATCTTCTTCATGGATATGAGGACCCACGGTAAGGGATATGAGCAATGCTATAATGACTCTGAAAACAGGCACAAGGTGAGATTTATAAGGGCAAGGATTCATAGCCTCCTTCCCAACAGAAAAGAAGGTGGTGTAATGATCCACTATGCCGATGAAGAGGGTCTCCTCCACGAGGAGCCCTTCGACATGGCGGTGCTAAGTGTGGGTCTGGAGATGGACCCCGGGACCCTCGCTCTGGCCAAAAAATTAGGACTTGACCTCACATCAGGAGGATTTATCCACACAGACACCTTCGAGCCTGTAAGTACCAACAGAGCCGGAATATTTGTATGCGGCGTGGTACAGGGGCCAAAAGATATCCCCCAATCAGTCATAGAAGCAGGTGCCGCTGCACAGGCAGCAGGCTCAATTATTGCGTCCGAAAGGGGAACCCTTATAAAGGAGATCCAGGTTCCACAGGAGAGGGACATAAGGGGTGAAAGGCCTCAGGTGGGTGTGTTTGTGTGCTCTTGCGGCATCAATATAGGGGGAGTAGTTGATGTGAAGGAGGTGGCAGAATATGCCCTTACCCTACCCTATGTCACTTACTCCACAGTAAACCTCTATTCCTGCTCCCAGGATACCCAAAACCTTATTTCCAAGACAATAGAGGAGAAGGGACTGAATAGGATAGTAGTAGCGGCCTGTTCACCTAAAACACATGAACCACTATTTCAGGAGACCCTTGCTGCGGCTGGTCTGAACAAATACCTCTTGGAATTCGTAAATATCCGGAACCATGACTCCTGGGTACACAAAGACGACCCAAAAGCTGCCACAGACAAGGCTAAGGATCTGGTGAGGATGGCGGTAAGCAAGGTGTTACTCCTTGAACCCTCCTCTGAACTAGAACTGCCCTTAAATCAAAGGGCCTTAATAGTGGGTGGAGGTATCTCAGGTATCAGTGCTGCCCTCAGGTTTTCAGAAAATGGATTTCCTTCCACCATAGTGGAAAGGGAAGGAAGGCTGGGAGGCAATGCCAATTTCCTCTACAGGACAAAGGATGGAAGAGACGTAAGGGAAGAACTACAAAAGCTCATAGATAAGGTCAGCAAGGACCCCAACATAGAGATTTTGACAAATGCAGAGATAAAGGACGTTGAAGGCTATGTTGGGAACTTTAAGACCAAAATAAGCCAAAATGGCAACCTGAGAACTGTGGAGCATGGAGTTGTTGTGATTGCCACCGGTGCGAGGGAGTTTCAGCCTAAAGAATATCTATACGGGGTCAATCCCAATGTTGTAACTGGGCTCAACTTTGACATGTACATGAGAACTAAACCGGAGTATCTAAAGAGCTTGAATCAAGTGGTATTTATCCAGTGTGTAGGTTCAAGGGAGCCACAGAGACCATATTGTTCAAGGGTATGTTGTACCCATACGGTACTCTCAGCACTTCATCTAAAGGAGCTGAATCCGGATATGCAGGTCTTCGTCCTCTATAGGGACTTGAGGACCTATGGAGAGAGGGAAAACCTGTATAAAGAGGCAAGGGAAAAAGGAGTGTTCTTCATCAGATATGAGCTTGAAAATAAACCTATTGTAGAAGAAAAGGACGGTCGTCTGTCTGTGAAGGTAAAGGACCATGTATTACAAAGGGATGTGTTGTTGAACCCAGATCTGCTTGTTCTCCAAAGCGCCATCGTAGCCAATGATGTGGATCAAATAGCCAAATTCTTTAAGATCCCAATAGACGAGCAGGGCTTCTTTGTTGAGGCACATGTAAAGCTTGCCCCATCTTCCTTTGCCACAGAGGGTGTATATCTGGCAGGGCTTGCTCACTATCCCAAACCCATTGACGAAAGCATCGCCCAAGCAGGCGCTGCCGTTGCCAACGCCATTGGACTCCTCTCCAAGGGGAAGGTATATGCCTCTGGAATAGTGGCCGAGGTAGATCAGGTGGCCTGCTCAGGATGTGGTGTGTGCGTAAGTGTATGCCCATACAAGGCACCCTACATCGAAGGCAGCGGAAGGTTTCAGGGGAAGGCAGCAGTAAATCCCTTCCTGTGTAAGGGATGTGGACTCTGCAATGCCTCCTGTAGGTCAAATGCAAGACATCTTAAGGGCTTTAAGGACAGCCAGATATTGGCCATGTTAGAGGCCCTTTAAGGGGAAACGGGCGGGATTTTCCCGCCCATTTAAAAAATTAGGTCCCATTGAAAAATTGACACCCTACCTTTCCAAAAAGCCTAATTTTAGCCAATGATAGCCTCAGGGGCCCACGTTATATGGGCTCAACGGATTTTTGAAAGGGTATAACAAAACGGGATTGACATGGGTGTCAAAGCTGCTAAAGTTATATCTACTTTGTGGGGCTGTAGCTCAGATGGGAGAGCGCTTGAATGGCATTCAAGAGGTCGGCGGTTCGATCCCGCTCAGCTCCACCAAAAAATCTAAGACCTTCATACACAACCCCAAAAGTCCCTTTGGTTGTGGCCCCTGACATCCGGTCATGGGCTTATTTCTACTTTTATTCTCTGCTATTTGAGCCTTGGTTTAAGGGACCCACATAGGGGGCTGAGATCTTGCACAATTTAACAGAATAGAGGAAATCTCCCAAGGTGGGTATAGGACATGCTTTTAAATGAAAGAATAATAAAGGAATTGGAAGGGCTTGATCCAAAGACCAGGAAGGCGCTTATTATCTTCATTGAAGAAGTAGAAAGAATCCTAAAAGAGAATGAAAAAATGACTGATTCAGGTGCGCTGAAGGGAGCAGAGCCTCAAACTAAAAAACAAGATTCAAACGCCAACAACAACTCCACAGAATAGGCCAAAAGAAGGGATTTGAAATGCTACAAGTTACCTCAAAGGGTTAGACCGCATCCAAGAAATCCTTAGGCTTATTTAAACCCTTGGAGTATCAAAATAGAATCCATAGTTGTTCTTGAAAAGGCTTTGTCAGTAGATAAAACGTTAGTTGGCCTAAAACTATAGCACATACAAATAAAAACATGACGCCCCTACCCTAAACGGTACCCGGGGGCCATAGCTGTTTTGGCGTTTTGAGCATTTCTTCTGGAGATCCTTAGGAAAGAATTTCCCATCCCAAGACGTAGGGTCACTATGGGGTCGATGTTTTGACTCTCCAGGAGACAAGCCGTCAAGTTTTTTACATTGAGCCCTGTCTCTTGAGGCAGATGGCCTTTATTACTTGAGGCCCCAGAATGGCACACTGATTGCTATTCCCGAAGTGGATGCCCATCAGCCAGTCGAGGGACAAAAACTTTGGCGGAACAAGCCTCTCCCCCGACATGGGCGGAGCCTAAGTAAGAGGGACAAAAATGGTGATTACAAGGACACCTTATAGAATTTCCTTTTTTGGTGGAGGAACCGATTTCCCTGCTTATTACAAGAAAAATGGCGGAGCTGTGCTTTCTACGACTATAGATAAGTATTGTTACATAAGTGTTAGGGTTCTCCCACCATTTTTTGAACACAAGCATAGAATTGTTTACTCAAGAACAGAACAAGTTAACAATATAGAAGAAATCATACACCCTTCAGTTCGAGAAACTCTCAGGTTTATGGGGATACAAGATGGACTAGAAATACATCATGACGGGGATTTGCCAGCTAGATCAGGTTTGGGTTCAAGTTCATCATTTACTGTTGGCCTCTTAAACGCCCTTTATGCACTCAAAGGAAAACTTATCTCAAAAAAGAAACTTGCACTTGAAGCAATTCATATTGAACAAAATATGATAAAAGAAAATATTGGATCACAGGATCAAGTTGCTACTGCATATGGTGGATTAAATAAGATTGAATTTAAAGAAAATGATATCGATGTAACTCCTGTACCGCTTTCACAAAAAAGGTTAAGTATGTTTCAAGAGCATCTTGCCCTATTTTTTTCAGGTTTTTCCAGAAATGCTTCCCAAATTGAGGCTGACAAACTAAATAATTTAAAAGATAATGAACAACGGTTATCAAGACTACAAAAGATGGTAGCAGATTCGATTGATATACTAAGTGGAGAAAATGATCTTACGGATTTCGGGTTTCTTTTAGATGAAGCCTGGCAAATCAAAAGAAATCTTTCAAGCAAGGTTTCTAATTCTTTCCTAGATCATGTATATGAAATTGCCAAAAAGAATGGTGCAATAGGAGGAAAGGCATTGGGAGCTGGTGGCGGCGGCTTCATACTATTTTTTGTAAAACCAGAACACAAGCAACGCTTAATAGAAGCCTTGAATTTTCTCCTGCATGTCCCTTTTAAATTCGAAAACTTTGGGAGTCAAATAATATACTACCACAATGGAGTTTAAGATGCGAAAAATTTCTTTTGGAACACTGACAGTGACGGAATCTTCAAAAGAGTTAATTATTAATGCACTGAATAACAAGAGACTTTCCAGTGGCAAATATGTAGAGGAATTTGAAAGAAGATTTGCTGAGCTGCTTGGAGTTAAAGAGGCAGTTGCAGTTGCATCGGGAGGAGATGCAGATGCATTGGCATGTGCAGTACTATATGACTTTGGAGCGGAAAGAGGTGACGAAATCATAGTTCCTGCCTTGTCTTTCGTTGCAACAGGTAACTCAATTCTACAAGCAGGCTTCATTCCAGTTTTTGTGGATATAGATTTTAAAACCTTAAATATAGACACCTCTAAGATCGAAGAAAAAATAACAAATAGAACAAGGGCAATTATGGTTGTTCATCTTATGGGAAAACCAGCGGATATGGACAAAGTTTTAGAAATTTCAAATAGATATGGATTACACGTAATAGAAGATGCTGCAGAAGCACACGGCGGCTTTTATAAAGGCAAACCCCTTGGAACAATAGGGGATATGGGTGCTTTTAGCCTTTATGTGGCCCACATAATTTCAACCGTAGAAGGGGGGATAGTGGTCACAGATAATACGAAGATTGCTTCAATATTGAGATCCCTAAGGAGTCATGGTAGAGCCTGTAATTGTAAGATATGTGTACTCAATACGTCTCAAAACCTATGTCCAAAGCGTTTTAAAAACGATACAAAATCTGATATGAGATTTCTTTTCGAGAGGATCGGATTTTCTTCAAAAATGAACGAATTAGAAGCCGCAATTGGCTTGGGTAATCTTGAAATTTATGATCAAATTCTTCAGAAAAGGAGACATAATCTTTATTATCTATTAGAAAAATTAGCTGAATATGAACCTTATCTGTACACAATCACTAAGGATCCAGATGAGGAGATAGGTCCCCATGCTCTTCCAATTATTGTAGGACCTGAGGCTTGGTTTACAAGAGACGAACTAATGTATTATTTTGAATCAAAGAGTATAGAGACAAGAACTCTCTTCGCCTCGATGCCTTCTCAATGTGATGGTTTCAAATTCTTAGGTCATAGACTAGGTGAGTATCCTGTAGCAGAATATGTTGGAAACAATGGCTTGCACATCGGCGTACACCAGGACCTTGAAATTGAAGACTGTAATTATGTACTTGATACTTTGGATGAATTTATGAGATTGTCGAGGCGTAATTATAAAAGGGCAACAGCCTAGTCTAATCGTATAGATTTTTGAAGATGGCAGTTATAGAAGAAACTGCGGCAATACACGACGACTTAAACTTGGAGGCCATTATATTAGCCGGAGGGCTCGGGACGAGGCTCAGAGGTATAATTAAGGATGTCCCCAAACCAATGGCACCGATAAACGGTAGACCCTTTTTAGAATACCTGATCATCTATTTAAGAAATCAAGGTGTAAAAAGGTTAATTTTAGCTGTGGGATTTTTAGCACAAAAAGTGATCGACTACTTCGGTGACGGTGAGAAACACGGTGTAGAAATCGAATACTCGGTAGAGGACAAACCTCTCGGTACAGGGGGAGCAATAAAGAGAGCCTGCCAGAAATTATCTACAACCTCATTTCTATGCCTAAACGGTGATTCATTTTGTCAATTAGATCTAAAACAATTCTACACATTTCACAAACAGAAATTTTCATTAGGATCATTGAATTTGGTAAAAACAAACAATGGCGAAAGATATGGTAATGTTAGTATAGATTTGTTAGGTAGAGTCATTTCTTTTAAAGAAAAATCTACAAATGGAACAGTGTTAATAAATTCAGGTGTATACATTTTTGAAAAAAGAATTTTTGAGTCGATACCAAATAAGATTTTTTCACTTGAACAAGATTTGATTCCTAAATTGGTAGGATCTTCTCTTTATGGAACTATGTCCAATGGTTATTTCATAGATATAGGGATACCAGAAGACTATATTACCCTTGCTAATGATCCAATTAGATTTTTACAGCTAATAAACTACAAGGGGGAAGAAAAATGAGCACAAAAGTTTTAGTAACTGGAGGAGCTGGCTATATAGGCTCAGTGCTGGTCCCAGAACTTCTCTCCAAAGGATACCAAGTTATTGTATTAGAAAACTTTTTGTATAAACAGACCTCCCTCCTTGAATGTTGTCTAAATCCTAAGTTTGATATCGTAAGAGGCGATGCCAGAGACGAAAGTCTTCTAAATTCTTTGCTCAAGGGAGTGGATATCATAATTCCACTTGCATGCTTAGTTGGAGCCCCACTCTGCAACAGAGATAAAATTGGAGCTATAACTACAAACAGAGATGCTATCATCAGCCTAATAAAATTGGCCTCTAAAGATCAGGCTATCATTTACCCGTGCACCAATTCTGGATACGGTATAGGTGAGAAAGAATCATTTTGCACAGAAGAATCTCCCCTTAGGCCTATTTCATTGTATGGAAAAACTAAAGTAGAAGCAGAAGAAGCCTTGTTAGAAAGAGGAAATTCGATTAGTCTGAGACTTGCAACAGTTTTCGGTCTCTCCCCCAGAATGAGAATAGATTTATTAGTAAACAATTTTACTTATAAGGCTGTTAAAGATAGGTATTTGATCGTCTTTGA
>CALKZT010000020.1 GCA_938002815.1 uncultured bacterium
CCTTTATTTCCTTTACCAATCCAATCTCCTTTACCAACCTACCCTCTCCTAAAGCTTGTTCTCCCCTGGACCAGAGGGTCTAAATAGCCCCTTCTCTCTTTAACCCATATTTTCTAAGCTTCCTGATAACTGTGGAATGGTGTACCCCCAAAATACTTCCCACCTCCCTCATTGTCTTTCCTTCCAGGCAGGCCTCCATTAGAAGGCTCTTTTCTGCCTCTTCCCTGGCCTTCCTAATGGAAAGCTCCTTAGAATCCTCAAGCACACCTTTGATCTTATGCCCCTTGGAGATGTGGAGGGGAAGGTCCTTGGGTCTTAGGACGTTGGTTTCACTGGTCACTACGAGCCTCTCTATGATATTTTGGAGTTCCCTTACATTCCCAGGCCAATGATAGGATTCAAGGGAAGATATTAAGGCAGGTGAAAGGGATTTTGCCTGCTTGTACTTCTGGTTGAAATGTTGCAAAAACCTCCATGCAAGGGGAAAGATGTCTTCCTTTCTCTCCCTCAAGGGGGGTACATAGATGGGCACCACATGGAGTCTATAAAAGAGATCCTCCCTGAATCTCCCCCCTTCTACCATCTCATCAAGCCTCTTGTTTGTGGCAGCAATTATTCTCACATTCAGCCTGATCGGCCTAATACCCCCTACCCTGTATATCTCCTGGTCCTGTAAAAAGCGGAGGAGCTTTGCCTGGAGGGAGAAAGGTAGCTCTCCTATCTCATCCAAAAAAAGGGTCCCACCATCTGCCAATTCAAAGAGGCCCAGTTTCCCCTCCCTTAGGGCACCAGAAAAGGCACCCTTTTCGTATCCGAAGAGTTCTGACTCCAACAGAGGCTCAGGTATGGCTGCGCAGTTAATGGAGACAAAGGGATTTTTGGCCCTGCTACTGAGCCTGTGGATGAGGCGTGCAAGGATCTCTTTCCCTGTCCCACTCTCCCCTTCTATGAGAATCACGGAATCCACCTTTGCTATGCGAATCACAAGTTCTATGAGCCTACGCATGGAAGGGCTTTCTGCTATTATACCATCTGCTATGAGTTTTTGTTTTGTGTCGTCCTGGGTCGCCGTTAGATACAGTCCGGAAAGCTCAGATACCTGTTCTTGCAGGTGTTTTAGCTCTGTAACATCACGGATTATAACCATAAATCCCCTGAGACTTCTTTCTTCAATTATAGGAGTTGATGTGATAAATATTTCATTTCCTTGGATCATCTTACGAAGTATAGTTATTGTCTTTTTCATATTCTGGGAGAGGCTACAAGCTTCAGAGACGGAACGAAGGCATACATGAGAACTATTAGACAGCTCCGACAGTGTTCTATTTTCTATTGCATCCTTCTTAAGGCCTGTTATCCTGCAAAAACTTCCATTTACCTTTTGAACCTCTCCATCCTCAATTATAACAACTCCATCATGAAAGGCTTCAAGAAGAACCTCAAATTCAAAAGGTCTTTTCCTCTCTTTTTTCAATCTATGCACCTTCCAAAAGGAGGCCTTCTACCAGAAGCTCTTCAAATTCTGGATCTTGGGAGAGCTCCACATACTCCATCATACTAACAATTCTCTCTATCTCTTTCCTCTTTCTCACGCCCAGTAATGCCATACAGGCACCTATCCCTGCTGCATTCTCTACTGTCTTTATTGTATCAGCAACCCCTAAAGGGATCAATCCAATTTCTTTTAGATCAGAAGGCCCCAAAGAGGCCCCGAATGACCCTGTGACCGTCACTTGGGAAATCTCTTCCCCTTTCCAATGCCTTCTCAAGACCTGGATCCCTGCCTTAATGGCCCCCTTTGCCAACATAATTTCCCCTATCTCCTTCTCGGTTATCACCACCTCTTCCCCTCCCTCCCCCTTATAAAGCAGGATCTCGAGGCCCTCCTCCCCCTCCCTAAGCCTACTTGAAGGTATCTTATGGGATAGTCTCCCTGTTTTGGATATTAGGCCCGCTTTGAGGAAGGAGGCCAAGGCAGATATAACACCAGATCCACAAATTCCTTTAGGGGTAAGGCCTCCTATAGTCTTTAACCTGATCTCCTGTCCACCCCCTTCTACTTCTACCCTCTCAATTGCACCTGGCATGGACCATGTCCCGCACTTGAGATGGGCGCCCTCAAAGGCAGGACTTGCAGCAGCAGAGGTGCAAAGGAGTCTTTCCCTGTTTCCTAAGACGATCTCTGCGTTGGTGCCTATGTCCATGAGGAGACTTGGCTCCTTCCTTTTGTGGATCCCGGTAGCCAATACAGCGGCTACGATATCTGAGCCCAAAAAGGCGGCCTTAGGGGGCAGAAGGTTTACATGGCCCGTCTCTGAAAGAAAGAGCCCTGTCTCCTTTGCTCTAAGACGTATGGCTTTGGTGGTAAGGGGCCTGTAAGGGGCGTGGGCCAGATCCTTCAAGGGGAACCCCAAAAAGATATGGTGCATGACCGTATTCCCCACCAATACCCCCTCGCAGATCATATCGGGTCTTATATCTATCTGGTCGCAGAGCTCTTCTACCATCTTGTTCATGCACTCTAAGAGTGAAGATCTCAAAAGGGTGAGTCCCTTGGGATGCTCCATACTAAAAGAGACCCTACTCATTACATCATGGCCAAAGGCCCTCTGGGCATTTGGCCTTGCCAATGAGCCAGCCACCTGGCCTTCCATCAGGTCAACCAGGTAGCCACCAATGGTGGTTGTACCTATATCAAAGGCAATCCCGTATATCTTTTGGATGGGGTCTTTAGCTATCTTTAGGATCTCACCGTCCTTTAAAAGGACAAAAATTAACCTTTTCTCCAGGAGCTCATGAAGAGGTGGTAGCCCCTTTAGGAGCTCCAGTTCCACTTTAGCCTCTCTCTTAAACCCTTTTCTCTTAAGACCTCTTAGGATTATCTCTTCCTTGGAAGGACATGCCTTGATATCTGATTCTTCTAATTCCCATTCTACAAAACTGACTGGCCTTAGCTTAGGAAACCCTCCTTTGATCCCTTTATTTGTCCTAACCTCAGAGCATTTTTCCGCTTTTGGGATAGATATGGTGGTCTCATCTCTTAGGACTGCCTGGCAGGCAAGCCTGTATCCAGAAGAGATCAGGGCTTTTAAGATTTGCCTCTCCTCCTCTGAGGGCTCGGATATACCTTTGCTCTTTTTAACCAAAACCTTACATTTTCCACACCTACCCCTACCTCCGCATGGGCCTTCTATATCTACCCCTGCCCTTCGGGAGATCTCAAGGATGGTCTCTTCCCTTTCTGCCTTTAGAGTTATGTGGGATGGCAAGAAGGTGACCAGATAGGGATCCAATGGGAGCTCTTCTTTTAGATCTGATTTAAGCGGAGGAGGTTCAGCTGTCTATCTGTAATATCTCCTTTATCTTACTCACCCCTGAGGCAGCATCAGGGGCATAGGAATCAGCACCTATAGAATAGACAAAGTTCGGTGTGAGAGCTGCACCGCCACATATTATCTTTATCCGATCTCCTATTTCGCTGGCCCTAAGTGTCTCCACCGTCTTCTTCACATAGGGATCCCCTGTGGTAAGGAGGGATGAGATCCCCACCACCTGGGCATTGACCCTCCTTGCCTCCTCCACAAACCTCTCAGGGGGGACATTTACACCCAGGTCTATAACCTCAAATCCAGAATTCTCCAAAAGCATCACCACGAGGTTTTTTCCTATGTCGTGGAGATCCCCAAATACAGTCCCTATTACCACCACACCCTTCTTTTTCCCCTCCTCTTTGGGCAAAAGTGGCTTTATGACATCCAGACATGCCTGCATACTCTTTGCGGCTATCATCATCTCTGGGATAAAGATCTTCCTCTCTTCAAACCTTTTCCCCACCACATTCAATGCTGGTATCATATAGTCATCTACTATCTTTTGGGGATCCACTTTTAGCTCCAATGACCTTTGAAGCAGCTCTAAAGCGCCTTTTCTATTTCCTCTGATAATAGCCTCCTTTAAGCCTTCAAGGACCTCTTCTGCAGATTCCAATTTCCGCTCTCCTTTTCCGTGTTAAGGGTTTAGACTCCTATAGAGATTTATATATTCAAGACAATATTCGTCCTTGCCCATGAGCATATTACCTATGGATATTGCCTTCTGAATCTCACTTCTTGTGGGATCCAAGAGGGCACAGGTCAAGCCAGCGTATATAGCCACACCTAAGAAGATGGAGTTTATAAGAGGACGCTCAGGCAATCCATAGGAGATATTGCTTGCGCCCACTATTATGTTCACATCAAATCTCGACCTTATGGATTCTATTGTCTTTAAGGTTACAATGGCACTCCTATGATCAGATGCCAGGGACATGGCAATGGGATCAATTATTACATCCTCTTTTCTTATCCCTATTTTTGTAGCCTCTTCCAGTATCTTTTCTGCTATGAGCAAGCGCCCCTCAGGCTCAGCCGGTATACCCTTTTCGTCCATGGTAAGCCCAATCACAGAGGCACCATAATCCTTTGAGAGGGCCAGTACCTCCTTTAGCTTCCAGTCTTCTCCGTTCACGGAATTGATGAGGCACCTTCCCTCATAAACCTCAAGCCCTACCTCTAAGGCCTTTACATTTGCGGAATCTATGGATAGGGGCACATCAGAGAACCCTTGGATCAGCTGGATTGCATCCCTCAGTAAAGAGGGCTCATCTAATCCTGAGACCCCCACATTCACATCTATTATTTGAGCCCCGGCCCTTATTTGTCTTTCTGCCTCCTCCCTGAGGATCCCTAAATCCCCCCTTTCTAAGCCCTCTCTGAGCCTCTTGTTCCCTGTAGGGTTGATCCTCTCCCCTATGACACAGAAAGGTGCCTCTGGGCTTATGATCACCTCCCTTTCTTTTCCCTTCACTATAGTCTTTGACATTTCTGATCTCCAATCACCCCATATTCCCTGGCCGCAAGGATAGCTGCCCTGACATTTTGGTCAGGTGTGCCGTAGGTGAGCCCCACTGTGTCTATGGAGAAATTCTCCAGGGGAGAACCCTGATCTATAATCCTTTTTACCTCCATCTCTATCTCCTCAGGGGTTCCGTTTTTCATGAGTACTGGACTGATCCTAGCATTTATTGCCACAGAAGGCCCAAGCACCTCTCTTGCCCTCTTTACATTGGAACCAAACCCTATTTCCAGAAAAGAAAGCCCCTCTATCTTGCTATATCCCTCCAGGACCTCATCAACAGAACCACAATGGTGAATGCCAAAGGGCTGGCAGGCCTCAGAGATCTGGATATCATACGGGAGTAAATACTCTTCATAGGTGGTCCTGGAGATCTGCTCAACGGTGCAATTTGGCACCACAAAGGTCTTTGGATCTGCCATTGGGGTGACATCCATTGCCCCTGTGCCTGTCCTCTTGTAGACATACTGAAAAAGCTCCACTATAGACTCGGTACAGATGCCCAGTAGGTGGTGGCAAAGTTTAGGGTTTTCAAAATAGTCTATGTATAGGCTATCCCCCCTTATCTTTAGGGCAAGGTTTTGGACTCCGGTGGTATTTATATCTCCCACTATCTTTCCATATTTACCTTCCAGATAGTCCATCTGTTTGATGATCTCTGTCATTGGCCAGGAATTGAGTATATCTGGCTTTTTTAGCTCCCATATCTTGTCTTCTGAGAGGTTTAGGGGAATTGCCCAGGGGAGCTGATCCTTCGAAAATACGATCTCACACCCAAATACGGCTGGCAACATGACCATCCCAAATGTTATAAGAGGCCTTGGAGTTGGGTTGGGGTTCCCCAGACCCACGTCCCCAAACCTCTCATACAACCTCTTTGACATCTCCATCTGGGCCTCAATCCTATATTCAGGATCAAAATAGTATCTCTCCTCAAAGGAGATCCCATAATTTTCATACCACCAGTCCGGATAGAAAGTAACGCCTATGGGTACATGTCTTTTGGTTTCCATCTCCCACCCCATTCAAAGCCCTAAGGGTAGGGTGAAGCAAAAGATATTCCACAAGGGAATTTCGCCATCAAAAGGCCTAGTTTTACCAAAATGTTGGTGCAGCAATGCAGCAAACCCCAAAAAATGGTTTAAAAATGCACCAAGAGGCCAAAGAGATGTTCCAAGGGGAAAGGGAGATCTTAGGGCCCTCTTTCGGCCTCATCGATTTTGATGCTATTTTCCAGAAGAGATGGCACAGAGCTTGAAGCTCATAAGGTCCTACGAAACACCCAACACCCTTAGGAGGAGATGAGATGGAGTACAAGTACATACTCTATGAAGAGAAAGATGAGATCGGCCTTTTGACCCTCAACAGACCGGAGAAGAGGAACGCCCTGGGCAGAGAGGCAGAGGAAGAGATCATCCGGTGTTTGGAGGATGCAGCCCAAAGACACCAGGTAAAGGTGATAATTTTGAGGGCGAGAGGCGATGTATTCTGTGCAGGTCACGACAGGACAGAGATCCTAAACAGACCTGTCTCAGAGATCAGAAGACTATTTCACACATCATTTAAGATGATGTACCTGATCCGTACAGTACCCCAGTGCATCATAGCCCAGGTACAGGGGGTTGCAATGGCAGGGGGGTGTCACCTGGTAGCTGCATGTGATTTGGTAACAGCAGGGGAAGAGAAGGCCAAATTCGGAATGACAGGGCTGATCTATTCCTATAATTGTTCAACCCCCACTGTGGCGGTGAGCAGGGCAATCCCTCAGAAAAAGTGCATGGAAATGCTCATGACGGCAAGGCTTTTCAGTGCAAGGGAGGCTATGGAATTCCACCTTGTAAACAAGGTCTTCCCAGACGATCAATTAGAGGAGATGACCTTTGCCTGGGCAAAGGAGATAGCCCAGGGGAGCAAGTATGCCATATACATGGCAAAACAGGTATTCTATGCCCAAGTGGAGATGACAGAATGGCAGGCCTATCAGTATGCAAAGGAGATGATGGCCTTAGCAGCTGTAAGCCCCAATGCGATAGAAGGCTTTACCGCTTTTATAGAGAAGAGAATGCCTAAATGGGACGAAAGTACAGTCTTTTGATATGGATTTAGTCCCTCTTTAGACCCGAAGGAATCTCTCTTCTTAGGGGATATGCCATCAGACCCACCTTGAGGAGGTATTTCCCTTCCTCCTCCTCAATCCACTGGGCAATCTGATAATATGCCTTTCTTGAAAACCTGCACGGATACCTTCCTTCTTTCACCGTGCAATAGAGCACATTATTCTCCCCTATCCAAAGCATGTCTGGATCCAATTCCTCCTGGGTCCAGTCACTCAGACTGAGAAGTATCTTCGAATCAGTCTTATCTACACCCCACACCACAAAGGCAGTATCTTTGACCGTAAGGGCGCATATATCACCATCTATCCTTATTATGTAGCTCCCGTCTTCGAGCAACTCCAGGTGTTCATAGAACATCCTCACAAAGTCCTCACGAATTTGGCTATGGCCTTCGTAATACCAGTAACCCTCCTCGTCCACCAAAATATTACAGGGTGGAATTCCCTTTTCCCTTTCCCTTTTTAGATCCTCTTTTCCCATATTTCCTCTGGATACCACTCAGACCTTTGGTATTCAAGTAATCTAAGGCATCTCTGTGGAGATCCCTAAGGTTTTGGAACCTCAAAATGGCCTTGTACATCTCTATCTCTGCCAACTCCCTGGAGAGGCCCAAGACATGGCTGAACCTACCTGCCTCTCTAGGATGCTGGGCTATGTGTCTTGTGAAGGCCTCCACATCTTTGGCCCTTAAAACCCTAATAAGCTCCCTATAAAATTTCCTATAACCCCTCTCAACTTCTATAAAATCTACCATCAAATTTCCACTCTATACCAAGTTATAAAAACCCGCTCCCATCTCTGGACCTCCGCTTCTTAAGTTCCAGACCTCCCCTTTAATCTGTCTATATCTCTTGTGGGATTCTCGCCCATTTATTCTTCCTCCGGAGGAAGCTTTCGATGCTATCAAGAGTAGTAGCCTATAAATCGAAAGGTCTACTACTGTTCAAGCAACGCCAAATTCAACCCATCAAGATAACTGAAAATTGCCCTATCATAATTTGAGGTCAATTGAAATACCTTTTTTGCAAGATAGAAGCGAGTAGAAAGAGTTGTGGCACAGTTATTTTTCCTCATTTCTTCAATGACTTTAGGATAATCGCCTGGATCAGAAACTACGGTAACATATCTAAAATTTTTTGCAGCTGCCCTTAACAATGTGGGTCCACCTATATCTATGTTTTCTATGGCTGCTTCTACTTTTATATCTGGTCTACTGACTGCTCTTTCAAATTGGTAAAGATTAACGACAACCATGTCAATAGTTTCCATCCCCAATTCCTTCATCTTAAGGAGATGCTCTTTCTTGTCTCTCACAGCTAAGATGCCTCCATGAACCTTGGGGTGTAGTGTTTTGACCCTGCCATCCATTATTTCAGGAAATCCTGTATAGTCAGAGATATCTATGATATCCACACCTTCAGACTTTAAAAATTTTGCGGTTCCACCTGTAGAAATTATTTCGACACCCATCTCCATCAAACTTTTCCCGAACTCTTCAAGACCTGATTTGTCAGTAACACTTACTATCGCCCTATTGATCTTTGTAAGCATCCCCTTCTCCTCTGTTCTCATTTGCCCCCTTTGGTCACCAAGTGGCAATTGGGATAGTATATCACCAAACCTTATAAGTCCAGCCCCAACAAAACCCCTTTATTGCTCATCTGAATTTTCTCTCTTTTGGTCTAATATCCTGAGGAGTTCTTCGTATGCCAGTTGGAGGGTATAGCCGCATAGGGTGTGCCCTATATCTTTTGGGGCTGGGGCCTCATAAAGTTTATGGCCCACCATCCTCTTTGAGATATAAGGCACGTCCGGACATCCCCCACCAGAGATATTTACGATCTGTAGGGTCTCCTTGTCTATGGTTATCTTCATGTTTGCGGCCTTTACCATAAGGTATCTTCCAAAGTCCTTTGTCTGGAATAGCTCCACAGGGCTTAGAACCCCTGAGTCAAGGGCTAGAGAATCGAGTGGCGGTATCTTATGTTCTGTTAGGAGCCTAACTGCCCACATATGTTGAATCAAGGGATATTCGATGGCAAGATCGCACCCCCTCCGTACACTGGGAGGCGGCCCCATAACCCTTACCTCAAGGCCTGCCTCCTTAAGCAGCTTCTCAGCCCTTATCACCTCAGAGGTATTTTCAAAGACAAAGATGCCCCTCCCCTTCTTTTTCGGGTCTTCCACCCCTTTCTCTTTTCTTTTTCCCCTGAAGAACACCTAAGCCTATTTCTTTATCTTGATCCTATAGCCAGTGCCATCTGGCTCCAGGCCACTTACATCCCATCCCTGGCTCTGGACAAGCCTCATCACGTTCTCTTTGGAGGTATCTGTGTCCACCAGGAACTCTATCTCCCCCTTTCCTAATCTCTTTATGGCCTCAAGGGTCATCATCACAGGTTGGGGGCAGGACAAGCCCCTTGCATCTACCAGTTCCATATCCCTTACCTCCTATGCTCTCTTTTGTCTCATGGTAAGGCCTACGAATAGGCAGAAGGCCAAACCTACCACGACCCCTGCAACTCCATGGGGCCCAATACCTTTTGGGGAGCTGGCAAGCCCAAAGTTATGGGAAAAGGCCGCACCTATTATCATGCCCCATACAAATACTGCGGCATCTCCATCCCCTTCGCCCGCGAGGAACAACTGTCTCCCCGGACATCCCCCGGCCAAACAAAAGGCCCATCCAGCCAGCATCATTCCCAAAAAGTTCCACACATGCATATCATGTGCTATGGGCTGCTCTTTGAATCCTGGGGAGAACTGCCCCAACACCAGATTCGTCAAAAATGCCAAGACGAGCAAGGCCACAACCCCACTCAAAAGATGGGTCTGTTTGAACAGGATGGTATCCCTTATGGCGCCCATGGTACAAAACCTACTCCTCTGGGCCAAAAACCCGACGATTATGCCCACTATGAGGGATATGGCCAAGGGTGCGTGCTGGGAACCGGGCCCTTGAGTGGAATAGGAAAGGACCCCAGACTGTGCCTGCCCGGGTATCTGGGGATATATCAGCATCAGGGACAAAAATCCTAACATGGTAAGGGGCATCAGCCACCCCACAGAGCTGTATGTGGGTTGTGTCCTCCCAAGGTTATAACCTCCCTTTAAAAAGAAGGTTCCTACCCAGATCCCTGCTATAAGGCCCAAGAGTCCCAATATTGCATTTCCGTCTCCCCCAGCAAGCCTCAACAAAGCCCTCCATGGACACCCCAAAAAGACCAAGGCACCTATCATGGCAAAGACTCCCAGGAAAAACCTCACAACCGGTGCAGACCCTGCCCTTGGCCTAAATTCTTTGAACAGGTAAGCAGCTATAAGGGAGCCCAACACAAAACCTATAATCTCTGGCCTCATATACTGGACCACTGCTGCCCTGTGAAGGTTTAGGGCACCTGCTATATCCCTTTCCATGCAGGCCACGCATATACCCATGTTCTTTGGATTTCCAAGTTTCTGAAGTATTGGCGCAAGGATTCCAATGATTCCACCTGCCACAATTATACCCTTCCTACTGGCAAAGAAGTCGAGCTTTGCTCCCATATCCAGTCCTCCTTTTTTGGTTTTGAAGACCCGAGAAGCTTAGACTACCCCTTATTGGGGAGTTGGAGTAAAAGTCAAACTGATTTACCCTATGGATAGTGCAATTTCTAATAGGGGTTTCCTATCACATTTTAAAGCCCTTGAATTAAGCGGGCAGTCTGTTTATAAAAGCAGCTTAATGTCTGTAACATAAGGCGAAGGTGAAAAAGAGGGTCCTTCTTACAAACGATGACGGCATATACGCACAAGGTCTCTTAGCCCTCTATGAGACCCTTAGAGAGGACTTTGAGGTCCATGTGGTAGCCCCGGAGATCGAAATGAGTGCAGTGGGTCATGCCATCACACTTCACAACCCCATAAGGGTAAAGGAGGTATACAGGAGAGGGAAATTTTACGGTTATGCAGTCACAGGAACCCCTGCAGACTGTGTAAAACTTGCTACCCAAGAGCTCTTGAACGGGTTCCCCCCTGATGTGGTGATCTCCGGTATCAATTTGGGTGCCAATGTCGGGGTAAATGTCCTCTATTCTGGGACAGTGTCCGCTGCCACCGAGGCGGCTTTCCTCGGTTTTTCCTCTGCTGCAATAAGTCTAGATACGGTCACAAAGCCTGATTTTGGTTTCGCTGCCAAGTTTGCCAAGAGGATAGCCGAATTCTTGATGGAGTTGAGGTTAGTTTATAAGATCGCCTTAAACGTAAACATCCCTGCCCTTTCAGAAGAGCAGATAGAGGGCGTGGAATTTACCACCCAAGGGACAGCAAGGTTCATTGAGAGGTTTGAAAAAAGGGTTGACCCCAGAGGCAATGTGTATTATTGGCTCACAGGCGAAGTACCCATGGAAGATCCAAGGCCCGATTCTGATGGAAAGGTGCTGAAATCCAAGAAGATCTCCATTACCCCTCTGCATTTTGACCTCACACACTACCCATCCTTAAAGGTCCTAAGAGACGAAAAAGGATTTTTGGAGAAGCTTTGGAAAGGGACACTCTGAGATGAGAAGCACACTTGGCATCATCATGGCTGGTGGAAAGGGGGAGAGGCTCATGCCCTTGACCCGTCACAGGGCAAAGCCTGCCATCTCCTTTGGGGGAATATATAGGCTCATAGATATCACCCTCTCAAACTGTATCAACTCAGGACTTTACAAGATCATGGTGCTTCCCCAATACAGGAGTAGGACCTTGATGCAGCACCTGGAGATGGGGTGGAACATATTCAGCCCTGCCTTAGGTCACTTTTTACACATAATCCCCCCCCAGATGACAAGGGGAGAACAATGGTACCTGGGCACAGCAGACAGTATCAGACAGAATCTGGATCTCATAGAGGGGCTTGGGCTTGACCTTTGCCTGGTCCTTTCAGGGGATCACGTCTATAAGATGGACTACGGCCGATTTGGGGAATGGCACACAGAGTGCAAAGCAGATGTGACCATAGCAGCCATTGAACTGGGGAAAGAATTCGCAAGCTCTTATGGGATCCTGGAGGTGGACGACAGCTGGAAGGTGACCGGATTTCAGGAAAAGCCCAAGAGGCCCAAGACCATCCCAGGGGATGAAGCCCATGTCCTGGCCTCCATGGGCATATATCTTTTCAACACGGAGGTCCTGTTGGAGGTCTTAAGAGAGGATGAGAGGCCTGATTTCGGAAAGGACATCATCCCTGGTATGTTATCCAAATATAGGGTCTTCGGATACCCCTTTAGGAGGGAAAACAAGATAAGGGATATTGTAATCCATATAGACCCCTTGCAAGGTAGAAAGGAGATTTTGGTAGAAAGGGCAGAGGATAGCAGCTACTGGAGGGACGTAGGGACATTGGATTCTTACTGGAACTCCAATATGGACCTCACGGGTGAGAGGCCCTATTTCAATCTCTATGGAAAGTTATGGCCCATCCGCACTTACCAGATGCAGTACCCTCCCTCCAAGACCGCTCTCTCTGCCGATTCAGAAAATCCTCCCAGATCTGGCCAGGCCTATGACTCCCTAATAGCCCACGGTTCAGTGATTGTGGGCGGGGTGGTCAGGAATTGTGTGCTCTCCTATAACGTCTACGTTCAGGATGGTGCCTTGGTAGAGGAGTCAGTGGTATTAGAAGATGCGGTCATAGGAAAAGGGGCCAAGGTAAAGAAGGCGATAATAGGGGATGGAGTCTTCATCCCGCCCGGGATGGAAATCGGGTACAGGCCAAAGGAAGACATGAAACGCTTCACAGTCACCCCAAGGGGTATAACAGTGGTCACCAGGGATGATCTGAAAAACCTTTAGGGAGGCATTATGAAACCAAAGTACACCTATAGAATTGCACCAAACCTACCCGCCCCATTGGAGGTGCTAAGGAAGCTTGCCTACAACCTCTGTTTTACATGGAAGTATGACATCCAGGCCCTGTTTCAGAGGATAGATCCTGGTCTCTGGGCCCAGTGCAACCAAAATCCCGTACTAATGCTTGGGCTTGTAAGTCAGGAGAGGCTGGATGAGCTGGCCAGGGACCAGGGGTTTATGGCCCAGCTGGAGAGGGTGTCGGAGGAATTTGAAGAATACCTAAATCAAGGGAAGCTGGCCTCTTTGCCCAAACAGAAGGACGCCGAGATCCTGGTCGCATACTTTTCCCTGGAATTTGGACTTGCCACATGTCTTCCCATTTACTCTGGTGGCCTTGGCATACTGGCAGGGGATCATCTAAAGTCCGCCAGTGACCTAAACCTACCCTTGGTGGGGGTAGGACTACTCTATCAGGAGGGCTATTTTAGCCAGTACCTCACGGCAGATGGATGGCAGATGGAGACCTATCCCCTCAACGACTTCAGCCAGATACCTGTAAGACCGGTCTTGGACCAATATGGTTCACACATGAAGGTACAGGTAAATTTTAGGGGCACCCCTGTGGATATACTGGTATGGAGGACAGACGTTGGCAGGATACCCCTCTTTTTGCTGGACACCAATACAGGCTCTAATCCCGAACCATACAGAAATACCACAAGTCAGCTATATGGTGGTGACAGGGATATGAGGATTAGGCAGGAGATTGTCTTGGGGATAGGAGGTATAAGGGCCTTGAAGGCCTTAGGCTTAGAACCCACAGTGGTACACATGAATGAGGGGCACTGTGCCTTTACCGCCCTTGAAAGGATTAGGATATTCAGACAGGAGAAGGGCCTTAGCTTTGACGAGGCAAGGGAGATGGTCCTGGCAAGCAGCGTCTTTACCACACACACCCCGGTACCCGCAGGAAACGACGTATTCGATCCGGAACTGGCAAGGGCCTACTTTGAAGATTATGCCAAGGAACTGGGCATAAATTTCAAGGTCCTCTTGGGTTATGGGAGGATAGATCCCTGGAACAACCAGGAACCCTTTGGCATGACCCCCCTTGCTCTCAGACTGAGCTCCCATAGCAATGCAGTAAGCAGTCTCCATGAGGGCGTTTCAAGGGATATGTGGCAGAAGGTCTGGCCCAGAAACCCTGTGGAGGATATCCCAATAAGCCACATAACCAACGGAATACATGTCCCAAGTTGGATATCAGAGGAGATGAGGGCCCTCCTTGACCGCTACTTTGGTCCCAACTGGCCTGAGGAGAGTGACAATGAGATGGTTTGGGCCCATGTGGACCAGATACCTTCTACAGAGCTTTGGAGGACCCACGAGAGGTGCAGAGAGCGCATGATAGGCTTTGTGAGAAAGAAGTTGGCAGAGCAGCTCAAAAGAAGAGGTGCCTCTGACAAGGACATCCTCTTTGCAAGTGAGGTCTTGAGCCCGGACACCCTGACCATTGGCTTTGCAAGGAGGTTTGCCACTTACAAACGTGCCACCTTGCTCTTTAGGGATCCCGACAGGTTGGAGAAGATATTGAATAACCCACAATTCCCGGTTCAGATTATTGTGGCGGGCAAGGCACATCCACAGGACAACGAAGGTAAGCTGTTTATACAAAGGATAGTTCAGCTCTCTCACCAGGAGAGGTTCAAAAAGAGGATAGTCTTTATAGAGGATTATAACATCCAGATAGCAGAGGCCTTGGTTTCTGGATGCGATGTATGGCTCAATACCCCAAGGAGGCCCTTGGAGGCCTGCGGCACCAGCGGGATGAAGGCAGTGGCCAATGGTTGCCTCCATATGAGTGTCTTGGATGGCTGGTGGGACGAGGCCTATCACAGCGACTTTGGTTGGGCAATAGGAAGGGGAGAGACCTATACGGACTACGAAACCCAAGACTATATAGAAAGTCGAATAATCTATAACCTCCTCGAAAAGGAGGTTGTACCCCTCTTTTATCAGAGAGGGGAGGATGGGATCCCCAGGGGGTGGGTAGAAAAGATGAGGGCAGGCCTAAGGAGGCTTGTGCCCTTTTTCAACTCCAACCGTATGGTCCAGGAATACCACCAAAAATACTATATCCCCTGCAGCCTAAAATACCTGGAGCTTTCAAGGGATGGCTTCAAAGGGGCCAAAGAGCTTGCCAAATGGCGCCAGAAACTGATGACCACCTGGCATCAGGTGGCTGTGGAAGAGATCTTGGTACTGGACAGCCTGGAGAAAAGGGTTGGGGAAGTTATAAGGCTGAAGGTAAAGGTGAAATTAGGGGAGCTGACCCCAGAAGACGTGACAGTGGAGGCCTATTTTGGGACCCTCGACAAAAGAGAAGAATTTGTGGAGAGGGACACCTCAGAGCTTCAGCCCCTGGAACCTTATGAAAACGGCTACATCTTTGGAGGCTCAATCCCTTGCAGGAGTACCGGAAAGTTCGGATTTACGGTAAGGGTAACCCCCAGTTCCAAGAGATTGGAAAACAGGTTTACCTTGGCCCTTGTAACCTGGGCATAGATTTCGAACCTTGAACTAATCTTAAGCCCCTTGTGCCTAAGGATCAGATCCGAGGGCCCAGGGAGACCCAACACGAGTATATGGGCATACTCTTAAGCTCTTTCGGGCAACCCCCTCCCATAGCAAGACCAAGACCTCTCCCTCTTTCCCAAGGTCTCGTTCATGCCCCTTTCCAAGGCCATGATATCTGAGGGCCCCGCTTCCTCACATAATCCTTTTTTGTGCATCATGTTGAGTAGATAACAAAGATTGACCCCTTTGGATCCGTACCACTGAGATCCCCCAAACAAGTTGACAAGGGCAGTCTTAGGAAGTTATGATCCCCCAGGATTTATCCAGAAGGAGGCCTGTGATGCCATTGGTAGGTGTTTTGCTTTCAGGATGTGGAGTATTTGACGGCTCTGAGATACACGAGGCCGTTTTAACCCTTTATTTTCTTAAGAGATACGGAGCCGATTATCTCTGTATGGCACCAAATATAGAGCAGTACCATGTGATAAACCATTTGACCCAACAAGAGACGAATGAAAAGAGGAATGTACTTGTGGAATCAGCACGGATTGCAAGGGGAGAGATAAGGGATATAAAGGATGTAAAGGCAGAAGATATAGATGCCTTAATCCTCCCCGGTGGATTTGGTGCCGCCAAGAACCTTTCTGACTTTGCCTTTAAGGGAGACCGAGCCAGGGTTCAACCTGAGGTTGAAAGGTTGTTGAAAGAGATGGTAAACCATAAAAAACCCATAGGCGCCATATGTATTGCCCCAGCAACAGTTACCAAGGCCTTGGAGGGAATGGCGCCTGAAATTACCATAGGCCAGGACATTCAAACCGCATCCCTCTTAGAGAAGATGGGGGCCAAACACCATTTTTGCAGAGTGGACGAGGTGTGGGTGGATCTAAAACTGAAGCTTGTGACAACACCTGCGTATATGCTTGGGCCTTCCATATTGGATGTTGCTCAAGGGATAGAAAGGCTTGTAAGAGAGGTCTTGGCCCTCACAAGGCTCTAAGGGAGCGATAGGGGAACCAAAGAGGAGGTGGAGATAAATAGCCCTTCCATCAGAAGAGGATCTCTTGTATGAATCGGGGCTTGGTATTTAGAGGCCAAGGACGCGAGAAGCTCTCCCCCAAAAAAAGAATGGGGATCCCGAGCAAAAGGCCTTTTCCCTTAAGCTTAGCTGACCTTAATTTTTCAGGCCGCCTCATATGTTTCACTACTTGTGGATTTCATGTCTATGATATAAAAATGGAAAAAAGGGAGGCAGATAAAGCCTTTTGCCAGGGGGGCTTCTTACCCAAGTACACCCCAAAAGGCCTTAGCACTTGGGCCTTTGAAGCTGGCCAATTCTTGGGAAGGAAAGGTTTTCCCCACACCAGGTCTCTTAAAAAGGGAGGCCAGTTCAGGAGGCTTAGGTTTAGAAAAGGAGATCGTAAATTAGAAGGGGCAACCAGTGGTCAAAAAGAGGGTTGGCAAGGAGAGAGATCCTTCCCTTTGTCCAAATCCCATAAAACCAAGGGTCGCAGTTATGGTGGCCCAAGATCATAGGGGGTATAGATGATAGTAGCGTCAAAGAAGCCAATAGAAGAGGTGATAGACTACATCAAGGACTGTAACAAGGTGTTAATTGCAGGCTGTAATGAGTGTGTCACAGTCTGTGAGGCAGGTGGGAAAAAAGAGGTGGGTATCCTTGCCTCTGCCCTCCGCATGTACTTTATGAACAAAGGCAAGGATGTCACCATAGACGAGGTGACCTTGGAGAGGCAGTGCGACAGGGAATACCTGGAAGAGATAAAACATATGGCCCCAAATTACGATGCCATCGTCTCCCTTGCCTGCGGGGTGGGGGTCCAGTTTATGGCAGAGATGTACAAAGACAAACCCATCTTCCCTGGGGTAAATACCTCCTTTATGGGCGCAAACCTGGAAAGGGGGATGTGGGGGGAAAGGTGCGCAGGTTGTGGGCAGTGTATCCTTGCAAAGACAGGCGCTGTTTGCCCTGTGGCAAGGTGTGCGAAAAGGCTCTTCAATGGCCCTTGTGGGGGATCCACAAAGGGGAAATGCGAGATAAACCCCAACGTGGACTGTGCATGGCAGTTGATCATAGACAGACTCAAGGCCTTGGGAAGGCTTGATGACTACGATGAACTCATGCCGGTAAAGGACTGGTCCAAAGACAGGGCAGGAGGCCCCAGAACAGTGGTAAGGGAGGATTTAAGGATATGAGCATACAAACAGAGCTTAAGACACCCAGCAAACTCGAAAAGATTCTCAAGTCAGGACAGTTGGCCGTCACCTCAGAGTGTGGCCCTCCAAGGGGAAGCGATGCCGAAGTGATAAAGAAAAAGGCCCAGATGATAAAGGACTATGTGGATGCCATAAACATCACAGACAACCAGACATCTGTAACCAGGCTCTGCTCTCTCGCCTCTTGTATCCATCTAAAACTGATGGGCTTGGAACCCATATTACAGATGGTGGTAAGGGACAGGAACCGTATTGCATTGCAGAGCGATATATTAGGTGCTGCATCCTTTGATATTTACAACATCCTCTGCCTTTCAGGGGACCATCAGAGCTTTGGGGACAACCCCACGGCCCAGAACGTCTTTGACATAGACTCCATGCAATTGATCCAGACCGTGAGATTGATGAGGGACGAAGGTAAGTTTTTGGGAGGTGATAATATCCTGAGGCCTCCCAAGATGTTTGTGGGAGCAGCGGCAAACCCCTTTGCAGATCCCTTTGAGATACGGGCCAGGAGGCTTGCCAAGAAGGTAAAGGCAGGGGCAGAGTTTATCCAGACCCAATGTATCTACAATGTACCCAGGTTCAAGGAATGGATGAAGCAGGTAGGGGATCTTGGCCTCCTTGACAAGGTCTTTATCTTAGCAGGTGTGACCCCCATGAAGTCGGTGGGAATGGCCAAATATATGAAGAACAAGGTACCCGGTATGGATGTGCCTGACGAGATCATAAAAAGGCTTTCAGGGGTCCCCAAGGAAAAACAGGCAGAAGAAGGGATCAAGATCTGTATCGAGACCATACAGGAGCTAAAAGAGGTAGAGGGCGTAAGGGGGTTCCACATCATGGCCATTGAGTGGGAGGAGAAGGTCCCAGAGATCGTGAAAGGAGCTGGCCTTTATCCAAGGCCTCAAGTCTAAGGGAAGGGGGCATATGTGCCCCCTTTTTCTTTTTGGAGGTATTCCATGTTGATTTCAGGCGAAGATTATATCCAGAGACTCTCTCGCTACAGGAGGGAGATCTATGTAAAGGGGGAGAGGATATCTGACTTTGTCCATCACCCAAACATAAGGCCTGCAATAAATACCATTGCATTTACCTATGAGCTTGCAAAGGAGAACGATAGATACTCGCCCTATTCCCAATTAGTAGATGAAAGGGTAAACAGGCTGAATTATGTGAATCAGACCCCCGAAGACCTCATAGGGAGGTTGGACTACCAAAGGGAACTTAGCCTTAGAACGGGGACATGCCACTATCGCTGTCCAGGGTCAGATGCCATATCCGCCCTCTATGCAGCCACACTGGAGACCGACAAGAGAAGCGGTACAGATTTCCACAAGAGATTTATGGACCTTTTATCAGTGATTCAGAAGAATGACCTCGCTTGCACAGGCGCCCTCACAGACACAAAGGGAGATAGGTCTAAGAGACCCATCGAGGCCAGGGACATGTATGTCCATGTGGAAGAAAAGAGGGAAGATGGGATCGTGGTGAGCGGTGCCAAGATCCACCAAAGCGGTGCCTTTGCGGCCGATGTAAACTTTATCCTGCCCACCCAGGCCTTTAAAGAAGGTGAGGAAGAATTTGCCATTGCCTTTGCCCTGCTCCCTGAGGATGAAGGGGTAAAGTATGTCTTGCAGAACACAGGATATCAATCAAAGCTGAGGGAAGGGGGAAATTTTGAGGCAGGCAACAAGAAGTATGGGGACAGACTCACCTGTACCGTTATTCTAAACAAGGTCCTCGTGCCCTGGGAGCGTGTCTTTATATTTGAGGACATAGTGGCTGCAAGAAGGCTTTTAGTCCACTTTGCCATATCCCATAGATGTGCTGGAGCTGCCTGCAAGGCAGGTTTTGTGGATTCCATGACAGGTGCAGCCTCCCTTATGCTCAAGGCCAATGGCTTAGACAAGGTTCCTGCCTTAAGACAGAGGCTTGGGGAGATGGTAGGGATAGCAGAAGCGGCCTATGGGATAGCCATCGGGGCTGCTACAAAGGGAAAGAGTGACAACGGCGTTTGGCAGGCAGACCCATTGATCACCAATGCAGGGAAGATAATCGGCGTGGAAGGCTTTATTAAAGTACTCATGAATCTGGCCGAGATCGCAGGAGGGATACCAGTTACTGCCCCCTCTGAGTTTGACCTACAAAACCCTGATATAGGCCCATATTTGGAAAGCTATCTGAGTGCCAGCCCCAGTTTCACCACAGAACAGAGGCTTAAGATCATAAAGTTCATAGAATTCTGGGCCACCAGTTCACACCTGATAGGGGGAATCCACGGAGGAGGATCACCTACTGCTGCAATAGTAGCCCTTCAGACAATGGCAGACCTCGGGTTAAAAGAGGAGGCGGTCAAAAGGGCACTGGATATCTAAGGGGAGAGACCAACTCCCCTTGACTGTAGCTCCCTTAGCTCAACCCACAGGCTATCCACCTGGCCCTGGGTTGAAGCCAAGTCCCCTGAGTTATCTATGACATAGTCCGCATATCCCAACTTTTCCCCTATCGGGAGCTGAGATCTCAAGATTGCCTCCGCCTGCTCCCTTGAGATCCTATCCCTTTGGATTAGCCTGAGCAACTGAACTTCCTGGGGGACATAAACCAAGACCACCCTGTGGAACATATATTGGAGATTCTGCTCTATGAGCAATGGAATGTCTGCAAGGATTATCGCCTCTGGATCTTTGCTGGTTATGTCCTTCAACTCCTCCAAAAACCTCTCATGTATTCTTGGATGGGTGAAGGATTCCAGCGCCTTTTTCTTTTCGAGGTCCTTAAATACCATATCCCCCAGCCTCTTTCTATCTATATTCCCGTCTTCCTTTAGGATTTCATTGCCAAAATAGTTCACTATATCCTGCCAGGCAGGCGTCCCTGGCCTAACCACGTCCCTGGCCAGCTCGTCAAAGTCAATTACATATGCGCCCTTTTCTCTGAGCATCTTTACCACTGTACTCTTTCCCGTTGCAAGTCCTCCGGTTATGCCCACTAAAAGCCTCTTATCATGGCCCCTTATCTCTTCGAGCCTCTGTAGACTCCTATAGGCAGGAGGAAAGGCCTCACCTATATCCATCTCAGCCCCTGCATAGCTTATGGGGTACCTAACACCCCTCCTATAAAGAGACTCCATCCCCTTTAAGGCCTTTTCCATCAGGGAGGCAGGAAGGGCCATTGCAAGCTCGTCGTCTTGGGCATGGCCGTATCTTCTCTCACCATAGCAAGGGATACTCAAAGATGGCTTTTTGGTCAGGTAACATTTGGCAATCACATCGGAGCAGGAGGACTCTCCCACGCAACTAAACTCCATGGGCTCGTAGTCTTCGAATTGGAGTGAATTTATGAGCAGCATCATCTGTGCCGGGTTTGCATATATCAAGACCATATCCGGTTCAAAGGGATTATAGACCAAGGGTGCCAAGGCCACTGCCCTGTATCTCCCTGTGGGGATCCTGTATATGGCCTTTTCATATCTCTTAGCCTCCTCCTTCTTTTTTACCCATACTATGCTCCTAAATGTGCCATCCCAATAATACCAAGGCAGTTCTGAAAGCCCGACTATAGAGCTGCACACGGGGGATACAAAGTCAGAGGCAGTGGCCCCTATTGTCCAATCAAAATTCCTTACAATGGAGATTAGCTGACAGAGGGTCACCTTCTTGGAAGGCCTTCTCATAAACGGAATCTCTGATAGCAGGTTTTCATCCTCCAATAGCCTAAAAGCAACGGGAAAGGACCTAAGCCTCATAAACCTTTCAAGTCCCTTGACTATACCTTGCCAGTCCCTCTTTGGTGTAAGGGTCTCATCCATTTCCATTGCTCATCTCTCACCGAGCCTTACAGGCGTAAAATTGCCTCCCCTCAGGGCCTCTAAGAGGTCCTCTTCATCCTTGATTTGGGTAAAAAATAGGGTTCCATATTCTCCCACTTCGGCTTTTGTATGGGCATCGCTCCCGCCCAATCTCTTCAAATCCAAGGTCTTGGCCACCTTGTATGCAAACTGATTTTCAGGATCACCTACCTTCGTATTCAAGACCTCTACACCATCTACCCATCTGAAGACCTCCCTCTTTGCCCCCTCTTCCACACTAAGCCCCAACATTCCCACACCAAAGGTCAAGAATCCCCTAAAGGGATGGGCAGCCACCAAGAAACCCTTATCACCCACCATATCCTTCAACTCCCTTAAGCTAATCACCCCTTTTATGGATCTGATCAGATCCTCCAAATCAGGGGCATAGTAAACGAGGATGTCACCTTGGTCTGTTGTGATCTCAGACGCGCCCAATATCAAGAACTGGTGTCTTTCCCTGAGCCTCTTTAGTTCCCTTGAGGACCAGATGTAGTTGTGATCTGTAAGGCAGATACCATCTAGCCCCCTATATTTTGCCTGCCCTACTGCCTCCTCCAATGAGACCGAACTACAAGGGGAGGCAGGGTATGTGTGGACATGAAGGTCCAAGATCAACCTGGACCCTTTAAAAGAAAGCTCTGCCACATGAGGCCATTTGAGGTCATCATCACTCTTACCAAATAATTCCCTCTGGTCACCCTTCTTATACTGGGCAAATAGCTCTGATTCAGTGGAATGCTCCACTAAATCCAAAAAGGTTTGCAGGCATTCTATTATGATTTCTGCAAAGTGTCTGCAGCCCTTTCTACCAATACCTTTTTGAATCCCAAGTTCAAAATCCCTTGAAAGCCTTACCCCTACCAATTCCTTTACCACTGGCAGGGCCCGCCAGCAC
>CALKZT010000021.1 GCA_938002815.1 uncultured bacterium
CCCATGGCAACCTTAGAGAGTCAATCAAAAGAGGCCCAAGTATACGCGAAGAAGGTAGGTGGGGTGGCAAAAAAAGAGGGATTTATGGTGTCAAAGAGGCTATAATTTTTTGGATTCGGTCTTCCCGATACTCAAGGGGGATAAGGAGGGAGTATGGAGATAAGCGTAATTCAAAAGGTCTTTGAGATAATAGAAGGATCAAAGGATTTGGTAGTCCATATCCAAAGGGAGCTTGTAAGGAGACCTGCCATCTCCCCTCAAAACGGGGGTTTAGGGGAGAGGGAGAAAATGAATTATATTAGGGAACTTTTGGAGAATCTATCTCCCTTTCACATAGTCCAGATAGATGCCCCTGACAGAAGGGCAGACGGGGGCTTTAGGCCCAACTTGCTCGCTGACTATGGAAACCCTGTTACCAAAAGGAGGATAGTGATACTCTCCCATGCTGACATAGTACCCCCAGGGGATTTGAACCTTTGGGCCTCTGATCCCTTTGAACTTCAGGTCCAGGGAGATAGCCTTGTGGGAAGGGGTGTTGAAGATAACAATCATGGGTTTGTGAGTTCTTACATAGCCCTGAAGGCCATTTTAGAGTCTGGAGCAGAGCTCAAAAACCGGGTCACCTTGGCAGTAGTATCCGACGAGGAGACGGGCAGTGACTATGGCCTAAAATATGTGCTTAACACCAAACCAGAGCTCTTCTCCAAGGAAGATCTGATAGTGGTCCCAGATGGTGGGAACGAAGAGGGCACAATGGTAGAGGTGGCAGAAAAGTCCATGCTCTGGCTAAAAATTGAAATAAAGGGAAGACAGTGCCATGCAAGCACCCCTCACAAGGGTATAAATGCCCTGGAGGCAATGGCAGGATTTATATGTGAGTTAAAAGCCTTAAGGGAGAAATATGATCAGGAAAACCCCCTCTTTTCACCTCCCAGGACCACCATTGAACCCACAAAGGTATTGGCCAATGTCCCCAATATAAATACAGTGCCAGGGCTTCAGGTATTTTATCTGGATTCCAGAATACTTCCTGAGCAGGAACTGGATCATATAATAGCCAGCCTAAGAGAAATAGCAGAGAAGGTCTCCAAAGGATATGGCGTGGAGGTGTGGCTGGAGCCCGTTCTTAAGCAGAAAGCAGCCCCACCTACGCCCCCAGAGAGTCCTGTGGTAAAGGCACTCCTAAAGGCCATAGAGGAGGTCCTGGGCTTAAAGGGAAGACCCCAGGGGATCGGAGGCGGGACCGTGGCTGCCTTTTTTAGGGAAAAAGGCTATCCTGCCGCTGTCTGGTGTACCTCTGAGGATACTGCTCATCAACCCAATGAATCCTGTAAGATCTCTACCATATTAAGGGATGCAAAGGTCTTTGCGTATCTCTATCTCCTCTAAAGGCTCTGTGGTCAAATTCCTGTTGAAATGAAGGTCTTGGAGTAATACTCTAACCTTTTTGATCCTGTTGTTCGGGTCTCGTTTTTTAGGAAGGGAGGATCTGGTTGGGAGCCCATATGGAGGAGGAGAGGTTAAAATCCCTTGTGGAAGAGTTCCTGGGTTATCTGGGGTCCACAAAGGGCTATTCCTTTCACACAGTAGAGGCATATAGAAGGGATCTAAGGGACTTTTTGGCCTTTTCCGAGGGTATGGATCCTATCTCCCCACATACCCTTCGGGCCTATTTGGGGTATCTCTTTAAAAGGGTAAAGAGGTCCACCATTTTGAGGAGACTATCCTGTCTTCGTACCTTCTTTGGGTTCTTGGAAAGAAGGGGCATAGTAAATGAAAACCCCTCTCAGGAGATAGGTGGTCTAAAGAAGGAGAAATACTTGCCAAAGGTCATGCAGGTGGATCAGGTCTTTGGAATACTTGATAGCATTCAGCCAGAAGGTCGGATGGGATCCAGGGATAGGGCCATACTGGAAACCTTGTACTCCTCCGGGATAAGGGTTGGGGAACTTGTAAGGCTCAATTTGAGGGATGTGGACGAGGCACAGGGGCTGGTCAGGGTCATGGGAAAAGGGAGTAAGGAGAGGCTTGTCCCCATAGGTAAAATTGCCCTCCAATATATAAGGAGGTATCTCAAAGAGACCAAAAGGGAAGACCTGTTAGGCAAGGGGGACGGGGCCTTGTTTTTGGGAAGGGGTAAAAATAGGATCACAGAACGGCGGGTCCAGCAAATAGTGAAGAGATACGCAAAGGCCTTGGGACTGAGCAGCGACATAAGCCCCCATACCTTTAGACATAGCTTTGCCACACATCTTCTGGAAGGTGGTGCAGATCTCCGTTCTGTCCAGGAGATGTTAGGCCATACAAGTCTTTCCACAACCCAGATCTATACCCATTTGACTATTGATAGGCTCATGGCCATATATGACAGGGCACACCCAAGGAGCAGATTAAAAGAGGAATAGATATGAAATATAACCTCAGAGCGACCACAATACTGGCTGTAAAAAAGGACCGAATGGGAGTCATGGCAGGGGACGGCCAGGTAACCCTTGGCGATACCATCATGAAGCATAAGGCAACCAAGATAAGGTACATGTATGAGGGGAGGGTCTTGGTGGGGTTTGCTGGTGCAGCTGCAGACGCCTTCAACCTCTTTGAGAGACTTGAAGAAAAGTTAGAGACCTATAAAGGGAACCTCACCCGGGCGGCTGTGGAGCTTGCCAAGGACTGGAGGACAGACAAGATCTTGAGGAGGCTGGAGGCCTTACTCCTTGCTATGGATAAAGGCCATATCTTTATTATCTCTGGCACAGGGGACATAATAGAGCCCGATGAACCGGTGGCTGCCATTGGCTCAGGTGGCCCTTATGCCTATGCAGCGGCCAAGGCAATGATACTTCACAGCTCTTTGTCCCCCAAGGAGATAGCCTTGGAGGCCATGAAGATAGCAAGCCAGATCTGCTTATATACAAACCAAGAGATCCAGGTCTATGAGCTGAAAAATGACCCAGCCCTCTAAATCGGAGAGACATAACTCTTTGGAGGAGGATTCATTATTGAAATCCAAAATGTTGACTCCCAGGCAGATCGTAAGGGAGCTGGACAAATACATAATTGGGCAAGAGGCCGCCAAAAGGGCCGTGGCCATTGCCCTTAGGAACAGATGGCGAAGGCAGATGGTCCCACCCCAGTTGAAGGATGAGATAGCGCCCAAGAACATCATAATGATAGGCCCCACCGGCGTAGGTAAGACAGAGATAGCCAGAAGGCTTGCAAGGCTAGCTAACAGTCCCTTCTTAAAAGTGGAGGCCACAAAGTTTACAGAAGTGGGCTACGTGGGGAGGGACGTGGAAAGCATGGTGAGGGAGCTCACTGAGCTGGCCGTGAATATGGTAAAGAAAGAGGAGCAGGAAAAGGTGGAGGAAAAGGCAAGGGAGCTCGCCGAAGAGAGGCTTTTAGACCTGCTCCTCCCAAAGCCCCAAAAGGGTGGGGAAGAAGGCCCAAAGGATTCCCAGTCAGAGCTTTCAGGAACGAGGGAGAAACTCAGGGGCATGTTAAGGGAAGGGAAGCTCAATAGGAGGTATGTGGAATTAGAGGTGACAAACACCCAGATCCCCATGATAGAGATCTTTTCCACGGTGGGCTTAGAAGAGGTCCAGTACAGCATCCAGGAGATGCTTGGGAGTATGTTCCCCCAAAAAAAGAAGAAGAGGAGGGTAAAAGTCCCCGAGGCCTTGGAGATCCTCACCCAAGAGGAATCCCAAAAACTCATAGACATGGACAAGGTGGTAAAAGAGGCCATAAGGCTCACAGAGCAAAATGGGATCATCTTCTTGGACGAGATAGACAAGATAGCAGGCTCCGAGGGCGGCTATGGGCCCGATGTGAGCAGGGAAGGTGTCCAGAGGGACCTATTGCCCATAGTGGAAGGCTCCACTGTAATGACCAAATACGGTATGGTAAAGACAGATCACATCCTCTTTATCGCAGCAGGTGCCTTTAATATAAGTAAGCCCTCTGACCTATTGCCTGAATTGCAAGGCAGGTTTCCCATTCGAGTGGAACTGGATTCCCTTAACAAGGAAGACTTCCACAGGATACTTACAGAGCCTGAAAATGCCCTCATAAAACAGTACAAAGAGCTCTTAAAGACTGAAGGTATAGAACTGGAGTTTGAGGATGAGGCCATTTGGGAGATAGCGGAAATGGCATCCCGTGTAAACGAACAGACAGAAGACATAGGTGCAAGGAGACTCCATACCATAATGGAAAGACTTTTGGACGACATCTCCTTCGAAGCCCCTGAGATGAAGGAAAAAGAGGTTCGGATCACAAAGGAATATGTTCAAGAAAAGCTAAAGGATATCCTTGAAGACGAAAACCTGAGCAGGTACATATTATAGCCATGAGGTATTTAGATATAGATCCAGTAGATAGAGCACAGATTATTATTGAGGCCCTCCCTTATATCAAGAGGTTTAACGGCTCCATAATGGTGATCAAATACGGCGGACACGCCATGTTGGATGAAGGCCTAAAAGAGGGCTTTGCATTGGACATAACCCTTTTGAGATATGTGGGGATCAAGCCCATAGTGGTCCACGGAGGAGGGCCTCAGATAGGGAAACTCCTAAAAGAGCTATCTGTGGAACCCCACTTTGTGGACGGGCTTAGGGTCACAGACGAAAGGACCATGGACGTCGTGGAGATGGTTCTCACCGGTCAGATAAACAAGGAGATAGTGACCAGGATCACCATGGCAGGTGGCAGGGCAGTGGGTATATCGGGGAAAGATGCCTCCCTCATTGTGGCCAAAAGGCTTCTTTATAAGAAGAGGCTCTCTGATGGAGGGGTGGAGGAAATAGATCTGGGGCTTGTGGGCGAGGTGCAGGAGATTAGGCCCGATATACTTTTCAAACTTGCCGATGCAGGATTCATCCCGGTGGTATCCCCTGTGGCAAGTGGAGTTGATGGAAAGAGTTATAACCTGAATGCAGACACTGCGGCTGGCCACATAGCTATGGCCTTAAAGGCCAGAAAGCTGATCCTCCTCACAGACACACAAGGGGTCTTGGACGGGGACAGGAGACTCATATCTAGCCTTACTAAATCCGAGGCAGAGAGGCTTATGCAGATGGGTGTCATAAAGGGGGGCATGATACCAAAGGTCCAATGCTGCTTAGATGCCTTGCAAAACGGGGTAAAAAAGGCCCACATCCTGGATGGGAGGATAAAACACGCCCTGTTGTTGGAACTCTTTTCAGATAGTGGGGTAGGGACCGAGATAGTCTTAGAAAGGGAAAAGGAGCATGAAGACTATGTCTGACACCATAGAGATGGCGGATAAGTACATATTTAACACCTACAAGAGATATCCCATAGCGATCTCAAAGGGAAAAGGCACATTCTTGTGGGATGAAGAGGGAAGGCAATACTTAGATTTCATAGGTGGAATAGCCGTCTGTAATTTAGGCCACGCAAACCCTGTCCTGGCGAAGGTCATGTACGAGCAGGCACTGAATCTGGTCCACACCTCCAACCTCTTCTACACAAGGCCCCAGGCAGAGCTGGCAAAACTCCTCGTGGAAAACTCCTTTGGGGACAAGGTCTTTTTTTGTAACAGTGGAGCAGAGGCCAATGAGGCTGCCATAAAACTTTGCAGAAGATATTCCTTCGAAAAATACGGAAAAGGCAGGCACGTAATCATCTCCACATACAACTCCTTCCATGGAAGGACCCTGGCAACACTCTCTGCCACAGGCCAAGAAAAGGTGAGATACGGATTCGAACCCTTTTTGGAGGGATTTAGATTTGTCTCCTACGGAGACCTAAACTCCCTTTTGGGCCAGATGGACCAAAGTGTCTGTGGTGTAATTTTGGAACCCATACAAGGAGAAGGAGGAGTGATCCTGCCCCCTGAAAACTACCTTAAGGGTTTGAGGGAGGAATGTAACAAAAGGGACATAATCTTGATCTTTGACGAGGTACAGGTAGGCATGGGGAGGACAGGAAGGCTTTTTGCCCATGAGCACTATGGGGTCACTCCTGATATCATGACCCTCGCAAAGGCTATGGCAAACGGGCTTCCCATGGGAGCTATGATAGCAACGGAGAGTATAGCAGGCGCCTTTGGCCTGGGTGCCCATGCCAGCACCTTCGGTGGGACCCCTCTGGTCTCTCAGGTGGCCTTGCATACACTGAAGCTCCTGCTTGAGGAGGATTTTCTATCGGATGTCTATCAAAAGGGCGAGTACCTAAAGAGGGGTCTTAGGGAACTCCAGGCCCAATTCGGTATCATAAAGGAGATCCGTGGGATGGGGCTTATAGTGGGGGCCGAACTAGATAGACCTGGGGAGTCAGTAGTGAATCTGGCCATGAAAAAGGGACTACTCCTAAACTGCACCCATGATACAGTCCTCCGCTTTGTGCCCCCCCTTACAGTGACCAGAAAGGAATTGGATACTGCCCTGGAGATATTAAAAGGGGTATTCAAGGAGCTTAGCTGAATCTTTAGGTAAAAGTGAGGAGCCAAGAGAGACCATGAAGCGCCACTTACTCAGACTAACAGATCTAACGGATAGAGAAATAATGGACCTAATTGATAGGGCCCTTCAGATAAAGAGGGAGAGGAGGCTCTTTAGGGGTGAACTTAGGGGCTATACCCTTGGACTCCTTTTTGAGAAGGTCTCCACCAGGACGAGATTGTCCTTTGAAGTGGCAATGTTCAGGTTGGGCGGAAACACTATCTATATCAGGCCACAGGATACCCAGCTTTCAAGGGATGAAAGTATCAAAGATACGGCCATTGTCTTATCCCTTTATCTGGATGCCCTTGCAATCAGGACCTACTCCCAGAGATTGGTAGAAGAGATAGCAAGTTATGCCAAGATCCCTGTTATAAATGCCCTCACCGATAGTTTTCACCCTTGCCAGATCCTAAGCGACCTCATGACAGTAACCGAGAAGAAAGGGGATCCCCGTAATCTGAAGATTGCCTGGGTGGGAGATGGGAACAATGTGGCAAATACCTGGATCCATGCTGCCATGATCTTGGGGTTTCCTCTGCAAATTGCTACACCCAAAGGATACGAACCAGAAAGGAGCCTTATCCCCGAGATCCCCTCCAACATAGTCTTTACAAATGACCCCTGTGAGGCAGTCAGAGATGCGGATGTGATAAACACAGATGTCTGGGTGAGCATGGGGCAGGAAGGGTTTAAGGATGAAAAGATAAAGGCCTTCGAGGGATTCAGATTGGGAAGGGAGCTTTTGGCCCTCGCCAAGGAGGATGCCATTGTGATGCATTGCTTACCTGCCCACAGGGGCCAGGAGATAACGGATGAGGTGATGGACGGCCCAAACTCTGCCGTATTTTTACAGGCAGAGAACAAACTTTATATGCACCAGGCCATTTTGAAGTGGCTTCTTCTGTGAGAATTTAGGAGGAACAAGTGGAACGTTATGCAAAAAGGGTTGTATTGGCCTATTCAGGGGGGTTGGATACCTCTGTGATCCTAAAATGGCTGAAAGAGACATATGGCTCAGAAGTAATAGCCTTTTGTGCCGATGTGGGTCAAGGGGAGGAATTGTCAGAGGTAAGAGAAAAGGCCCTCAATACAGGTGCAGACCATGTGGAAATAGTCGATCTAAAGGAGGAGTTTGTAAGGGACTATGTATTTCCCGCCTTTAGGGCCAATGCCATATATGAATCCCAGTACCTCTTGGGCACCTCCATAGCCAGGCCAGCCATTGCAAAGGCCCAGGTGGAAGTGGCAAAGAGGTACGGTGCCGATGCCCTCTGCCACGGCGCCACAGGAAAGGGAAATGACCAGGTGAGGTTTGAGCTCTCCTACATGGCCCTTTCACCCCAGCTGAAGATCATAGCACCCTGGAGGGAATGGGAATTTAAAGGGAGGTCTGATCTGGTGGAATATGCCCGTCAAAAGGGGATACCGGTCCCTGTGACCAAAGAGAGGCCATATTCCATAGACCGAAACCTTCTACACATCAGTTATGAAGGGGGTATCTTGGAGGACCCATGGCAGGAGCCCCCAGAGGAGATGTTCTTGCTCACCAAATCTCCCCAAGAGGCACCTGACAAGGCCTCTTATATAGAGATAGGCCTTGAAAAAGGAAATCCTGTCTCCATAAACGGTGAGCCCCTCTCCCCTGCCTCCCTCCTGGAAAGACTCAACCTAATTGCAGGAGAAAATGGCATAGGCAGGGTGGACATAGTGGAGAACAGATATGTGGGCATGAAATCCCGTGGTGTATACGAAACCCCTGGCGGAACTGTTCTCAGAATTGCCCACATGGCCTTGGAATCAATCACCATGGATAGAGAGCTAATGCATCTGAGGGACTCTCTTATCCCGAGGTATGCAGAGATGATCTATTACGGATACTGGTTTACTCCTGAGAGGGAGGCATTGCAGGCCTTTATAGACAAATCCCAGGAGTCTGTAACAGGCACCGTAAGACTGAAACTCTATAAAGGCAATTGCACAGTAGTGGGAAGGAAATCCCCTGTCTCTCTCTATGACCAGAGGCTTGCATCCTTTGAGGCAGAGGAGATCTACGATCAAAGCCTTGCCACTGGTTTTATAAGAATAAATGGGCTGAGGCTTAGGACAAGGCATTTGCTGGCGAAGGGGTACTGAAATGGGATTCAAGCTATGGGGTGGCAGGTTTAAGGAAGAGCTGGACCAATTGGTACACCAGTTCAATGCCTCCATCTCCTTCGATAAGGTCCTCTTTTCCGAAGATATTGAGGGCAGTAAAGCCCATGTAAGGATGCTCCAGAGGCAGGGGCTCTTAGCAGAGGAGGAATCAGAGCTCCTATTATCTGAGCTTGAGAGGATCAAGTTGCAGATTGAAAGAGGGGAGCTCCTCCCTGACCTCTCCTACGAGGATATACACAGCTTTGTGGAGGCAAAGCTCATAGAACGCTTAGGAGAAGTGGGAAAGAAGCTTCATACGGCAAGGAGTAGGAATGATCAGGTGGCCTTGGATCTGAGGCTGTACCTCAAGACCCGCTCCTTAGAGATCCTCCAAGCCCTAAAGGCGCTTATGGAGACCCTGGTGAATAAGGCAGAGGATTATTGGGGCCATGTGATGCCAGGCTACACCCACCTTCAGCGGGCACAACCGGTGCTCATCTCCCAGCACCTAATGGCATACTATTTCATGTTTCGAAGGGACCAAGAGAGGTTCATGGGGGCCTTAGAGAGGATATCCAGAAACCCCCTTGGAAGTGGTGCCCTCTCTGGGAGCGGACTTCCAGTAGATAGACATATGGTCTCCGAAACCCTGGGTATGGGTCCCCCTACCCCTAACAGCATGGATGGGGTCAGCGACAGGGACTTTGCCATAGAGTTCTTGAGCAATTCTGCCATATGCATGATGCATCTGAGTAGACTCTCTGAGGAGCTTGTAATCTGGTCCACAAGGGAATTTTCCTTTGTGGAGCTAAAGGATGCCTTCTGTACCGGAAGTAGCCTTATGCCCCAAAAGAAGAACCCGGATGTACCTGAACTCGTAAGGGGAAAGACAGGCAGGGTCTATGGAAATCTCATAGCCCTGTTGGTGACCATGAAGGGCCTACCCCTCACCTACAACAAGGACATGCAGGAGGATAAGGAGCCCATATTTGACACATATAATACCTTGATCCAGTCCCTAAGGGTTATGCAGCTCTTGATCGCTGGACTCAGATTCAATCTGGATAGGCTAAAAGAGGCCATCAAAGAGGGGTATCTCACCGCCACAGACCTTGTGGAATACCTGGTCCTCAAGGGCATGTCATTTAGGGAGGCCCATGAGACAGTGGGCCGCTTGGTACTTTTGGCCTTAGAAGAAGGCAAGGAGCTATACCAGCTGAAACTGGAAAGATTAAGGGCCCTCTCACCCCTCATAGGAGAGGATGTCTATGAATGGTTAGATCCCATGAAATCTGTCCAGAAAAAGCTCTCCTATGGTGGGACCGCACCCGAGAGGGTCATGGAACAGATCAGATTCGCAAAGGAGGAACTGTTGCGGTGTTAAAGAGGTGGTTGATATTTATTCCTTTGATCTTGGCTATCCTGGCCACAGCCTCCTGTGGGAAAAAGACAGATCCTTCTCCCCCAAAGGGAGAGGTATCCATGGGGAGGTGAGGATTGCACTACTTCCAATACCGGGACGGAGAGCTCTACTGTGAGGATGTGCCCTTGAGGGAGATTGCCAAAACCTTTGGTACCCCCACTTATGTCTATTCCGGAAGTACCCTTTTGAGGCATTTTAGGGTATTTGAAGAGGCCTTTTTGGATGTAGACCACCTCACATGCTATTCTGTAAAGGCCAATTCAAATATCGCCATCCTAAACTTACTGGTAAGGGAAGGAAGTGGCTTAGATATAGTATCAGGGGGTGAACTCTATCGGGCACTTATAGCAGGATGTCCTGGGAATAAGATTGTCTATTCCGGGGTAGGAAAAACACCAAAAGAGATGAGATATGCAGTGGAATCGGATATCCTCATGTTCAATGTGGAATCCTCCCAAGAGATGGATACCCTAAACGAGGTAGCCCAAGAGGCAAATAGGAGGGCCAGGATCTCCTTGAGGGTAAATCCCGATGTAGACCCCAGGACACACCCTTATATCTCCACGGGGCTCAAAAAGAACAAATTTGGTGTGGCCATGGACGAGGCCAGAAGTCTTTTTGGAAGGGCCCAAAAGAAAGAGGCATTGGAAGTGGTGGGGATCTCATGCCACATAGGTTCTCAGATCACAGAGGTATCCCCCTTTGTGGATGCCCTTTCAAGGGTCCTGGACTTTGTCCATATCCTAAAAAGGGATGGCATTTGGGTCAGATATGTGGACATAGGAGGAGGGCTTGGTATCACCTATGATAAGGAGACACCTCCCCATCCAGAGGACTACGCAAGGGAGATCAAGGCCTTGATGAGGGGGACCAATCTCGTTTTGGTGCTGGAGCCAGGGAGGCTCATAGTGGGGAATGCAGGCTGCCTCCTCACCCAGGTAATCTACACAAAGAGAGGCCCAGAAAGGGACTTTGTGGTGGTAGATGGTGCCATGAACGACCTCATAAGACCAAGCCTTTATGGTGCCTATCATGGAATCCTCAAGGTAAAAGGGGAGAGTGATGGAGAGATTACGGCAGATGTTGTGGGGCCCATATGTGAAAGTGGTGACTTCTTTGCCAGGGGGAGGAGGATGCCCAGTGTCTCACAAGGTGACCTACTCACCATCATGAGTGCCGGTGCCTATGGGTTTTCCATGTCAAGTAACTACAACTCAAGGCCAAGGGCGGCAGAGGTGCTGGTCATAAAGGACAAGGTCTTTGAGATCAGAAGGCGAGAGTCCTATGAAGACCTAATCAGAGGTGAATCATTGATCCCTGATCCTTGGGGAGGACCTCCGTGGAAATAGAGTTTTACAAACTAAACGGAAGCGGCAACGACTTTATCATAGTAGATAACAGGCATGGGCTCATTCAGGAATCCCAATATGCCCCCTTTGTAAAGGCAGTATGCAGAAGAAAGGAATCCTTAGGTGCAGATGGTCTCATCTTTCTTGAAGAGGAACCAGGGTACGCATTTAGATGGAGGTTTTTTAACTCAGATGGCTCCGAGGCAGAGATGTGCGGAAATGGAAGCAGGTGTGTGGCCAGGTTTGCCTATCTCAAAGGTATCGCCGGCCCAGAGATGGTATTCCTCACCAAGGCAGGTCCCATTAGGGCAAGTGTCTCTGGAAGGAGGGTGAAGGTTTTGATGCCTAAGCCCTGGGGCTTAAAGATGGGCCTTTCGCTCTTGAAGGATGGGGCTGAGATATCAATGGATTTCATAAATACAGGGGTCCCACACAGCGTGATCATAACAGAATACCCTGACGATCTCCCTGTGGAAAGTTTGGGAAGGCATATCCGATTTCACAACCTCTTTAGTCCCCAGGGGACCAATGTAAACTTTGTAAAGGTCTTGGATAAGAACCAAATAATGGTTAGGACCTACGAGAGGGGTGTAGAAGGAGAGACGCTGGCCTGTGGCACAGGATCCGTAGCCTCTGCCCTCATCACATCCCTCAGGGGTATGACCACCTCCCCTGTTTCTGTGATCACAAGGGGTGGGGAGGTGTTAAAGGTATATTTTGCCTTGCAGGGAAACGAAATAGCCGAGGTATTCTTGGAAGGTGACACCACATTGGTCTGTAGGGGATTTCTCTTTGAAGAGGCCTTTGACCAGGATTTGACACTTTCTCCAAAAAGGAAAGGAGAGACAAATGTTTAGAGGTTCAATTGTAGCCATTGTTACACCCTTTAAAGAGGGGAAGGTAGACGAAGAGGCCTTTAGGAGGCTTATAGATTTCCACATAGAGAACGGGACCGATGCCATCGTGCCCTGTGGCACCACAGGTGAGTCGGCCACTCTTAGCATGGAAGAGCACAATAGAGTTATAGAGATCACCGTAGAACATGTAAAGAAAAGAGTCCCGGTAATTGCTGGCACAGGAGGAAACAGTACCCAAGAGGCCATTGAGCTCACAAAGCATGCAAAGGAGGTGGGGGCCGATGCCACATTGCAGGTAACCCCCTATTATAACAAACCCACCCAGGAAGGCCTCTATAGGCACTTTAAGGCCATTTTAAAGGAAGCCCCCTTACCCATGGTACTATACAATGTACCTGGCAGGACAGGGGTCAACATGCTCCCTGAGACCGTGGCAAGGCTTGCTGAGAGTGAGGAAGTGGTGGCCATAAAGGAGGCCTCCGGGAATCTGGTCCAGATGACAGAGATACTAAATCTCGCAGGGGATAAGATCACACTCCTCTCAGGAGATGATACGATCCTCATGCCGGTACTCTCCATAGGCGGAAAGGGAGTGATATCAGTGGTTGCCAATATCGCCCCAAAAGAGACGGGGGATATAATAAGACTCTGGGAGGAAGGTAAGGTAGCTGAGGCCCAGGCACTGTTCCTCAAGTTATTCCCCCTCTGCCAGGCCATGTTCTATGAGACAAACCCTATCCCGGTCAAGACTGCCTTGAGTTTGATGGGTATGGTGGAGGAAGAATTCAGGCTTCCCCTCTGCAAGATGGGGGAGGCCAACAGGAGAAAATTGATTGAGGCCATGAAGAGATTCGGGATCCCCTTAAAGGAGGTGTAGTTTGATCAGGGTTGCTGTTGCAGGTGCAATGGGGAGAATGGGGCAGAGAATACTATGGGCACTTAGCGAAGATTTAGAGTGTAAGACCGTATATGCCTTTGAGAGGCCAGACCATCCAAGGCTGGGCCAGCCCCTTTCCACCTTGTTGGGGATCCCAGGCTTGGAGCTCCCTTTACAAGGGGGACTCCAGAGGATGGAGGAAATACCAGATGTGCTCATAGATTTTACTACTCCTAAGGCCACCTTGGAGAATGCCAAATGGGCCTTCCAAAAAGGGGTGGCCATGGTTATAGGGACCACCGGATTTGAGAAGGAAGAGCTATTGGAGCTAAAGGGTTATCTGGACAAGCTCAGGGCCGTTTTGGCACCCAATATGTCTGTGGGGGTAAACCTCATGTTCTACCTGGCAAGGGTCATGGCAGAGATATTAGGAGATGACTTTGATGTGGAGATACTGGAGGCCCACCACAGGATGAAGAAGGATGCACCCAGTGGAACTGCCCTCAAGATCTTAGAGATAGTCTCACAAACCCTTGGAAGGGACCCTCAAAGAGATCCCGTCTTCCTGAGGAAAGGGAATGTGGGAGAGAGATCCAAAAGGGAGATAGGCATGCAGGTCATTAGGGCAGGAGATATTGTGGGTGAGCATACCCTACTCTTTGGGGGACTGGGAGAGAGGATTGAGCTGACACACAGGGCCCATAGCAGAGATACCTTTGCCAAAGGGGCTGTTAGGGCAGCCAAGTGGGTTGTATCTATGCCAGAAGGGATCTATGACATGCAAGACGTCTTAGGCCTAAGAAATAGGAGCTATGAGGGACCAAAAGATGATTGAAAAGGCAGAAAGACTCAAAAGACTACCACCGTACCTATTTAAGGAGATAGACAAAAAGAAGGAGGAGGCCTTAAAAAAGGGCATAGATATTATAGACTTAGGGGTTGGTGACCCAGATCTCCCCACCCCACCCCACATAGTGGAGGCCTTAAAAAAGGCTGCGGAAGATCCCCAAAACCACAGGTACCCTTCCTATTCCGGGATGAATCTCTTTAGAGACAAGGTCGCAGAATGGTACAAAAAAAGGTTTGGTGTCAGCCTAAATCCCCTAAAGGAGGTCTTGACACTCATAGGCAGTAAAGAGGGGATTGCACACCTTCCCCTGGCCTTTATAAACATAGGAGACCTTGTAATGGTGCCCTCCCCAGCCTACCCTGTATACAAGATAGGCTCTATCTTTGCAGGAGCTGAGATCTATACCTTGCCTCTACTGAAGGAGAATGGCTTTCTGCCTTCTTTTACCTCTATCCCTGAGGCCATCCTTAAGAAGGCAAAGCTTCTATTTATAAATTACCCAAACAACCCCACTTCAGCAGTAGCAGATAGGTCATTCTTTGAGGAAGCGGTCCAATTGGGGAAAAGATACAACATCCTCATTTGTCACGACCTTGCCTACTCAGAGATGTGCTTTGACGACTTCCTACCCCCCAGTATCTTAGAGATACCAGGTGCAAAGGATGTGGCCATAGAGTTTCACTCCTTGAGCAAGACCTATAACATGACAGGCTGGAGGATAGGCTTTGCTGTGGGAAACGAGGAGGCAATAGGTGGCCTGGGCGCCATAAAGAGCAATGTGGATTCCGGGGTTTTTGGGGCGGTCCAGATTGCAGGTATAGCTGCCCTTGAAGGGGACCAAGGATGTGTCTCTCAGATGAGGGCAACCTATCAGAAGAGAAGGGATCTTATGGTCTCAGGATTAAGGGAATTGGGGCTTCTGCTCACCCCTCCAAAGGCCACCTTCTATCTTTGGGTGGAGGTCCCCAAGGGTTACACGAGCCAGGGCTTTGCCACTTTACTCTTGGAGAGGGCAGGGATAGTAGTAACACCTGGAAATGGTTTTGGGGAAGAAGGTGAGGGCTACTTTAGAATTGCCCTTACCCAAAGGGAAGAGAGGTTAGAGGAGGCCTTGGAGAGGCTGAGGGACATAAGAAACTGGTAGAATGGCCCAGGTGTTCTTAGGTATAGGGTCAAATAAGGGTGACAAACTGAAAAATATTAGGAATGCCATCTCAAGCCTGAAAGAGACCCAGGGGATAGAGCTCTTGGCCATCTCAAGCCTATACTGTACCAGCCCCGTAGGTCCCCAGGGACAAGACTGGTTTATAAACGGGGCCATCTCTTTGAAAACAGGGCTCTCCCCATGGGATCTGTTAGAGAGGCTTATGTCTATAGAGGAGGGCCTTGGCAGGATAAGGGATAGACCCTGGGGCCCCAGGACAATGGATCTGGACATCCTCTTTTACGGAGATCTGGTAATAGACCAGACGGGTCTCACAATACCACACCCTCATCTGCACAAGAGGGCCTTTGTGCTGGTGCCGCTGATGGAGCTTGCCCCTGATCTCCTCCATCCTGTATTCAAAAAGACCATAAGCCAGCTACTGGAAGGTCTAAGGTCAGATGAAAGACTGGTCTATTTGGGTTCCATATGTTAAGGCTCTTTATAATTGCATTCCTCATCTATCTCGCCTACGTGGTGCTAAAAAGATCTTTCGGATCAAAGCCAAAGGATATACAGGCACCCAGAAGACCCGATGGTGTTGTGGACGAACTGGTCCAAGATCCCGTCTGCCATACATACATACCCAGATCTACTGCCTATACCCTCAAGTTAGGGGGTAAAGAATATTTCTTCTGCGCAAAAGAGTGTGCTCAAAAGTTTCAGGAAAAGGTGAAGGAGGCTAAGAGAGAGGGATGAAGATCTTCATAGATACAGCAAATCTGGAAGAGATAAAAAAGGCAAATGAGTGGGGGCTCTTGGATGGGGTGACCACCAACCCCTCTTTGATTGCAAAGGAAAAGGGGGAATTTAGGGAGATCTTAAAAGAGATCTGTACCATAGTAAAAGGTCCTGTGAGCGCAGAGGTCCTCTCTACCCAGTTTGAAGGGATGGTAAAGGAGGCCAGAGAGCTCAAAAAGATCGGGGACAACATAGTGGTCAAGATCCCCCTTATAGAGGAAGGCCTAAAGGCAGTAAAGGTATTGGAGTCAGAGGGGATCAACACCAATGTGACCCTCTGCTTTTCACCACTGCAGGCACTCTTGGCTGCCAAGGCAGGGGCCAGTTATGTAAGCCCCTTTGTGGGAAGACTAGATGACATATCTCACTATGGAATGGAGCTTGTGGAAGACATAATCCAGATATTTGACAACTTTGGTTTCGAAACCCAGATCATAGTTGCAAGTATCAGGAACCCCATACATGTGCTAGAGGCGGCACTGATGGGTGCAGATGTGGCTACCATACCCTTCAATGTGTTGAGGCAACTTGTGTTACACCCCCTCACTGATATTGGAATAGAGAGGTTCAAAAAGGATTGGGAAAAGGCCAAAAAGGGGTAAAGTTACCATGGAGAGAAAAGGGCTGCTTCCAGGACTTTTGATTCTGTGGGCAATCTTTTTCTTACCTCCCCATGCCTCTGCAGACATATATGCCTACAGAGATAGCTATGGTGTAATACACTTCACAAATGTACCCCCTGATAGTAGATACAAGCTCTTCTTAAAGAGCTATACCCCAAGGGGGGATGCCGGTTCAGGGGATATAGAGGATATCATCAAAGAGGCCTCCAGGGCCCATGGGTTGCCAATCAATCTGCTTAGGGCAGTGATAAGGGCAGAGTCCAACTTTGATCCCAAAGCCGTCTCTCCCAAGGGTGCTATGGGTCTGATGCAGCTGATGCCAGGCACTGCAAGGGATCTCTACGTAAGAGACCCCTTTTCCCCAAAAGAGAACATCATGGCCGGAGCCAAATATCTGAGGACCCTCCTTGAGCGATTTAATTGGGATCTAAGGCTTGCCCTCGCTGCCTATAATGCAGGGCCTGAAAGGGTGGAGACCTCAAAGGGTATACCCAATATCCCTGAAACGGTAGAGTTTGTTCAAAGGGTCCTTAAGTTCTATATGGCAGATAGATGACCGGGGTGACCTTGGAGGTGAAAAGGCTTTCCATTCCCAATGTCCTGAGCCTCTCGCGGGTCTTTTTCATCCCTGTCATCCTAATACTCCTCTCCATGGGCGGCAGATACGACCTCTTGGCATCCTTTCTCTTTCTGCTGGCCGCCTTTACAGATCTGGCAGATGGATTGGTGGCAAGGAGATTTAATTCGGTAACACCATTGGGAAAGCTATTGGATCCTCTGGCAGATAAATTACTGGTCTGCCTCAGCCTCATCATGCTGGTCCATCTAAGAAGGGCTCCGGCCTGGATCGTAGTCCTGATAGTGGCAAGGGAGCTTATAGTTACAGGAATAAGGGCAGAGGGCAGAGAAAGGGGAAAGATAATAGGGGCAAGGACCTCTGGAAAGCTAAAGGCAGTAGTTCAGTATCTGGCAATCTTCTGCCTCTTTATCTGGAAAGGGATCCAGGGTATACCCTTCGACCTGTTAGGTAGGATCTTCATTTGGGCTGCACTTTTCCTGACCCTGTATTCAGGTCTCAGTATAATCTTGGACTCTTTAAGGGAGAGGGAATGATCTTAAGAAGAGGATTTCCCTTTGTTTCATACCCTTGCCCTAAAAGGGGGCCCCGCCCTTGAAGGTGAGGCTTGATAGCGGCGGGGCCATTTGGCCCCGCCTTATTTTTTGGAACCCAGCCGGCTTTAAGGGATAGACTGGAGGTAAAGATGCTAAAGGGTAAGAAGATAAGGGATATGAACCTGAACGAGAGACTTCTCATCTTGGGCCTCATGGAAGATGTCCTAAAGGAAAAAAAACATAAGACCCAAAAAATAAAGGACTTATTTGAAAACTTAGGGGACCTTATAAATAATACTGTCTCAGGTAGTAAAATATCCATAATCAAAGACTTCTCACAGGCAAATGCCTTTCATACTATTCAAGTCTCTTCAGAAGAAGGTACTCAGCTTGCAAGACTTCATATGATGTATTTCAAGAAACCGATTAGTGCCTACTACTTGGTATACGTTGAGGTGCAATATCCCTATAGGAAAAAGGGATTAGGCACGAGAGTTATAAATCATTTCAACAGTTTTTTGGAACAAAAAAGTTCAATTGGAATATTAGACAATGTTATTCCAAAAGATGACCCGACCTATGACATTTATTTAAAAAACGGATGGCAATCAGCTACCCAGTTAATATCACCTGAATTAATAAAAAAAGGTGGCGACTATATGTTCTATATTCCATCAAAGCTTGAAATAACTGACGTTAAAGGCAGTTTGAATAAAATAATATATCACATACATAGAAGAAAAACCTATATTCATATGAGAGAAAATGAAAGTATGGTCCAAAAGACCCTCTCAGAATTTATGGAAATATATAGTGCATTATGCACATACTTTAAAGAAGAATTGCGTACAAACACTCACACTCCCCTCTTAAGATACATGTTCACCAGATTTGCAACTAAGTTAATATCCTTTAGAAGAAGGATCTCAGAACTAATAGGATACACGGGGGGTGAATCTTTAGAACAACTGAGGATATCCGAGGAAGTAAAGGCCATCCCCATACAGTCATATACACCAAGGGGGCTTACTGGGCCCTCTGAGCTCATCTACGGAGACCTGAATCTCTACA
>CALKZT010000022.1 GCA_938002815.1 uncultured bacterium
CCCTTCATCATGGGATCCCACATCATATAAGGCTGCATGGTGGTGGGGGCAATGAGGAGGCCTGCAAGGGAACCTGTTAGGGCAGAGATCCCCCAGGTCACCATTAGGACCCTCTTTACCCTGATACCCATGATCCTGGCAACGGTGTTATTTTGCTGGGTTGCCCTCATGGCTATCCCGAACTTGGAATAGTTCAAGAAGGCATACATGACAAGGATTACAAATGCCAATATCCCTACGGCCAGAAGTTCAATGGCTCTTATGTAGAATGCCCCTACCTTTAAACTCTCATAGGGAGATATGGGGAAGCTCATGGTCTTTGGATCTGCCCCGAATTTCCAGGAGACAATGCCCATTATTATCATCTCTATCCCTATGGTGATTATTATGAGGCTCAACAGGTTGGGTTCCTTTGCCCGCCTCAGCACACAAAACTCGATCAGGCAACCCACCACAAAGGCAAATAAGAGGGACAGGGGAAATGCCTTTATGTAATCTACTCCCATTTGGTCAAGGAGCATGTAAGAAAAGTAGGCAGTAATAAGGGCAATTTCCCCCTGTGCAAAGTTTACCACCTCAGATGCCCTGTATATCAGGACCATAGCCAAGGCTATCAGGGCATAAAAGCTACCTGCTGCGATTCCGTTTATTAAGAGCTGCAAGAGATTTTCCATCCGTCTTCCTCTAAAAAGGCCATGTCTTCCAATATTTTTTTGTTCTGATCCAGAAACCAAAGATTCCAAGGGGTTCAAATACCATGATGAGCACTATGATCAACCCGTATATGATAAACTGGATGTTGGATACACCTGTTATGGAAAAATAGCTCCTGCTCAGCTCCGTTAGAAAAGGACCTAAGTATGGAATATTAAGTATGTTCCTTAGCTCCAAATCGAGCCAGCTAAATATCATGGCACCTGCAATGGAACCCATGATCGATCCAAGGCCACCTACCACTATCATGCCCAAGAATAGAATGGACATCATAAGACCGAACATCTCAGGCTCGATGAATCTCAGGACAAATGCGTACAAACCCCCTGCTATCCCTGTGTAAAAGGCACTCACGGCAAAGGCCATGGTCTTGTAAAGGGTGAGGTTGATGCCCATACATTCAGCGGCTACGTCCTCATCCCTTATTGCCATAAGGGCCCTACCTACCCTTGTCTTGACTATGTTTCTGGCAGCAAATACCAAAAGGAATGTGAAGGTAATTAAGAGATAGTAAAATTCCCGATCCGTATCCACGAGCCAACCAAAGATTTTGAGATCAGGGGTGTGTAGGCCCTGTCTCCCTCCTAAAAATTCTAACCTTCCCAGTACAGTGGTGATGCTAAGCCCAAAACCCAATGTGGCAATGGAAAGATAAGGGCCTTCCAGTTTCAAGGAAGGTATCCCGATTATGAGGCCAAATAGGGCAGAGATAGAGGCCCCTATGAGAAGGGCAACTAAAAAGGGCGTGCCAAACTTTAACATGAGGTAGGTGGTGGCATAGGCGCCTATGGCAAAAAAACCGGAATGCCCCAAGCTGATTTGGCCTGTGTACCCCACGAGTAGATTTAGGCCCACTGCCACAATGATGTTTATGGCCATGTAGTTGGCCATATAGACATAGTAATTCTTGAATAGGAAGGGATAGAAGATGAGGAAGATCACCAATAGGGAAAACCAAAAAAAGACCACCTTGGAGGAGAAGAACTCCACATCCTCATAATAGCTCCTCTTCATATCCATTTTACTATTCTTCCCCTGAGAGTTTATCTACGATCTTTCTGTAATACAATTCGTGTTCCTCTAACAGTGGCGAGACCCTCCTCATCATATTCAGTTTCATTATCTTGAGGTTTATCTTCCTGATAAGCCTGTACTTTTCCCTCTCATCTGGCATGGCCCCTAACAGCTCTTTCATCTGATTTATCTCTTTTTTGAGCTCCAACTCTGGAGGCAGACAGTGGGCGTTTTTCAGGATCTTATAAGCCAGCCTCATGTCCTCTGGTATACGAGAGTCGTCTTCCAGTTGTATGGGTTTTCCCTTCCCTGGGAGATTCTCAAATTCACCATTTTGAATGGCATCTAAGATCTTTTTTTCCGCAATCTTCTGAAGGATATCCATGGTCAGCCTTTTTATATTAACAGATCTCATATAGCAAGAAAAATTGTAAGGGCGTGGGTTTATCTAACAAATGATCAAGAAATCATAGGTGAGTTATGATTCTATTCCGTATCTATCCCATAATTTTTGATTTTGGTAAGAAGGGTCTTGTAGCTTACCTTCAATAACTTGGAAGCCTTAAGCTTATTTCCCTTTGTAAGCCTTAAGGTCTCTATAATTTTATGCTTTTCTGCTGCGCCTGTACTTGCTTTCACTATATCCTTTAACGGCGTATAATCTGAATAGCATTCATTGTGGTTTTGAACTGAAATCATATCAGGAGTTATGATGGCCTTATCGCATAGTATCATATACCTTTCTATTGTGTTTTTGAGTTCCCTTACATTTCCTTTCCAGTCCTGAGAAAGCAAAAAGGCCTTCATTTCATCTGATATACTTGGGACCTCTTTTTTTAATTCCTCTGCATATAATCTCACAAAATGCTCTGCAAGTGGGAGTATATCCTCTTTCCTCTCCCTGAGGGGTGGTATATATATGGGGAAGACGTTTATCCTGAAAAATAGATCTTCTCTGAACTTGCCTTTTTTGATCTCCTCTTCTATGTCTTTGTTTGTGGCTGCTATGACCCTTACATCTACCTTTATGGATTTGACTCCTCCCACCCTTTCAAATTCACCGTATTCTAAGACCCTCAGGAGTTTTGACTGAAGTGAAATATCCAGGTCACCAATTTCATCCAAAAATATGGTCCCCTTGTTTGCCAACTCAAATCTGCCAGGCTTGCTTTCAGTAGCCCCAGTAAAAGCCCCCTTTTCGTATCCGAATAGCTCACTTTCCAAGAGATCCTTAGGAACGGCAGGGCAGTTTATGGTGATAAAGGAAGATTTGGCCCTTGGACCTCTTGTGTGGATTGCCCTTGCCACTAATTCTTTACCTGTCCCGCTCTCTCCCTTTATGAGGACCGTGGTCTTAAGGGGTGCCACCAAGTCTATCTGCCGCAAGATATTTTGCCAGACCTCACTTTGACCCACCAATAGAGGCTCCTCAAAGAATGACCTAAACTGGGTCTTGAGGGAGATGTTTTCCCTCCTAAGCTCCCTTTCTTTTATTGCCCTCTTTACAGTGTGGGTAAGCTGCTCCACATCAAAGGGCTTTTGTATGAAGTCATAGGCACCTTCTTTTACTGCACTTACGGCCTTTTCAATGGTGGCATAGGCTGTGATAACAATTACAGGCAAAAAGGGGTAATGCTCTTTGGCGATCTTTACCAGCTCTATACCCTCTCCATCGGGGAGTTTGAGGTCTACCACTATGGCATCTATATGTGGGGAGAGCTTTGAGATGGATTCCCTAAGGTTATAGGCATAGAGGGTGTCATACCCCTCGGCCCTAAATGCCTCCTCCAGCATCCTGACCATAGACCTTTTGTCATCCACAAGTAGTATTAGGGCCATCTGTCTCCTTGGGTAAGGTTATGCGAAAGATTGTTCCCCCTCTTGGAGAGCACGCTATCTCCAGGGACCCATCATGGTAGTGTATGATCTTCTGTGCAATTGGGAGCCCCATGCCCCTTGGTCCCTCTTTCCTGCTATAAAAGGGGAGAAATACGGATTCCCTTTCCTCCTCTGGTATCCCTGGGCCGTTATCCTCTATCTCTATCTCACACAATTGGGGCCTTTTGGAGACCACAGACCTAATTATTAATCTGTCTCCTGCCTCAAGGCCGTTCTGTATGATGTTCTTTAAGGCCTGCTTTAATAGTATCCTATCTCCCAGTAATCTTTGCTCTGTTATGTGGAGCTCCACCTGAGATTCCTCCCCTTGAAGTTCCCTTAGGATCTCAAGCATTAGGGGCCTAAGTTCCAAGGATTCTCTTTTTATGGTCTCTGTCTTGGATACCGAGATCAGACCTTCCATTATCTGGTCTATATTTCCAATTTCATCCAGGATGGCCTGCGCATAATCCTTTATGGGGATAGGGGCAGAGGGATGCCTCTCTATAAGCCTTGCATATCCTGCTATGACCCCAAGGGGATTCCTTATCTGGTGTATAATGGAGGCAGAGAGCTCCCCCAAGACCGCAAGCCTTTCCCTTACCCTGAGTTGCTCTTTTAGGGAGCCGATCTCCCTGAGGAGGGTAGAGATCCCATGGTCTATGAGCTCATTTTTGGGGAGAGATTGGCCACGGTATATGAGCCTAAACATCCTATAAAGGCCCAAAGACATAATCAAAAGGAGGATTAGTAGCGCAGCAAGTCCTACCAGATACCAGAAATACTCTGAATAAGCTCCCCCTTTCATGGCATAGGAATTTGTTTGTCCATCTAAAGAGTGATGTTATTATTTCACATATTCTCACAGGAGGTGAGGGCATGCAAGAGACATATGAGCTGGGCCCATTCCACATGGGAAGGCTTACCAAAGGAAGCGATCTCTTATCTGGGCTCTTGGAGGTGGCAAAAGAAAAAGGGATAACCTCTGGGATATTGTGGGCCATTGGTGGATTGGAGTCTGTTAGGTTTGCCTATTATGATCAAGCTTTGAAGAGTTACAAGGAGGTAAAGTTAGAGAAGGGCTTGGAGATCCTCTCTTTGGTGGGAAATATATCCCAAAAGGGGGATTTGCCCTTTATACATGCCCACATCATCGTCTCAGACGAAGAGCACACCTGGGGAGGCCATCTCATGGAGGGCTCAAAGGTATTTGCCCTGGAGTATCACATACTGGAGCTAAGGGGTCGGACCCTGGTGAGGGGATTTGATCCGGAGACAGGCCTTTTTCTCTGGGAGAAGGCCAAATAAAAGGGAGATAGGAGGGAAGAGATGCAGGTTTTAGTACTCTACTATTCTAAGGGAGGCAATACCAGAACCCTTGCAGAGGCGATAGCAGAGGGGGTGGAATCTGTCCCTGGTGTAAAGGCCGTCTTAAAAAACACCAATGAGGTGACAAAGGAGGATTTTGTAAACAGTCAGGGGGTGATAGCCGGTTCCCCTGTCTATTTTGGGTCCATGGCAGCTGACCTAAAGAGGGTGATGGATGAATTTGTCTCTGTGAGGAAAAAGATGGAAGGGAAGGTTGGCGCTGCCTTTGCCACATCAGGGGATCCCACAGGGGGAAAGGAGACCACCATATTCTCTATAATCCAGGCACTGATGATCTATGGGATGATAATAGTGGGTGATCCCATGTCTGCCACAGGCCACTACGGAGTTGGGTGTGTGGGAAGGCCCGATGAGGTGGCCAAGGCAAACGGCAGGAAGTTAGGAGAGAGGGTGGCAGGGCTTGTGAAAAAGCTATTTGGATGAGCCCTATGGATCGGGAGAGACTAGGAGGGATCTTAGAAGCTTTGAGAGATGGGAAGATGGATGTGGAGGAATGTCTCGAGCTTTTGAGCCATCTTCCCTTTGAGGAGCTAAAGTCTTCTACCATTGATTATCACAGGCCCCTTAGAAAAGGTATTCCAGAGGTGATCTATGGGGAATCCAAAACAGAAGAGGAGCTCATCGAGATAGTGGAGGATATGTCAAAGAGAGGGGAAAATGTCCTTATTACCAGGCTATGTCCCCAAAAGGCAGAGCGGCTGAGGTCTCTCTTTAAGGGGGGGATCTACTATCCAAGGTCCAGGGTCTTCATGCTCCTTTTACGAGAGGTGACCAAAAAGGGAAAGGGAAAGGTCTTGGTGATATCTGCCGGGACTTCCGATGCCCCTGTGGCGGAGGAGGCCTTATTGACCCTCAGTTTCTTGGGAGATGATGCGGAATCCCTACTGGATGTGGGGGTGGCAGGTATCCATAGGATACTGGCGCACCTAAAGAGGCTAAGGGAGGCCAGGGTGATAATTGTGGTGGCAGGGATGGAAGGTGCCCTACCCAGTATAGTGGCAGGCCTGGTTTCGGTGCCTGTTATTGCAGTACCCACCAGCATAGGCTATGGGGCCAGCTTTGGAGGGATCTCTGCCCTCCTTTGCATGCTAAATACCTGTGCCCAAGGTGTGGCAGTGGTAAATATCGACAATGGATTTGGAGCAGCATGCCTGGCCTCCATAATAAATGGCCTATGATTTCGGCGTAAATTGAGCTCTTGAGGAGCAAACCCTCCCAAATATCCCTGGAGCTTTAGAAATGATGAATGGGGAGCAATATCTGGAAAGTCTGCGGAAGTTGAGATTCGAGGTCTATACGTTTGGTAAGAGGGTAGATGAGCTATGGGAGGTACCATGACAGATCCGAAGGGTGATGGGTCCCTATCACCCCATGGTCAAGAAGACCCTGACATGTATCTGAGGGTGGTTAAGGCCCTAAGTCCAAAGGATCATGATTCAAAGGACTTCAAATATGGAAGAAAAGAAGGAGTCAGCCAAGAGACTTTCTGAGATCGTCAAAGAGGTGGAGAGATGGGGAGGAAGGTTGCCGTAGTTAGGTTCAGCAAGCCCAGGGAATCCGTAAGGGATGTAATCGAAATGGCAGGGGGTATTGGGAAGATAGACCCTGGTTTACGGGTATTCATAAAGCCCAACATAGTATTTTGGACAAGGGAGACCGATTTCCCCAAATGGGGTGTCATAACCACCTCGAGGGTGGTTGAAGACGTGGTGGTCTATTTGAAGGAGGTGGGGATTGGGAGGATCACTATAGGAGAGGGCATTGTCACCCCAAGGCCCAAAGACTACGAGACACCCAAGCATGCCTTTGAATACTTGGGGTACAATCTCTTGAAAAAGAGATACGGTGTTCAGGTGATCAATATATTTGAAAGGCCTTTCAGGAATGTGGTGTTAGAGGAGGGTATAAGCCTTAAGATAAACGAAGATGCCTTAGAGAGCGACCTTCTCATAGATCTTCCCGTGCTCAAGACCCATGCCCAGGCTGTGGTGAGCCTTGGGATCAAGAATCTAAAGGGCCTCATTGACATGGAGTCCAGGAAAAGGTGCCATTCACGGGATTCAGAGAGGGACCTACACCTTATGATATCCACCTTTCCTAAGGCCTTTGGCCGTATCTTTACCCTTATAGACGGGATTTATACCCTGGAGAGGGGTCCAGGATATGATGGGAAGGCAAGGAGGTCAGACATACTCTTGGCCTCAGAGGATTTAATATCTGCCGATAAGGTGGGTGCAGTCCTTTTGGGGTATCAGCCTTCCCAGGTACCTCACCTGGCCCATTCCTTAAGGAGAGAGAATAGGGAGATGGGGATGGAGGATGTGGAGGTGGTGGGAGAGGCCATAGAGGGTCTAGCACGCTTCCACGAATACTCCTTTCCTTATACAAAAGATGATTCCCTCCCCCTTCCCCTCTACAGGCTGGGTGTAAAGGGGCTTAGATACCCGAAATATGACCTCACCATCTGTACCTATTGTTCAAGCCTAAATGGCATAGTCCTCTATTCCATTGCCAAAGGCCTAAAAGGGCAAAATTTGGATGGGGTAGAGATCCTCACCGGCAAGGCCATGAGGCCCACAGAGGGGAGCAAAAAGGTGGTCCTTTTGGGGAAATGCATGTGGGAATTGAACAAGGATGTGAAAAACGCTGGTGAAATCATTGGGGTAAAGGGCTGCCCCCCTCAGCCCAAACAGGTGGTAGGGGCCCTAAAAAGGGCAGGGATTGATGTGGATCCCACCTATATAGAGAAGCCCGATCTATTCCCTGGGATATTCTTGGCCAAGTACCAGGGTAGGGCTGAATTCGATGAGGGCTTTTTCAAGGTATCTTAGGGGGCTAACCTTTAAATACCATGGAAGTATGCCACATAGCCCTCTCTGACCTTCACATGGGAGAAGAAGACAGCATCCTTACACCCCCTTTAGGGGAAAAAGAGTCTGAGCATGAGGAGCATTGGAGGCCCCTCGGGGATTTTTTTGAATCCGTAATCTCAAAGAACAGAAGCTTACCAAACCTGATCCTCATGGGAGATGTGGTGGAATTTGCCCTCTCTGATCCAACCGACTCCCAGAGATTATTCTTTGAATTCCTCAGATACCTCTTGCTGAGAAGGGGCCTTTTTGGCCGTGTGATATATCTCCCTGGGAATCATGACCATCACATTTGGGAGCTCTCTAAGGAGGCCCAGTACATATCCTATGTAAACAGAAAAGGATCTATTGCCCTGAAGGAAAGGCCATGGAACAGGACAAAGGCCTATGTAACAAAGGAGCATCACTTTGTAACCCCTTATTTTTGGCAAGGGCTAATGGATGACGGAGTGGACATCAAGGTCTTATATCCCAACTATTTTTTGGGAGACGAAGAGGCGAAGCTCCTAATTGCCTTCCACCATGGCCACTTTTTGGAGCCCATATATATTCTCCTAAGCAGGTTGAAGAGGCTCTTATTTGGGGAGGAGATCCCGTCAGGGATAGACACCCTGGAGGAGGAAAATGGCCCCTGGATTGAGTTTCTCTTCTCCTCCTTTGGGTTTTCAGGTGAGGTGGGCAAAAGGGCAGAGACCCTCTATGAGCTAATGCAGTCAAAGAGAAGTATGGAGAGGTTTCTTTCGGGTCTCTCATCGAGGCTCCTTGGGGAACTTGGGATAAGGGGGCCTTTGAATAGGCTCTTAGATCTTCCCCTCTCCCTCTTTCTGAGATATCTCCTAAGACTTGTCTATAGAGGCCATGAGAGAAAGAGGCCATCAGAGCTCTTCTCTAAGGAGTTAGAATCCAGCCTTCAATGGTACATAAATTATCCCCTGAAGGCTCAGCTCTTCGAAGACAAAGGCCTTCCTCCCTCTTTCCCATTCCCATATAAAAGGCTGGCATTCCTCTTTGGGCATACCCACAAGCCTTTTGTGAGGAGCTCTTTACCCAATGCCCAATGGGTTTCGGCCTATAATTTGGGGAGCTTTGTAGTGGATAGCTACCAGAGAAACCTATCCTACGGCCTGGGGATTGCCCTTTTGGACGGGGAAGGACGGATCGGGGTCATGATATTCAGGGACCATGGACCCTATGAGGGTGAAAAGGGGCTCCAGATAGAGGGGGAGGAATCCTTAATGAGGGCAATCAGGGAGAGGTTAAATAAGGGTTCACTCCCGGGGTTTTTGAGATGGCACTCTGAGGAAAGGTCCCGGAGGGCTATGGAGATGAGAAAGAGGGTTCTTGA
>CALKZT010000023.1 GCA_938002815.1 uncultured bacterium
GAAATCCATCTTCAAGCCATATATATTCTCAAAAACCAAATGAGGCTTTACTTAGGGCAAGAGAGCATGTTGCAAGACTAATAAACTCATCTTCTGAAGAAATATATTTTACCTCAGGGGGGACTGAATGTAACAATATGGTAGTTAAAGGGGTACTCAAAGGAAAGGATCTGAGAAATTGTCATATAATAACATCAGCTGTGGAGCACCCTTCTGTCTTAAATCCTTTAATTGAACTTATGGAAGCGGGACTCAATGTCACTTTTTTGCCTGTAGATTCAAATTGTATAGTGGATCCAGAATCTGTCTCCAAGGCAATTCAAAAGGATACCCTTTTGGTAACCATAATGCATTCAAACAATGAGACTGGGGTAATCCAACCAATAGAGGAGATCTCACGGATAACAAGAGAAAAGGGGGTCTTACTCCATACAGATGCTGCCCAGAGCGTAGGCAAAATAGCCGTGGATGTAAATTCATTGGGTGTGGACCTGCTTACAGTGGCAGGCCACAAGTTTTATGCACCCAAAGGGATTGGAGCCCTCTATATCAGATCTGGGGTAAAGATTTCCCCCCTCCTTCAGGGTGGAGGACAGGAGAGGAGGCTAAGGCCTGGTACCGAAAATGTCCCCTATTGTGTGGCCCTTGGGAAGGCGGCAGAATTAGCTATCTCTGGCCTTGAAGGGGGTGAGGCTGAAAGGATTAGAAGGCTGAGGGATCACTTCTACCAAAAGGTGAAAGAGGCCATCCCTGGCCTGGTTTTAAATGGCCACCAGACAAAGAGGCTCCCCAATACCCTGAACATTTCCATTCCAAGAACTCTGGCCAGTGAGCTTTTAGATAGGGTCTCAGGCACCTTTGTGGCCAGTACAGGTGCAGCCTGCCACGACAGAGATGTCTCCATAAGCCATGTGCTCTCTGCCATGGGTTTGAAGGGTGAAAGTGCCTTGGGGGCCATAAGAGTCACCTTTGGGAGATACAACACCTTAGAGGAATCTGAGCTGGCAGCAGAGGCCTTAATTGAGGCTGCCCATCATCTGATATCCAGGTAGGCCCTTCTGACATCATCTCTTTCCAGGATCTCTTTGCTTTTTCCCTCCATCACTATGCTCCCTGTCTGAAGTATATATGTCCTGTGGGAGATCTCCAAGGCGGCAAAGGCATTCTGTTCCACCAAAAGGATCCCTGTTCCCTCGGCATGAATTCTCTTTATCGTAGTGAAGATGTGCTCCACCAATATGGGTGCAAGCCCCATGGAAGGTTCATCCAAAAGAAGTAGCCTTGGTCTCCCCATTAGGGCCCTCCCTATTGCAAGCATCTGCTGCTCCCCACCTGAAAGGGTCCCGGCCACCTGATCCTTTCTTTCCTTTAACCTGGGGAAGAGGGAAAAGACCCCCTCCATGTCCTCTATTGCCTCTTCCTTGGAGCTTCTGGTGTAAGCCCCCATCCACAGGTTTTCAAGGACCGTGAGTCTGCTAAATATTCGCCTACCCTCTGGGACCTGGCTTATCCCTGCCTTCACTATCAAATGCGGTGGCCTGTTGGTGATATCCTTGCCCTGGAAGAGTATCTTTCCCCTTTCGCACCTTACGAGCCCTGAGATACCCTTTAAAAGAGAGCTCTTTCCGGCACCATTTGCACCGATTATGGAGACCAACTCATCCCTCTTTATCTCCAAGGAGACTGACCTCAAAGCCTTTATTCCTCCATAAGAAATGGAGAGCCCTTCTATGGTGAGCTGAGTCATATCTTTCATAGAGGGTGCTTCCCTTTCCCACCCAAGTAGGCCTGAATAACCCTCTCATCGGACCTTATCTCATCAGGGCTCCCCTCGGCGATCTTCTCTCCTAAATCCAGCACTATGATCTTAGAGGAGACATCCATAACCACCTTCATGTCGTGCTCTATTAAGAGAATAGATATCCCAAACTCCCATTGAATCCTCTTTAGTAACTCTGCAATCTCCTTTGACTCTGAGGGGAGCATACCTGCTGTGGGTTCATCCAAAAGGAGGAGCTTGGGAGAGGACGCAAGGGCCCTTGCAAGTTCCAAGCGCCTTTGAAGACCATAGGGAAGAGATGTGGCCAGCTTGTCTTCCAAGCCCTTTAGTCCCACATAATCTAAAAGTTGATAGGCCCTCTTTAGGGCGCTTTTTTCTTCTAATCTTTGGTAATGGGAGCGGGATATGGTCTGCCAAAAGTTTGACCTCAGCCTTGAATGCATGCCCACCAACACATTTTCAAGCACGGTCATGTTGGAGAAGAGCCTAATATTTTGAAAGGTCCTTGCAATCCCCAGCTCCACTATCTCGTGGCCTTTGAGCCCAGTTATGTCTTCTCCCTGAAAGAGGATCTTTCCCCCATCCGGTCTAAGGACACCGCTTATGCAGTTAAAGAGGGTCGTCTTCCCTGCCCCATTGGGCCCTATAATAGAGTAGATACCTTCCCTTCCCACCCCGAAGCTCAACCCGTTTAGGGCAAGGATTCCCCCGAAATGCTTTGTGAGTCCTTGTATGGAGAGAACCCTATCAGTCATTCACTATCTTTAGGCCCTTCTCTGGTCTAAAGAATCCTGTGGGTTTAAATATGGTTACGATGATCAAAAGGAGTCCAAATAGGAGCATCCTGAACTGCTCAAATTCCCTCAAGAGCTCGGGGAGACCCACCAGCACAAAGGCACCCAAAATCACCCCTCTGATACTCCCCATGCCACCCAGGATTAGGATACAGAGGACATTTATGGAGACGATCAGGGAAAAATTTTCAGGAAATATGGAGCCTTGCCTTGCAGCAAATATTGCCCCACCTAAGCCACCAAAACTGGCACCTATGGAAAAGGCCAATAGTTTATATCTCAGGAGGTCAATACCCATAAGCTCTGCTGCTGTCTGATCCTCCCTCATGGCCATCCATGCCCTGCCTATTTTGGAGTCCATGATCCTCTTGTAAAAGAAGGTGGACAGAAGTATTCCCAAGAGGATGGTGTAGTACCACTCAACAGGCTCGTCTATGGTAAATCCAAAGATCCTAAAGGGGTCTATTCTGAGTAGGCCTTTGGGTCCGTTGGTTACTGGGTCTAGGTTATTGAGAAAGATCCTGATGATCTCCCCAAACCCCAGTGTCACAATGGCAAGGTAGTCCCCCCTCATCCTGAGAACGGGTAGCCCCAAGAGTGCTCCCAAAATCATGGCGATGAGGATACATAGGGGCACCAACACTAAAAAGGGTATATGTATGTGGAAATGAGGGGATGCCAAGAGTGCATAAGAATATGCGCCTACCCCAAAAAAGGCCACATATCCTAAGTCCAAAAGGCCAGCAAGCCCTACCACCACATTCAACCCAATCCCAAGCATGACATAGAGCCCCACATCCCCCAGGATATGAGACCAATAGTTCCCCACAAATTGGGGCAATAGAATTAGCCCCAGAAATACCAGACCATAAAAGAGCCTTTTTTTATACTCGCTCTCCAACTACCTCTCCCAATATACCTCTTGGCCTAAATACCAACACTGCCACAAGTATGCTGAAAGCCACCACGTCCTTGTATTGTGCAGGTAGGATGTTCACAGAGAGGGACTCCAATATTCCCAAAAGAAAACCCCCCAACATGGCTCCCGGTATATTCCCTATGCCACCTACCACCGCAGCAGTAAAGGCCTTAATCCCGGGGATAAAACCCATCATATGGTTTATCTGAGAGTAGTACATCCCCACCATTACGCCTGCCACCGCAGCAAGGGAGGACCCCACCAAGAAAGTGACCTGGATGATCCTGTTCACATCTATGCCCATCAGGGAAGCAGCCATCTTGTCCTCTGCCACTGCCCTCATGGCAATACCCACCTTGGTCCTCCTAATAAAGATCCAAAGGGCCACCATGAGCAAAAGGGAGACCCCTATAATAAGGATCTGAAAGTGGCTCACAAATATCCCCCCCACCTCTATCCCCGTAAGGGGAATTATATCGGGATATACCCTCATCCTCCCCTTTACCATCACCATAATGAGATTTTGGAGGAAAATGGATGCCCCAATGGCACTTATCAAAGGAGCTAACCTGGGGGCCGTTCTAAGGGGTCTATACGCAAACCTCTCTAAGGCAGAGCCCAGGATCCCACAGGTGATCACAGAGAGACTCATGGCCACTATGACCGACAGTTGAGGCCAATCCCATAAAAGGCCCTTTTGCTCCAGAAAGGCAAGGGTCCAGTATCCCATAAAGGATCCCACCATGAATATCTCCCCATGGGCAAAGTTGATCATGGTGAGGATCCCGTAGACCAGCGTATAGCCCAAGGCTATGAGGGCATACACACCTCCAATGGAGAGGCCATTTACTATCTGTTCCGCAAGGAGGGATAGATCCAAAAGGGCCTAAAAGTCTAACTTCTTAAAGAAGGCCTTTCCCTTTTCCTCCACTACCTGATAGATGGCCACCACAGAGCCCGTTCTATCCCCATTGGGATCGAATTTTATGGGACCTGTGACCCCATCTATCTCTGTCTTTGCCACCTGATCCCTCAAGGCCTTTTTCCCTATCACAAGGCCCCCATCCTCCTTCTTTTTCGCCACCTTCTCTATGGCCGACATGAGCACCACCGTGGCATCGTATGCCTGAGGGGAAAAGGTCTGCCTGGGCCCGTACTTCTTTTCAAACCTCTCTACCCACTGAGGGGATGGCTCCTGGGCGTAGGTGATGTAGGAACCTATGGCTGCCTTTCCTCCTGCCTGGATAAAGTCTTTTTCGGTAAAGCAGCCATCATCACTCATGAAATCTGCCTGTATCCCTGCCCTCTTCATCTGTCTCACTATGAGCACCCCTTCTGCTGCCATTCCTCCAAAATAGATGAGCTGAGGCTTGAGGGGTTTTATCTTGGTAAGAACAGGGGTAAAGTCCTTGTCACCCCTTGTTATCCCTTCCGTGGCCACTATCTCCCCACCCTTTTCTTTGATACCTTTCAAAAAGGCTTCGGCAAGGCTCTGACCATAGTCACTTTTGTCGTGTATCACAGCAACCCTTTTAAATCCTTTGTGAATGGCAAAGTCTGCCGCCCTCTTTGCCTGGATGATATCGTTCCAGCAGGTCCTAAAAAATACAGGGATATTTCTCTTGGTGAGTTCCTCAGCAGTGGAGGAAGGGGATATCATCACCACCTTGTATTTGTTGTGGATATCACTGGCGGGTTTACTGCCGCCGCTACACATATAACCTATTACCCCCACTATTAAGGGATCATTGCAGAATTTCTCTGCTATGGCCACAGAGGGGGGTCCTGCACATCCGTCATCCTCTGCCTGCAACTGTATGGGATGGCCGTGTATGGTCCCCTTTTCTAATATTGCCATCTCAGCCCCGTTTTTTATGTCAATACCCATGCTGGCATAGTCTCCTGTGAGCATAGTACCAACCCCTATCTTTATGGGTTTCTGAGGGGGAATCACTATCTCCCCCCACTCATCTTGGGCCATAAGGGGTCCTGCCACAAAGAGGCCAATTAGAAGGAATACGGCCAAAAGTAGACGGATCATGTTGCCCTCCTTTTTTAAATTTCTTGGGTTTTCAAGGCGAACAAAAAGAGCATAGCATTTGATATGTTATTGTGGAATGGCTGTCAAGAAACTCTCTCCCAAAAACTTTTCCTTGACCAGTAGATCCTCGTCTTTTATAGTGCCTTGGCCTAAAAACTTTGCCAAATCCATTTTAGAGAATGGAGAAACTTCTAAGGTCAATAGATGCCATAAACAGGTTCATAGGAAGGATAGCAAGTTTTAGTGCCTTCCTCCTAGTATTGGTAGTCTTCTTCGATGTCTTAATGAGGTACCTATTTAAGAAGAGCTGGGTCTTCACCCAGGAGATGGAATGGCACCTATTTGCCTTTCTGTTCCTCATGGCCGCAGGTTATACCCTACTTCAAGATGCCCATGTGAGGGTGGATATCCTCTATCAGAACCTTTCTCCCAAAGGAAAGGCCTGGATAAACCTGATAGGTACCCTCTTTTTCCTGATACCAGGATGTCTGATGGTAATAGCCACATCTTTCAAATTTACCCTCAATTCCTATCTGGTAAAGGAAGGCTCTCCTGACCCTGGAGGTATCCCCTTTAGGTTTCTCATCAAGGGGTGCATCCCTGTGGGCTTTTCCCTGCTCCTGCTCCAGGGCATTGCCATGGGGATAAGAAGCCTCATGTTCCTCTTGGGAAAGGGAGAGAGCAAGGTGGAAGGCAAATGAGCCTCCTCCCTGCTTGGCTATTTTTGGCCCTGACAGTCTTTTTGATGGCAGGCTTCCCAGTCACCTTTACACTTTTGGGGACTGCCCTCATCTTCGGGCTCATTGGATTTGGCTTCTCCTTCTTTGACCTGCTCCCTCTGAGGATATGGGGGGTAATGACGAACGTGACCCTGGTGGCAGTACCTCTTTTTATATTTATGGGCGTAATGCTGGAGCGCACCGGCCTTGCAGAGGAGCTGCTGGACACCATGGGGATACTCTTTGGAAAGGTTAGAGGAGGAGTTGCCCAGTCTGTGGTGGCAGTAGGCGCATTGCTTGGGGCCTCCACAGGGATAGTTGGTGCCACAGTGGTTACCATGGGATTACTCTCTGTTCCTACCATGATAAGACGGAATTACAGCAAAAAACTTGCCACAGGGACGGTTGCGGCATCTGGTACCCTTGGTCAAATAATCCCCCCAAGTATAGTCCTTGTATTGATAGGAGATATAGTGGGAGTCCCTGTGGGAGATCTCTTTATTGGTGCCGTGATACCTGGGCTCATCTTGGTGGTCTTGTATGTGTTATTTATCCTTGTGGCCACACTCATAAAACCAAATCTTGCTCCCCCTCTGCCCGAAGAGGAGCTAAGGGTGCTTCATACAAAGGAATTTAGGATCAGGCTTCTAAGAGCCCTTGTGGCCCCTGTGGTCCTTATCTTTGCAGTTTTGGGTTCCATCTTTGCCGGAATTGCATCCCCCACAGAGGCAGCCTCCGTAGGTGCCGTAGGTGCAACTCTATTAGCCATACTAAACAAGAAGTTTTCATTTTCGGTCTTGAAAGAGGTAATGACCGTTACCTCAAGACTTACATCAATGGTTTTTATCATATTGTGTGGTGCTGCTGCCTTTGGATTGGTCTTTAGGGGGTTAGGAGGTGATAATCTGGTAAGGGAATTCTTGGGTTCCCTCAGCCAGAAGTATTCCAAGGATATGGTCCTTGTAATAGTTATGGCATTGATCTTTGTGATAGGGTTTTTCTTGGATTTCATAGAGATTACCTTTATACACGTTCCTGTCCTTGCACCCATAATGATAGAGTTTGGTTTTGATCCCCTTTGGTTTTGTATCCTTCTTAGTGTAAATTTACAGACATCCTTTTTGACACCTCCCTTTGGTTTTTCACTCTTTTATCTGAAGGCCGTAACACCCCCAGAAGTAAAGATTCAGGACATTTACATAGGGATTATTCCTTTCGTTATCTTGCAACTTACAGGACTTTTGATAGTAGCACTGTTACCATCGACAGCCACATGGCTGCCCCGTGTTGTATTTAAATAAGAGCAAAGGAGGATTGGGATGGAAAGAAGGGATTTTTTAAAAAAGGCAGGTATAGGCGCAGCAGTGATAGCTACCTCCACCCTTGGAGGACCCTATGTGATTGCCTCTCCCAAGTTTCAGTGGAAGATGGTGACCACATGGCCTCCTAAGATGCCTGTTTTGCAAGACGGTGCTGAAAGGCTTGCAAAGAGGATTGAGGAGCTTTCAGAGGAGAGGCTCAAGATCCAGGTCTATGCAGCAGGGGAACTTGTGCCCGCAATGGGTATCTTTGATGCAGTCTCCCAAGGGACTGTGGAATGCGGCATGGGTGCTGCATATTATTGGGCGGGCAAAAATCCTGCCTTTCAGTGGTTCTCCGCTGTCCCCTTTGGACTAAATGCCCAGGGCATGGCTGCATGGTTCCATGCAGGTAATGGGCTAAAGCTCTGGGAAGAGGGCTATAAGGCATTTAACCTGATACCAAGGCCTGCTGGCTCCACTGGTGTGCAGATGGGGGGATGGTTCAACAAAAAGATCAATTCGGTAGAGGACTTCAAAGGCCTAAAGATGCGCATACCTGGCCTGGGTGGGAAGGTCTTAGCAAAGCTGGGTACCACTGTAACCCTCACCCCAGGAGGGGAGATATTTACAAACTTAGAGAGGGGGGTAATCGACGCCACAGAATGGGTTGGGCCACTGCACGATCTCAGGATGGGTTTCCACAAGGTGGCAAAGTATTATTACTATCCTGGTTGGCATGAGCCAGGGACCTATGCAGAGTTCATGTTCAACAAAAAGGCCTATGAATCTCTGCCAAAGGACTTACAGGCCATAGTAGATGCTGCATGTGCAGAGATGGAAGGGTGGCTCCTTGCCCAATTTGAATCCCAAAACGGCCAAGCCCTGGAGGAGCTGGTAACAAAGCACAACGTACAGCTCCTGAAATTCCCAGATGATGTCCTAAAGAAACTGAAGGAGATCAACCAGGAGGTCCTGGAGGAAGAGGCCAAAAAGGACCCCTTGGGTATAAAAGTAAACGAGGATTTTAAGAAATTTCAAAAGCTCATAGGAAGTTGGGGTGCTATATCAGAGATGGCCTACTATAACCAGATAGCCGTTGGTGGCATCCAGAGCAAGTAAAAGATCCTGCTCTCCCCATCCCAAGGTTCAGGGTGGGGAGGGCCCTCTCTTATGGGATACTTCCTTAAGCCCCACTAGTGTACACCTCTTAAGGGGACACCCAAATAAGTGGAGTTAGAAGAGAGAGATCTTTAGATGTACAAGATCCAAGAATAAGACAAAGATGGCAGCGCCTGACAGGAAAGGGCCAAAGGGTATCTGAAAATACCGATCCTTTTTTATGAGAATCATGGGAAGCCCCACAAGGATTCCGGCCACTGACCCTATGAGTAACACCTGGACGATCGACTTATAGCCCAGCCAACTCCCTATCATCCCCAAAAGCTTTATATCGCCCCCTCCCATCCCCTCTATCTTTCTCAATTTATAATAGCCATAGGCCACGATAAAGAGGATTCCCCCTCCCAAAAAGAGGCCCAAAAGAGAATCCCAAAAGGTAATGCCACTCAGGCCAAGGGAGGCCAGAAGCCCTCCTCCTGCCCCTCCCAGGGAGAGCAAATCAGGGATAATCTTATATTGAATGTCTATAAAGCTGATTACTATCAGAAGGGAGCAAAATAGAGCATATAAAAATGCATCAATACTCAGGCCAAACTTTCTCCAGATTAGGAAAAAAATCAAACCGGTCAGAGTTTCGACTGTGGGATATACCAAGGATATCCTCATACCACAGGATCTACACCTACCCTTAAGCAGGATATAACTAAGTAGTGGGATGTTATCGAAAAGGCTGATTTTAGCACCACAATTGGGGCATGAAGAAGCTGGGCAAATAATGGAAATTCCTTTGGGCAGTCTATAAATACACACATTCAAAAAGCTACCCCAACAAAGGCCAATCAAAAAAACAAATATATCTTTGACTATATCCATGATGTATTTAGCCTAAATACTTGATTCTTGTAATAACATAACCCCACATCACCTATGCCTTCAATAGATAACAAAACAAGTCCTGGTGTTAGGTCAGATACAATATAACTTATTGGTCCTTTTTTGAGTTGGGAGAAGAATTCTTTGCTTACCAAAACTCTTGACTTTGTAATGTCATTTCCAAAGACCGTTACAAAACATTTGTTTGGAACAAAAAATATAGCACCATCCCTTCTAAAAAAACTCATTATCCTAACTCCCACTTGCTCAACTTTATATCTCATGCCTTTAGAAAGGAGAGGAGTATCTTTTATGATGTAAACAGTATTGGCCTTCTTTAGCCACTTATATTCTACAAGCCTACTTTGAGGAATACCAAATCTCTCTCTCAGATATAGCAATAGATCATCCATTTCTGTATCTGAAAGGGGAGATGGCCAGCCCTTGCCCAGCTTAAGATCTGAATCCATTAATCCCATCTCCCCAAGGGGAAAAATCCTCCAAACCTTCTCCCTGAATTTTTGTGGATAAAGAGCTTATATTCTTGCTATGAAAAAGGGCAAGGGAAAAGCAATTTTTGAAGGAGCCTTTCAGTGAGAGAGATCTTTTCCTCCATAGCAAATACCTTTATACCCATCTTTGTTGCGGTGGACGTCTTTTCCATCATCCCCATATTCCTGGCCCTTACCGAGGGTCTTGAAATGGAGAAAAGGAAGAAGATACAAAGAGAATCCATCATCACTGCCTTTTTGGCAGGCCTTGCCTTTATAGCTTTAGGGGAAACAGTCTTTAGGGTATTGGGCGTCACCGAAAATGACTTCAAGATAGCGGGTGGACTCCTCTTGCTGGTACTTTCGGTCTCTGACCTCTTGGGGAGCGAAGAAAAAGAGAAGCACTTAGAGAGCACAGGTGTAGTGCCATTGGGTGTCCCCCTAATTGTGGGCCCGGCAGTGCTTACTACGGTACTTGTCCTTGTGGATCACTATGGAATCTGGGCCACTTTGGCCTCATTTGTTCTCAATCTCATCTTGGTATGGCTTGCTTTCGATACCGGAAATCGGCTTATCAAACTACTGGGAAAGGCTGGTATAAAGGCGCTATCGAAGATCATGTGCCTTCTCCTCGCATCAATAGCCATAATGATGATAAGAATCGGGGTCATTAGTTTAGGTAAGGGGAATTTATAAGATGAACACGTCACCAACAAAACCCAACCTGTTCGTTTTGTTAGTCCCGATTTTATTCACTGGTTACTATTTCAAACCAGATCTAATCTTCTTAAAAACTACTATGGCAGGAGGTGATACATCTTCTCACTTTCCCACAGCGATATATTTGGGAGAGTTTATCAAAAATTTTGCTCTATCAGGATGGAGTTTTGGAAATTTATGTGGATTCCCTATGTTACAACATTATTTCCCTCTTCCCTTTCTTATCTCCTTCTTCTTTTCCTTTATCCTCCCCCATGAAATCGCCTTCAAAGTTACCTTTTCTCTTCCCATCTTTGGACTACCCTATTGCGTATACTTCTTTGTAAAAAAGCTCTACAAAGATCCCATTCCGGCTACCCTTTCTTCCCTGGCTACCTTGGCATTTCTCTTTAACAACGGCAATGTCATGTGGGGTGGAAATATCTATAGTTTCCTTGCAGGAGAGTTTTGCTATGGCTACTCCCTCTGTTTTATGTTCCTCTATTGGGCATATCTATATGAGGCCATCAACAAGGGTACGGGCCTCAAGAAGGCCTCCCTTTTCCTCTCCCTCACAGGACTTTCCCATGCCTACCCCCTCATATTTGCACTCCTTTCAAGTCTCTTTTGGATCTTTATAAAAAAAGATTTTCTTCTGGTTTTGAGGAGGCTTATTGCGGTAGGGATAATCTCATTCCTTTTAATGGGTGTATGGATAGTTCCTTTGCTATCCAACCTTGAACTCATCACTCCCTTGAGACATCAATGGTACTTTGAAGGACTTCTGGACTTTATAAGGCAATTCTCATCAAAAGGCCAGCTCCCTCTCCATGCCTTATCACTCATCTGCTTTCTCTTTGTTTTTGTCAAGAATGGACTCAGAAGAGCTGAAAATCTTTTTCTCCTATACTCATCCATATGTGGACTGCTACTATATGCTTATGCTTATAGATTATGGCAATCTGATGTGAGATTTCTTCCGTTTTCGCAAATTATACTCTGTATTTCTGGAATTACATTCGTCTTCGAGAAAGAAATTTTCAAGAGATATCAAAATGGAATTGCATTTATTACAGGCTTCTTCCTACTCTATTATGTCACTCTAAATATAGGCAATGCAAAGGAATGGATCTTTTATAGTTATTCTGGACTTGAAACAAAACCGAGATATACAGATTTCGCTCAGATCTCTGAGAGAATAAAGGGCGACTTAAATTCAGCAAGGGTCATATATGAACACAATATCTTGAATGAATTATGCGGTACGGTTCGGATCTTTGAATTACTGCCGTTTTTTAGCGGAAGAAGTACCCTCGAAGGAGTCTATATGCAGACCTCCCCTATTTCCCCCTACATATTTTATCTACAGTCCCTACTCACAAAGACACCCAGCACACCCTTTCCAGAATTTACATATGGGAGATTTGATGTAAGTTTGGCCCATCCAAGACTAAACCTTTTAAATGTAGATACTGTTATTGCAGTAAGCGATGAGATAAAACTCAGATTACGATACTCAGGCCTTTACCGTCTTTTGGACAGAATAGGAAATTATGAAGTCTTTGAGGTAGATAATAGTCAAAGATCCTACGTATACGTTCCAAGATATATGCCAGTGGTTATAGAGGACAAGGAATGGAAATATGCATTTCATGATTGGTTCAGACTTGGTAATTTAGAAGTACCTTTGGTTATATGTAAAGGGAATTGCAAAGAATTTGATAATTTTCCACACACAACAGATATCAGAAACCTACCAACTATTGTTAATAATTCAAAAGGGCCAGAACAATTTTATATTGCTTCAAGGAATAGAATTTTTATAAAAGGAGCAGAGATTGGAAGACCTTTGATAATAAAAGTCAGTTACCATAAGAACTGGAAGGTCAAGGGGGCAGATGGTATATACATGGTCTCACCAGGATTTATGTTGATTATTCCAAAAAACCATGATCTGGAACTTTACTATGACAAAGGAATGGACTTCTATATCGGATTGACTTTTAGTGTCTCAGGTATAATTTTGCTTTTTATTTTGAAACTCAATGATAGTAAGGCCGTATCATCCAGTATAACAGGGCATATCATCTCGATATCATTTTGTTTTGCTCTTTTAATTCTTGGGCTGAGCTTTCCCAAGAAGGCCCCAGAGATTGCCATTAGAGATGTAATAAAATCTGTGGATGATAAGCAGTACAAAAAGGCCCTCCAGACCATAGAGAATTTTGTACACCTAAGGTATAATATAGTTTTACCGCAGCTTTTGTACTACAAAGGGGTCTGTCTTGAAAATCTTGGAGAGACGAAATTAGCCATCGAGGCATATGAGGAGATAGCAAGCAGGTTTCCGGACACGGATATGGCAGGTTACTCCCTCTTGAAGATGGCTGAAATTTTTAAAAGGGATGGCAAACTGCTCCAGGCACAGGAGCTTTACAGGAGGTGCTTTAGAACATATCAGCTGGGACCCTGTTATGATGGGTTTGAGGAGTTAAAAAGGGATTAGAGAGGTTTCAAGGGCTATGGCTGAATATCCCCTCGATTTGGGCATCTTGCAGGAGTCCCTCCCCTCAAGGCCAGGGGTCTACCTCTTTAAGGACGAAAAGGATCAGGTGCTCTATGTGGGCAAGGCAAAGGATCTCAAAAAGAGGGTCCTATCCTATCTATTTAGGCAGCCAGAGCTCTCTGAGAGGATCGGGCTCATGCTTAAGGCCACTAAAGGTTTGGACATCCTGGTAACCAACACCGAGTCTGAGGCATTTATTCTTGAGAGAAATCTTATTAAGAGGTGGATGCCTAAGTTTAATGTGGTGCTCAGGGATGACAAACAGTACCCCCTCTTGCGTATACCAGTAAATGAGCCATTTCCAAATATCTCGGTAGTAAGGAGGATAAAAAAGGACGGGGCCAAATACTTTGGTCCCTATACCTCCTCCAATGCCATGAGAGAGACCTTACGGGTCCTCTACAAGGCCTTTTCTCTGAGGAAGTGTAAGGGGGCCATAAAATTTAGGTCCAGACCTTGCCTAAACTACCAGATGAAGCGCTGCCTTGGCCCTTGCACTGGAGAGGTCAGAGAAGAGGATTATAGAAGACAATTGGATCAGGCAATCCAGTTTTTAGAAGGAAAGGCCAGAAGCCTCATAGATTCCCTGAAGAAGGAGATGTTTGAACTCTCTGAGGCCATGGAGTTTGAAAGGGCAGCCCTCCTTAGGGATAGGATAAAGGCGATCCAGAGGACCTTGGAGCCTCAGGCAATCGTCTCTTCAGAGTTAGAGGATAGTGATATATTGGGGATCGCTGAGGGTTCCAGATATATGCACGTGGTGGTGCTGAGATTGAGAGATGGGATTATGCAGGAGGGGGTACCATACAGGCTTATGGGGACTGGGGAGACACAAGAGGTGGTGGCTTCCTTTATAAAGCAGTTTTATCCCGATTTGCTCCCTTTGCTACCACCTCTGATAATTACCCCTGTGGCCTTAAAGGACTCCTATGAGATAGGGGCATGGCTTGAGGAGCTATCCGGAAGGCCTATCCGCATCCGCTCTCCTAAGAGTGCATCTGAAAGAATGTTGGTGAAAATGGCCTCCCAAAATGCCCTAAGGCTCGTGAATGAAGAAAAGGAGAGGGAAGAGGATCTTCTCCTCAAACTAAAGGAAGAGGTAAGGCTCAAGAGGTACCCGAGGCGGATTGAATGCGTGGATATCTCCAATTTCGGTGGGGATTATGCAGTGGGTTCCATAGTCTGTTATTTAGATGGAAGGCCTTATAAAAAGGGCTATAGATCTTTTCTGATTAGGACAGTAAAAGGAGTTGACGACTATGCCATGATCAAGGAGGTGATAAGTAGGCGCATCAAATACCCAGATTTGCCTGATCTATTGGTAATAGATGGCGGAAAAGGGCATCTAAATGCGGCAAAGAGTGTGTTACAAGACCAAATCCCTTTAGAGAATCCACCTGAAGTCATTGCCATTGCAAAGGATAGACACGAAAGTGCCCAAAGAGACAAAGGGGATGGGGATAGGGTATTCATTTTTAATAGGAAAGACCCCATAAGGCTTGAGAAGCAGGTACTTTATCTCCTGATGTCCATAAGGGATGAGGCACACAGAAGGGCAATTAGCCACCACAAAAAGAGGATGTCAAAAGGCCTCAAGGTATCCTTTCTAGACCAGATAAAGGGTATTGGCCCAAAGAAGAAGAGGATGCTTTTAAAAGAATTTGGATCGTTAAAAGAGATCCTGGGGGCAGAGGCAGAAGAGCTCACCAAGATACCTGGGATCAGCCCTGAGATCGCAGAAGAGATCTTAAGGAAGGGGAAGGAACTCCTTGAGAGGGATAGAGAAGCTTAGCTTCAGGGCCCTTCCCGTGACCATGTACCTTTTGATCAAGGTCCTTATGGGCTCTGTAAAGGTGAAGGCAATCTGGGGTTGGGAAGAGGCAAAAGAGGCCATGAGATCTTCAGGGGGCAAGGCCATCTATGCCACATGGCATCAGAGGATGTCCTACCACTTTTATCACCTGGCCCGTAGACACATCCACGTCTTGATTAGCCCCAGCAGAGATGGGGAATTGGCCGCAAGGCTTGCAAAACTCTTGGGCTTTGAGGTGGTACGGGGATCTTCCTCAAGGGATGCCATAAAAGGCCTCATGGGCATGGTGAGGGTTTTAAAAAAAGGCCACTGCGCGGGGATGTTGGCAGATGGCCCCCTTGGACCCCCAAGGTACGCAAAGATCGGTACGGTGGCCATGGCAAGCCTGAGCGAAGCGCCCATCTTGCCTGTGGTATGGGGGGTAGACAGGTGCTGGGTATTCAATTCCTGGGATAGGTACATGATCCCCAAACCCTTTTCCAATGTAGTGGTCTATTATGCAAGGCCCATCTGGGTGCCTAAAGGGCTCGATAAGGGAAGGCTTGAACACTACCGGGAGCTCTTGGAAGACACCTTAAATGGGGCAGCAAATCTATGTGACGACTTCTTTGGCATAAAAAGACCCTGGAAAAAGGATTGACCCTTATTGACCCTTTGGGAAAGAAACTTTTTGAAACGATAAGACTCCCTGAGATCTCTTTAGATTTCGATGGCCCTTATACCATGAGCTATTCCTTTTGTATCGAAAAACTCCTCTCTTCCCTAAAAGAAGTGGGGATACTCAATCCCCCTGTGCTGACCACCAAAGGCCAAAGGGGCTATGAGATAGTATGTGGCCTCAGAAGGATTAGCGCACTAAAACTCCTTGGGATAGATAAAATCAATGCCTGGATCATCCACGATGAGGATCCCTTTACCCTCTTAAAGACAAATTTTTACGATAACCTTGCCACAAGGGATTTCAACTTAGTAGAAAAGGCTATGATAATCAAAAGACTTGATGCCCTTGTACCAAAAGAAGAGACCTTTCAATTCCTCTCTCTCTTGAACCTAAAGCCAGATCTGGAAACTATAGATTTCTGTAAATGGTTAACAGCGCTTCCAGAAGGTTTTAAGGTCTTGATTGCCCACGATCAACTTTCTCTAAAATCCTTAAAAACCTTAAGAGCGCTTTTGACAGATGATCTTTCCTTTGTAATAGACATATTCACAAGGCTAAAGATGTCTAAAGGTTATCAGGATGAATTTATTGAGACAATATTAGACATCTCACTCATAAGAGGCCAACCATTTAGTTCGCTTCCCCTGGCATTAAAGATTCAGGAAATATCTTTGTCTAATCAACCAGGGCCGCAGAGAATCGGAGAGATAATAAGGTCCATAAGAGAATACCGCTACCCTAAGGTATCTTCTGCCTATGAATCTTTTAAGAGGCTCAAAAAAGATATCGAAACCAAAGATGCTGTGACATTGGAAATAAATCCTTCCTTCGAAGAAAACCACTATAATCTTAGAATCCGGTTTCGGGATGGAATTGATCTGAAGGAAAAACTAAAGCTTTTAATGGAAAATCCAAAAGTAGAGTCTATACCAGAACTGGCAGAGCTCTCCCAAAAGGCCGTAAGATAAACCTAAGTCTCCAATCTTAGTATCCTGAGGGCATTCTTCCCTAAGATGGCCTCTTTTGTCTCATCGCTCAGTCCTAAGGAAATTATTGCCTCTATGTTCTTTCTTATATCTGTAACCGCAGGCCAGTCTGACCCAAAGACCACCTTTTGGCCAATCTTTTCTAAGTCAGGAAAGTATTGAAGGAGCCTTGAGGGTGGAAGGCCTGTGATGTCCATATAAATATTCTTGTGGAGCCTTGTTAGGAAAAAGGCCTTCTCATACCAAAACCCCCTTCCCCCATGGCTCATGATGATGGTGAGATCAGGAAAGTCCACGGCCACATCGTCCAAGAATATGGGGTCTCCATACTTTATCCTGGCACCTGGGAAGCTGGAAGAGCCCGTATGAAACATGACCGGGATTTGAAGCTCCTGTGCCTTAAAGTAAAGGGGGTAAAGCCTTGGGTCGTTGGGATAAAAATGCTGATAGACAGGATACAACTTTAATCCCCTATGGCCCATCTCCCATGCCCTCTTAAGCTCAGAGGCCAGGTCATTGGAGGTATACGGATTTATGTTGGCAAATGGGATCAATCTCTTGGAGACCTTACAAAAATCTGCCACCTCCCGATTAGGAATAGTCCCTGTGCAAATGGGGTTTGTCTCTGCAAGGCAAACTGCATAACCGATCCCCTGGCTATCCAGATAGCCCAGGAGGTTATGGGGATCCAGAAGATGCCTATCTAAGTATTCCTTGGGATTTGGTACAATATGGCCAAGCCACTCCAAAAACCAGGGCTGGTACTGATTTGCCTTTGTCACATGGATATGAAAGTCAACTACAACCACTAATATGGCTCTCCCTAAAGGTTTTCCTTTACGAACTTCACTGCATTTTGGAATATCTGAATACCGGTAGGCTCCTTGGCAGGGTCCCCAAATATACCCCTTCTAAAGCCCTCCATCTTGTAAGTCCACTGAGGATGGTTGGTGAAGTGATTAAAGGCCTCTGGATGGGGCATAAGCCCAAAGACCCTGCCTGTAGAATCGCATATACCTGCGATGTCCATCAAGGAGCCGTTGGGGTTGTAAGGCCATAGGCCGTGGGCATCTTCCTTCTCTGATAGGGCATAGGTAAGGACCACCTGATTGTTATCCAGCATCTCTCTTAGGGTTTCTTTCTCGGCATAGAACTTCCCCTCCGCATGCCTTACAGGGAGTTCCAGGTATTCTATCCCCTTTGTAAAGACACATGGGCTTTTGGGATTCACCCTCAATTTCACCCAGATATCTATGAAATTCCCCCTATCATTTCCGATTAGGGCAACCTTCCTGGAATTGTAATCCCCCTTTAGGCCGGGGAGTAACCCAAGATTCACAAACCCTTGAAACCCATTGCATATGCCCATGGCAAGGCCACCTTCCCTCAGGAAAAGGGATATCTCCTCTCCAAGATACTTTCTGAGCTTATTGGCCATCAATACCCCAGCACCATGGTCATCTGCCCAACTAAACCCACCTCCAAGCACAAAGATCTGATATTCTAACAAGGAGACCTTCTTTCCCCCTAGCCCTACGAGCCGGTTTATATGGACCCTTTCTGCCTCTGCCCCTGCCAGCTTCAAGGCATAGTGGGTCTCGTAATCACAATTTAAGCCGTATCCAGTCACCACAAGGGCCTTTGGCCTTTTCATAGGAGCCCCCCAAAGGGCTCAAAGTAGCTTTTGCGCATCTCCTCTACCGAAAGCCTAAGGAGAATCTCCTCTCCATCCCTGATGATGAGAAAAGGCTCCTCCAACGTTTTGCCTATTGGGGCAAAGTTACCCTCCATTTCCCTCTCGAAGGCATCTCTCTTGTGAGGGGCCACTGTGATCAAAAACCTTCCCCCTGACTCCGAAAACAAAATCCTGGAAGGACCAATATCTCCCTCTCTGGGAACTTTAGAAATGTCCACCTCCAAACCCAAAGATGAGGCCATACACATCAGGGCCAGATGTACCCCTAAGCCTCCCCTTGAGACAGCATGGCAAGAGGCCAAGAGCTCCTTTTCAATTGCCCTTGAAAGGGCCAGATACGAGGGATACAGGGCCTTGGGATCTATCTTGGGCACATTTAAGCCCACATAACCAAAGCGCTGATAATATTCACTTCCTCCCAGCTCATCTTTTGTTACGCCTAAAACATAAAGATGGTCAGAGGGAAATTTGGGGTCCATGGTGACACACTTCTTGATGTCCTTCACCACTGTGGAGGCCGTAAAGAGGAGGGCAGGAAGGCCTGAGACCTTTCTCCTCTCCCCATAGGGGCCTATCAGGTTTCCGTCAATGTACATGCTGTCTTTTCCTGACAAAAGTGGGATATTGTAGGAGAGGCAGTAGTCCTTAAGGGCCCAGTTTGCCCTCACCAGTTGGGCTGCCTTAAATTTTCCATCGGGGTTGGTCTTTGGATCATATATCACCGTGGGCCAACAGAAATTGTCTACACCAGCCACCTGTTCAGGATCCCCTCCCACCGAGATCACCTTCCTGAGGGCCTCATCTATTACATTGGCCACCATGTGGTATGTGTCTATCCGTGAAAAGAAGGGATTGATAGCCTGGGCTACTGCTATCCCCCTCTCCCTGTCCAGGATGGGCCTTAACACCACTGCGTCGCTGGGTATGTCTTCCCTCCTACCCACCAGAGGTTTTACCACACTCCCCCCCTGCACCTCATGATCGTACTGCCTCTGTATCCAGTTCCTGGAGCAGATATTGGGCCTCCTTAGTATATCCAGGAGCAACTCTCCCAATTGAGAAGGTTCGGTAATCACAGGTTCAAAGAGACCCCTTTGCTCAGGGGGAACCCATTCGGCCTCAAACTCCCATTGGGGAAAGCCTGATTTTAAGAGATCCATTCGTACGTAGGCGCATGTCTTCCCTTTGTAGTCCAACCTCAGGTAGCCTGAATCGTTGTATTCACCAATGACACTACTCTCTACCCCGTGGAGCCTTGAGAGTTCCATGAACCTATCCACATCCTCTGGCCTTATGGCCACTGTCATCCTCTCTTGGGACTCAGAGACCCATATCTCCCAGCAGTCCAGGCCATCATACTTCAAAGGGACCTTATCCAGATCCACCTTTGCGCCATTGCTGAACCTGGCAGATTCCCCTATACTAGAGGAGAGCCCCCCTCCGCCATTGTCTGTTATGAACTGGACAATCCCTAAATCCCTTGCCTCCAGGAGAAAGTCGTGCATCTTCTTTTGTGTATAGGGGTCCCCAATCTGGACATGGCCTGCTGGAGTGTGTTCACTATATGCCTCTGAGGCTGCTGTGACCCCGTGGATCCCATCTTTTCCCACCCTTCCACCACACATCACTATC
>CALKZT010000024.1 GCA_938002815.1 uncultured bacterium
CAAAACGGCCCTGTGGGCACCGGAAAGGTCCTTTAAGAGCCTTATGTCCTTAAGACCCGCCTCTTCCATCATATGTGAGACCTCTTTGGCCTGGGAGGGGGCTATCTCCAAGAGGAGAAGGGCGCCCTCTTTCATGTAATCTACCCCCTCCCTAACGATCCTTCTGATTAGGGAGAGGCCATCTGGTCCTGCGGTGAGGGCCACCTTTGGCTCAAATTCCCTGATCTCGGGTTGGAGTATCTCCCATTGGTCCTCCCTCACATAGGGTGGATTAGAGACTATGACCGCAAAGTGTTCCCATCTCCCTATGGGCTCAAAGAGATCCCCTTGTCTTAGATCTAAGCGATCAGATACCCCCTCTGAGGAGGCATTTTCCTTTGCATAAGAGAGTGCCACATCTGAGATGTCTGTTGCCACAAAGAGGGTATCTTTAGATTCCTTTAGGATAGAAACGGCTATACAACCTGAACCAGTTCCTATGTCCAGACAGGGGATAGGGCCAAGGCCAAACCTCCCTGATTTTATCTCCTTTAGGACTGTATCCACCAGAAGTTCTGTTTCAGGCCTAGGGATCAATACCCCTGGCCCCACCTTGAGTTGGACCGTGTAAAAGGGGGCTGTGCCCAATATATACTGGAGAGGTTCCCTTTTTAGCCTTCTTTTGATGAGGATTCTAAAATCTGAGACCTCTTTTTCTGTAAGCGGCCGCTTTAGGTCCAGATATAATTTGAGCCTGCTGAGGTTTAGTGCCTTTGAGAGGAGTAGCTCAGCATTAAGCCTTGGATTTTCGATCCCCTTCTCGCTTAGATACTCGGCACTTGTCCTTAAAAGCCCCTCAATGGTCCATCTGGGCCTTGACATATCAATTCAGGGAGAGACTCTTTATTGCCTCTGTCTGGAAGTGGGCAATGAGAGGGTCCAATATGAGATCCAGCTCCCCTTGCATTATGTCCTCTATCTGGTAGAGGGTGAGCCCAATCCTGTGGTCTGTTACCCTGCCTTGGGGGAAGTTATAGGTCCTGATCCTCTCGGACCTGTCCCCTGAACCTACCATCTGCCTCCTCTCCTGGGAGATCTTTCCCTGCTGTTCCCTCTGCATCAACTCAAAGAGCCTGGAGCGGAGCACCTTCATGGCCTTTGCCTTGTTCTTGTGCTGGGACCTCTCATCTTGGCAGGTTACCACAATCCCTGTGGGGAGATGGGTAATGCGCACTGCAGAGTCAGTGGTATTTACGTGTTGGCCACCATGCCCCGAGGCCCTAAATATGTCTATGCGAAGGTCCTCTGGCCTGATCTCCACATCCACCTCCTCTGCCTCTGGGAGGACTGCTACGGTAACTGCAGAGGTATGAATCCTGCCCTGGGACTCTGTCTCAGGGACCCTCTGGACCCTGTGTACACCTGCCTCGTATTTCAACTTAGAGTAGGCCGAATCTCCTGAGACCAGGATAATTATCTCTTTAAAGCCCCCAAGCCCTGTTTCATTGCTGCTTAGTATCTCTGTCTTCCAGCCCCTTTTTTCTGCATACCTCGTATACATCCTGAAGAGGTCTGCAGCAAAAAGGGCAGCCTCTTCTCCCCCTGTCCCCGCCCTTATCTCCAAGAGGATATTCTTTTCGTCATTGGGGTCCTTGGGCAGGAGCATCACCATGAGCTGGTGGGAGATGACCTCCTCTTCGGCCTTCAGCCTCTCTATCTCCTCCTTGGCCATGTTTCTGATCTCTTGATCGGAGTCCTCAAGGAGGAGCTGGCTCTCTTTTATCTGCCTCTTTAGAGCCTCGAGTTTTCTATAAGTCTCTACTATGGGCTCTATCTTCTTGATCTCTTTCAAAAACTTCTGATAGCGGTTCAGGTCCTTAATGATTTCAGGATCCCCCAGCTTATGCTCCAACTCTCTGTAATGATCTTCTATCTCTTTTACCTTGGTTACCACATTCTGGACCATTGTCTCTCCCTAACAATACTAAACTAAAGAGGGTTTTTGCCTTCTAATGAGAATCCTTAAAAACAGGTGTGGGCCACCTGTCTCTAAGAGATCGTTGATATGGGTAAGCGGGGTTACTCCTTTGTCTTTTCATTTTGGACTTTTTCGTACTTCCTTCTAAACCTTTCTACCCTTCCGGCCGTATCAATTATCTTTTGCTTCCCGGTAAAGAGTGGGTGACACTTTAAACAGATCTCCACCCTGATCTCCTTTTGGGTGGAGCCCACCTGGAACTCATTTCCACAGGCGCATTTTGCAGTGGCCAAGTAATATTCCGGATGTATTCCCTTTTTCATACTATCCCCCTATCCGCTCATTGATGCTAGAAATTCTTTATTATTTTTGGTGCCCTTGATCTTGTCAAGGAGAAACTCCATGCTGTCTATGGGAGTAAGGGGTGCAAGAAGCTTTCTTAGGATCCAGATCCTGTTTAGGTCTGCCTCTTCTATAAGGAGCTCCTCCTTCCTGGTACCGGATTTGTTTATATCTATGGATGGGAAGACCCTTCTGTCGCTAAGTCTCCTATCCAGATGTATCTCCATATTGCCTGTCCCCTTGAACTCCTCAAAGATCACCTCGTCCATCCTGCTCCCCGTGTCTATGAGTGCAGTGGCTATGATCGTTAGGCTCCCTCCCTCCTCTATATTTCTGGCTGCCCCAAAAAACCTTTTGGGCTTGTGAAGGGCGTTGGAATCTAAACCGCCCGAAAGGATCTTTCCGCTTGGAGGCACCACGGCATTGTAGGCCCTTGCAAGCCTTGTGATGCTGTCTAATAGGATCAAGACATCGTACTTATGTTCCACCAACCTTTTGGCCTTTTCTATGACCATCTCTGCCACCTGAACGTGCCTCTGAGGTGGTTCGTCAAAGGTGGAGCTGATCACCTCTGCCCTTACTGAGCGCATCATGTCCGTTACCTCCTCGGGTCTCTCGTCTATGAGGAGGACTATCATGTGGATGTCAGGTTCATTTACGGATACGCTGTTGGCTATATTTTGGAGAAGCATGGTCTTGCCCGTCCTGGGCGGGGCCACTATCAATCCCCTCTGTCCCTTGCCTATGGGAGTGAGCAGATCCATGATCCTGGCAGAGTAATTTGTGGGTGTGGTCTCAAGGCGTATCCTCTGGTTGGGATAAATGGGTGTCAGATTGTCGAAGAGGACCTTCTCCTTTGCCGCTTCGGGTTCTTCAAAATTAATCTTGTCCACCTTTAGGAGGGCAAAGTATCGCTCTGAAGACTTGGGAGGTCTCACCTGTCCACATACCGTATCCCCTGTCCTGAGGGCAAACCTCCTGATCTGGGAGGGGGAGACATATATGTCATCAGGCCCCGGGAGGTAATTGTAATCAGGAGACCTCAGAAAGCCGAATCCATCTGGCAGGATCTCCAAGACACCTTCACCGTAAATGATGCCATTTCGTTCTGAGTGGGCCTGGAGTAAGGCGTATATGAGGTTCTGCTTAGGCATTCCAGCAGCCCCCTCTATGTTGTATTCCCTGGCAAGGGCAGTAAGTTCCTGGATCTTTTTTCTCTTGAGCTCTGATATATTCAAAATCAGCTCTGGTTTTACCTCTAATTCCCCTGATGGCTCTTCATGAGCCACCTGGATCTCAGACTCGGTTGAATTCTCCCTTTGCGATCTCATAGCTCCTTTCCTTTTTCTATTTTTTGGCATTGCCTATTAGCAGTTATCAGTAATGGAAGGGCATCCATTCCCTACGGATCTAAAGGCAAGCCTTGTCGATTCCCATCTCTGGAAGGATGGAGCTACTATAATACGGAAAGAGGACTTGTCAAGGGAATAGAGATATGACTCTCTATTGTGGGGGATATAACTCAGGGAAAAGGTCTACCCATCAAATGGGGCTTGACTCCCATGGGATATATGGCTATAAAGTTTTCTTGCTGGGGGATCGTTCAGCGGCAGGACGACGGGTTCTGGCCCCGTTAACGGGGGTTCGAATCCTCCTCCCCCAGCCAAACAGAGATTCTTGGGTCTTGATGGCGGTGTAGCTCAGTTGGTCAGAGCATGCGGCTCATATCCGCAGTGTCACTGGTTCGAGTCCAGTCACCGCCATTTGTTATCCCAATTTTTGAACCAATCCCGCAGCCCAGCCTGATTCTGTCTTCAAAAGTTGTAGTAAAAGGCCAAAAGATTGAAAGTCGATGTGACCTAATTGTTCTTCTGTCAATCCTGAAATTATTCCCAAACCCTCCTTCTTGAGGAGAAGGGGGAATTCTGGTAACATCTTTATGATTGTATCCTTTAAGAGATTTGCAGTTATGAGATCAAAGGAATTTCTCTTTCCGACTAAATGGTTGGCCTGGACAATTATTATCTTTTCCTGGTAGCTATTATTGACTACATTCATAAGTGCTTCTTTACAAGAATTAAAGTCTATATCCGCTGCAAGCACCTTTTCTACCCCTAAACTTAGGGCAAAGAGTGCCAAGATGCCACTTCCAGTTCCTATATCAAAAAGTGTTTTAATGTTTCTGTGTGTAAGTACTTCTTTTAGGAGATCAATACAAAGTCTTGTAGTGGGGTGCTTGCCAGATCCAAAAGAAAATGTTGTAGATAATCTTAAACTATCAGAAAGAGTTATGTCCCCATGAAGGCTTTTGGATTCTCCCTCTAAAAGCTGAAGAGGTTCAACCCAGGTCTCGATTATTTCACCTTCTAACACATCTTGAAGTCTCGTGAGTAACTCATTTATATTGGAGCAGAAAAAAGGGATTACAAATTCATCTGGGGCGATCCTTTGAAATTCCTGAAACGCTGGCATATCCAGGGGTAATTGGGGAGGTCTTTTGGATCGGACTCTTACAAAAAGTCTTATCATTTTGCCCATTGGCGTCCCCAAGGGGATTTGAACCCCTGTTGCCGGATTGAAAGCCCGGTGTCCTGGACCTGACTAGACGATGGGGACCAAAAAAACATGATAACAATAACCTATGTGATCCGGGGTGTCAACCGTTAGATAAAGGTTCAGATGGGAATCCCTTATGCCCTTGGTAAGATCAGAGGGGTTTTGGTGAGGTCTATGAAGGGGAAACCCTTCCACTAAGGCCTTATAAAGGATATCCTGTTCATCTCATTGGCCCAAGGATAGTATTGGGGACCAGGAAAGGATTAGAGGGGTTTTGGATTAGTATAAAAAAGGCCATTGGACTATGGGATCCAATGGCCTTTTGGGTGATTAAGCCGTCTTTATTTCTACCTTTTTAGCAGCTTCTGCTTTTAGCTTTGGCAAGGTAAGCTTCAATATGCCGTCTTTATAGACGGCTTCAGCTTTGTCTTGATCTACTTCAGCAGGCAAACTGATTGTCCTTGTAAAGGCTCCATAAGACCTTTCAATTCTGTGATAATTTTCATCCTTGTGCTCTTCCTCTTTCTTCCTCTCACCTTTAATTGTTAGGGTGTCACCGCACAATGTCACTTCAATATCTTTAGGATCCACGCCAGGGATTTCTGCTTTTACAATAACATCTGTTGGTGTTTCTGATACATCAACCGAAGGATACCAACTTAGCACTGTTACCTCTCTCTCGAAGGGAGACCAACTCAAAAATCTTTCGAAGATTCTATCCATCTCCCTCCTAAAGGTATCCAACTCTTTTCTTTCTCTCCAAGGAATTAGTCCAAACATCTTTATCCCTCCTTTCCCATTGATTTAGAGTTTTTTTGCTAAAAAAATAATAGTGGTACTGAGTAAGTCAAGGGGCACAAGGGAATTCTAAGTTAAATATGGTACCACTTTGTTCTATGCACTCATGAAGGCTTTTGAGATGGGGGCATTCATTCATGTCTCCGGGGCAGATGTCTTTTTCTGTGGGGAGAAATGGGCAGCGTTTTGACACCACTGAGATACGGAAGCCAAACCTCTCTGAGAATACCTTGAGCCTAAGCAGGTCCATCCCCTTGCCCCCGGCGTTGAAGTCAAAGGGCCTTTTGGTGGAATATAGAAGTGTGTCCCTAGTGGTCACAAAGCCATCAAAAATTCTATCCTGGTATTCCAAAGGGATACCTACGCCAGTGTCCTCCACCTTTAGGAGGCATTTATCCCCATTTGGGGCGATTTCCACTTTTACCAAACCGCCATCGGGCGTATTTTCTACCGCATTCTTGTAAAGGGACCGAACGGCCTTCACAAAGACATCTTCTGGTATTCTAATGGTACAGGTTCTTTTTAGTAGGATTTGTGTCTTAACGTTCCTATGTTCAGACTCCTTTCTCAGTTGAGGAAAGAGCCTGTTTAATAGTAGAGCTGGGTTTAACTTCTTGGGATATTCGCTTCTAAGGCCATAGATCTCCTCTATGCGATCTCTTATTTTATCTAAGCCTCTGTCTGTGGGACATAGTTCAGAAATTAGGGTTTCTATCTCATCAGCGCATAAGGTTAACATCTCATTTAGAGTAGTTCTAATAGGATGTCTCTTTCCGGTAACTATGTCTTCTATGCGATCTACAAGGTCTACAATCCTATCTGTATTTCTTATGGCTCTTTGTATAGTTCTAAGCCATACCTCTTGGGGAACTTTTTTAAGCCTACTTTCAAGGATTTTTAATGAACCAGTAAGCACAGATACAGGGGTTTTTAATTCATGAGAAAGATGGTTTATGAGTTTATCCTTTGCTCTATTCATTTTACTTACTTCAATATAGGCCTTCTTAAGTTCATCTGAAAACCTTGCATTTTCAATCGACAAAACAACCGTGTTTGCAATCATAGTCAACATATTTAAATCTGTCTCATCAAAATATGAAGATTTCTTGTTTATGGCGCACAGTGCTCCAACAGTCCTGTCAACACTTTTCATAGGGACAACAAGAAGATTTCGTGTCTTGTATCCTAACTTTTCGTCCCTTTTTCTGTGTAGCTCCACATTCTCCTTGATCTCGTTTATTATCTTTGGCTCGCCACTCATGATGACTTCGCCTGCTATTAATTCATTAATCTTGAATCTTATCTCTTTTACCCTCTTTTCTGTGGCTCTGTCTTCATAGGCGGCTGCTATGGTGTAAAGCTCCTGACGGTCGAAATCCATGAGGATGATGAGGGCGCCCTCGGAGTTGGTGAGCTCTTTTACCTGTTCGCCTACAAAGTCCAAAAGGTCTTCCAGGTCGGGGTATTCGGGTAGGGCCAGGCTTATTTTTAGGAGCAAATCGTTGGTCCTCTGCAGCCTTTTTTCTTGGGTAATGTCCCGGAGGGTTACAAGTTGGCCAAAGGGATTTTGGGGGTCTTCTCCCACAATGGCCCCTCTCATCACTACATCCAGGACCCTCCCGTCTTTTGTAAGCCTTTTTGTCTCGTGGCGGAGGATTGCCTTTTTCTCCTTTAGTTGCTTGATCTTCTCTCTGGTCTCCTCCTCAAGGCCTGGTGGAACATAGGGTATCTTGTTGCCCTTTAGCTCATCCAAGCTCCACCCAAAGACCTCGGTGAAGGCAGGGTTTACGTAATCCACTGTGCCATCTAAATTGAAGAGGATCAGGGGGTAGGGAAGAAAGTCTACCAGGGCCTTGTATCTGAGCTGGCTCAGCCTTAGCCCCTGCTCTGCCCTTTTTTGGTCTGTGATGTCTTGTAGGGTCTCTATGGCCCCAAGGATTCTACCCCCTTTATCCCTTATGGGGGCTGCAGTAAAAAACAACCATCTGCCTTCGCCTTTTAGAGATCTGAAAAAGTCCTCTGCCTCATAAGCATCTTCTATGGTAGAGGAGGGCCTTATTCGATCCCCGTAATATCTCTTCAATTTTTCAAGGGAGGCCCCATCCACTATCAGGTCTGCCAGGACAGGCCTTGGCTTTTTATAAAATGTCATCCACTGCTTGTTTGTCCCTATGATCTCTTCCCGTCTTATGCCGGTTAGGCCTTCAAGGGCCCTGTTGAAATGGACCACCTTGTGTCGGTGGTCTATCACAAATGTGGGAATGGGGCTTCCATCCAAGGCCTCAAATAGGGAGCCCTCCAGCCTATTGGCCAATTCATTTTCCTCTGCCAGAGCATTGTCTTTGGGGGTTGTCGGGTAGTCTTGTTCTGCCATTGTTGCCTTCCTCGGTTTCATGAATTGGGCAGAGATTTTATCAGAGGGAGGGATTGGTTTCCAGATAAACTTGCCTATTTAGAATTCTTCAGATTCCTCGGCGGGATAAAATAAGACCTGCAATAGAGGAGAACTTTCAGGTCTTGTTCCCCTTAAAAGAATGGATTCAGCCTGTTTTCTCGTAGAAATTGCTTTTCTTTCCATCTCTTTAAATACATTTCTAATGCTATTTAATTCTGGGGTACTATTTAGCTTCACAAAGTAATCTTGGCTTCCACATAAGAATTTAGCCTCACAGAATACTTTCATTGCTACCATATCCTTGAATGTTTCTAACCTCATCTGACTTTTCAAATAAGATTCTGATTTTACTACATAGTCGAGCTCTTCTTTGTGAAATGGATTAGTTAGAAGTCTAAACTTGTGTTCGTACATAACATCTTCAATCAATTTTTTTAATCTAAAATCAACAGCATCAGATATAATAATTACAATATCTATATCAGAGCCAACCACCAATCCCCCTGTGTAAGTCTCAGGCCGCGGATCCTCGTGAGCCATATCATAAACTACATCTCCAGCTAATAAAAAAGTTAAAGAAGTTCTGAGTATTGTATGGCTAAATGATAATTGCTCATAAACTGAGTTACATACCGTATACGCAAGTTCGCACTTTTTATCGCTTATGGATTTGATTTCCCTTT
>CALKZT010000025.1 GCA_938002815.1 uncultured bacterium
GAAAGAAAGTCAGAATGAATGATGAACTGAAAAAGCCCTTTTTAGGTCACCTGGAAGAATTAAGACAAAGACTTATTAAGTGCGCAATAGCAGTTGCTCTGGGTTTCTTCTTAGCATATGGTTTTTCTGATAAGCTCTTCATTATCCTCGCTAAACCCCTCACAAATATTATGGGACCCCAAGAAAAACTCATTTTTACAAATCTGTCTGAAATGTTCATAATTTATCTCAAGCTCTCTGCAATCGCAGGTATTCTATTTGCGGCACCTGTTATATTTTATCAACTTTGGCAATTTGTAGCACCTGGCCTCTACGAAAATGAAAAAAAGTATGTAATACCCTTTGTGCTTTTTTCTACTATATTGTTTGTTGGAGGATCACTTTTCGGTTATTTTCTGGTATTTCCTTTTGGGTTCAAATTTTTTCTCAGCTTTTCCAATGAATATGTTAAGGCCCTACCTTCTGTTAAGGAATATTTTTCACTGAGCATAAAGCTCCTTTTAGCTTTCGGACTTATCTTCGAATTACCTGTCTTCATGTTTTTCATGGCCAAAATAGGACTGATCACAGCAGAGACCCTGAAGAAAAACCGGAGGATATCGATATTGGTAATATCTATTGTGGCGGCCATCCTCACCCCGCCGGATGCCTTTACCCAGCTTATGATGGCGGGGCCTCTTTTGGTGTTGTATGAGGTCAGTATCTATGTAGCGAAGCTGGCCTCTAAACCAAGGGGAAAAGAACAGGGAGAGGCATAACAATGATACTCGGTTTAGATGTCGGGGGCACGAGGACAGATGCTGTAGTAATTTCAGAGAAGGGGGTTGTAAGTCTCAGCAAGACCCCGACCACAGAGGACCTCCTGGGGACCATTGAGAATGTTCTAAGGGAGGCCCTGGTCGGGATTGATCCAACCCAGATGGAGAGGGCCGTATTTTCTACCACCCTGGCCACCAACGCAGTGGTACAGGATAGGCTGGAGCCCACAGGGGTCTTTGTCATGGCAGGTCCTGGAATAGACCCCTTGGCCTTTGAGGTGGGACCCTCTTACCATCTAATAGAGGGAATCTTAGATCACCAAGGCTTTGAGGTAAGGCCAGTAAATAGGCGAGAGGTGGAAGAGAAGATCAGGGTCTTAAAGGCCCAGGGGATAGACCTCCTGGCCGTGGTGGGCAAATTCTCCCCCAGAAATCCGGAGCACGAACAAACAGTTTATGAGATCTCAAAGGGCTCCTTTGGGTATATCACCCTGGGACATCGCTTCTCTGGGGTCTTGAACTTCCCAAGGAGGATAGCCACTGCTTATCTGAACTCTGCCCTCTACCCCGTCCAAAAGAGGTTTGTGGAGTCCTTGGAGAGGATCCTCACCAGCAAGAATATACACTGTGCCAAGTTCCTCTTAAAGCCTGACGGAGGCACATACAAATTGGAAAGATCTGTGGATCTCGGAGTAGCTGCTGCCCAATCAGGGCCTGCTGCCAGCGTAATGGGTGCCATATGCCTCGATGGTTGTAAAGGGACAAGCCTTGTCATGGACATCGGCGGCACCACAACAGATATGGCAGTGGTGGTGGATGGAACCCCCCTCCTTACCCCTATAGGTGCCCAGATTGGGCCCTATAAGACCCTGATCAGATCCCTTCTCAGCAGGTCTGTGGGCATTGGAGGAGATAGCTCCATTGTAGTGGAAGGTGGGCTTATGCGCATTGGACCCACAAGGCATGGCCCTCCTATGGCCTTTGGGGGTCAATACCCAACACCAACAGATGCCATGGTAGCCTTAGGTCTCCTCAATGAAGGGAATGCCTCCAAAGCCCATATTGCCATGAAAAGGCTGGGTGAGGCCCTCGGTATCGCTGACATAAGAGAGGTCTCCCTTCGAGTCCTCAAGACCATGGCAGGGCTCATCAAGACATATGCCCTACAATTTATAGAGGAGATCAACTCCAGACCTGTTTACACTATCCATGAGGTACTCTACGAAAAGAGGCTGGAACCAGATTCCCTGGTAATCATAGGAGGGCCTGCGGCCCAGCTTGCCGTCTATCTAAGTGAGGTTTTTGGCCTGCCTTACAGGGTGCCCAAGCTTGCCGATGTGGCCAATGCAGTGGGCGCAGCTGTCTCTAAGGTGACCGCTGAAGTCTCCGTCTATGCAGATACCCAGAAGGGTGCCCTGGTCATCCCTGAGCTGGAATACCAAGAGCGTATCCCCTACACATTTAGGGAAGAGGAGGCCTTGGAAAAAGGTAGGGAGGCACTCTTAAGATTAGCTGCCTATTTAGGAGCCGAGGAAGGCCAGGAGATACAGATCACAGAGAGACAGATCTTCAACATGGTGAGGGGATTTTACAGGACAGGGCAAAATATGCGCATAAAACTTGGCCTCAAACCCGGGATACTCTCCTCTATGGAGGTACTCAGATGAAGCTGAAGGCAAAAAGGAGGATGGGGTTGGTCTTTTTCCCTGCCTTTGACTGGGCCATCTCCCCCACACACCCCGAAAGGGAGGAAAGGCTCCTATACACCCAGGACCAGGTAATGGAAGAGGGGCTCCTGGATGTGGATGGGATTGTGGAATACAAGGTAAGGCCAGCCACCTATGAGGACATAAGAAGGGTCCATTTCTGCGTACCCGATGAAAGCTCGGTCACCACAGAGAGCCATCTCATCTCTGCCGGTGGTTGCTTGGTGGCTGCGGACGCAGTGCTTAAAAAGGAGGTGGAGTCGGCATTTGCCTTGGTAAGACCTCCCGGACATCATTCCATGAGGGTGGTACATGGAAACAGAGGCTTTTGCAACATAAACATAGAGGCCATAATGGTGGAGTACATAAGGAGGGTTTACGGGATCAAGAGGCTGGCCATTGTGGATACGGACTGCCACCATGGAGACGGCACCCAGGACATCTACTGGCACGACCCAGATGTGCTCTTCATATCCCTCCACCAGGATGGAAGGACCCTCTATCCCGGTTCAGGCTTTGTGGAAGAAGCAGGTGGTCCCAATGCCTATGGGAGCACAGTAAACATCCCCCTCCCTCCCAGGACAGGAGAAGAGGGTTTTTTGTATGTAATGGAGGAATTGGTCTTACCCCTTTTGGAGAGATTTGAACCAGAGCTCATAATCAACTCTGCGGGCCAGGACAATCACTACAAGGACCCCATAACCAACATGAATTTCTCTGCCAGGGGCTATGCAAAACTTAGCTCCATCTTAAAACCCCATATAGCTGTGTTGGAAGGGGGCTACTCTGTGGAAGATGCACTCCCTTATGTGAATTTGGGAATTATTATGGCAATGGCAGGCCTTGATTTCCAGTATGTGGCTGAACCCAATTACAAAGAGGAATACAAGCCCCAATCCCTGGATGTGACCAATTACATAAAGGAACTGGTGAAGGGGTTAAGGTATCGTTTCCTGGAAGGCGGACTGAAAAAGAGGACTTATAAAGATGGAGAGATCATTACAAGGGCAAGAAACATCTACTACGACACAGATGGTATCCATGAAAGACAGCTGGAGAGGATCAGGTTCTGCCAAAGCTGTAAAGGTGCCATATCCATAGACTCCTCATCCAGCCTAGGGCAGCATGTGCTCTGTGTTCATATCCCCAAAGATGCCTGCAACAGGTGCAGGGAGACCGCTATGGACTGGTTTCATGAGGGGAAAAGGAGATCCTACACCCACCTCTACCTTCAGGACAGGGACCAAGATCTGTATCTGAGTGTTTAATGGGAATTGGTGAAGCCTTGGGAGACCCTTCTGATACCGAACCCACCACTGGGGTCTTGGCTACTCAGGATCTAACATTACGAGCGGAGAGAGAGGGATTCGAACCCTCGGTTCCGTTTTTAGACGGAACACACGATTTCCAGTCGTGCCCCTTCGGCCAGCTCGGGCATCTCTCCGTTTGAGGATATACCTTTCAAGACAAGGCGGATTTAGATTAGTATCTCTTAGGGAGTAAATCAAGTAAATTAGCCCAAAGAGGCCCTCCTCTTTCTGTGCATTCATAGGGCCAAGTTCAGGCCTTTTATTTGGAGTCAGGGTCCAAGAGGTTTTCAAATCGCTGTGTGATTGTCTCCAGCTGGATAGAAGACAATACCACATGGTTACTATCCAGGATGATCAAGGATCTGGTCTTCCTGCCTTGGGTGGCATCTATGAGCATGTTTTGCTTTCTGGCCTCTTCCCTCATGCGCCTGCTGGGAGAGGTATTGGGGGAGACAAAGGCAACGATTCTCTCTGCCACAACCGCATTTCCAAATCCCACATTTAATAATTTCTCTTTCATGCCCTCTTACTCTATATTCTGGACCTGTTCCCTGAGTTTTTCCAATTCTGCCTTGATTTCCACACAGACCTTGGAGACAGAGGCATCCTGTACCTTGTTTGCCATAGTGGTGATCTCTCTATGGATCTCCTGTATCAAGAATTCCAGCTTTCTACCCACAGGCTCCTGGGTATCCAAAAGCCCCTGGAGCTGTGTAAGATGGCTATAGGTCCTTGTGAGTTCCTCTGTTATATCACACCTATCCGCTATCAGGGCAGCCTCCATCTCAAGCCTTCCTGGCTCCAGTGGAAGGTCCCCCATCAATGACTTGATCCTAACTCCAAGCCTTTCTCTATAGATCTCTGGGAGTTTCCTGGCCCTCTCTCTTATCTCTAAGAGCCATTCTGTGATCTGAGTTAGCCTTTGTAAGAGGTCCACCTTTAAGAACTCCCCTTCCTTTTCCTTCATGGCATTGGCATTCCCGATTGCATCTTCAATACAGGCCAGCAATGTGGGTAGGATCTCTTCTGGATTCAGTTCTTCGGGCACCCGGGAGATGGCATCGGGCTCTTTTAGTATCTCAGAGACCGAAACCGTTCCTGAAAGCCCGAATTCCTCTCTCAGGCGGTTTGCTATGGCAAGGTACTGGGTAATGAATTGTAGATTGGGTTCCAGCCTATAAGAATTCTCCCACTGGGCCCTATCCCAAAATATCCCCACCTCTATTCTCCCCCGCTGTATCTCCCTCGCCACCAAAGACTTCACCTCTGCCTCAAGGGGCTGTAAGAACTTGGGCAACCTTATTATGATGTCCTTGAACCTGTGGTTTTGACACTTTATCTCCACCTCGATCCTATGTCCCCCAAAAGTGGCCTCTGCCCTCCCATATCCTGTCATGCTCCTTGGCACAGCTTCCCCCTAATCTGCTCCTTGTACCTCTCCCTTATCTTGTTGAACCAGACTATCACCTTCTCATCCTGATAATCTGGATAAGTCCACCTGAGGGGCACAAAGCTCCCTTTTGAATAGATGAGGGTGAGATCGGCATAAATGCCCTTGGAAAGGTAGACCCTATGGGTATAGTTCTTTCCAGTGGCCAAGATCAACCTCTCCAAGGAGATATACCCGGGATCTATGTTTACCAATCTTTTCCCCTCTGGTGAAAAGGAGAGCTCTATCTGGTTCGTCTGGAGCTTTACCTCAGCGAGGGAGCCTGGGTCAACCAGGTTTTCAAAGGAGACAAATCTTCTCAAAAGAGGCCAGCCCATTTCCCTCTCATAATACCTTGTCCTGTCAAAGGGGATCTGAGGACTTATCCAGTCCAAAGGCCCAAAAAGCCCACTTAGGACCTCTATGGCCCTGGAGATATATTCTGCCTCCCTCGAGAATATACTCGCAATGAGCTTTACCATTTCTGGAATCTGAGGCTGGCTCATCTATATCTGTATCTTTAAGGACTCCAGCCCATCTTCTAATTCTTTGACACTCACCACAGAGGTCCCCACCTCACCCACCACTATCCCCGCTGCCACATTGGCCAGGACTGCCGATTCCAAAAGGGTCAGGCCAGAGACTTTTGCAAGGGTAAGGGTGCTGATCACTGTGTCCCCAGCACCTGTTACATCAAAGACCTTTCTGGCAGAGGTGGGGATGTGATAAAGGGAGTCGTCCTCAAAGAGGGTCATCCCCTGTGCCCCTTGGGTGATTAAAAGCTGCCTTATTCCCAGCCTCTTTTTAAAGGTCTCATATGCCCTCAAAAGTTCTTCATGGGTATCCAGGGAAAAACCGCAAAAGGACTCAGCCTCTTGCTGATTAGGGGTGATTATGTCAACACCGTAGTAGGCCTCATAGTTCCCAGGCTTGGGGTCCAGGGAGATATAGATCCCATCCCTCCTCTCACCTAAGCCCCCAAAGAGCCCCTCCATGAACCCCTTGGCCACCACCCCCTTTTTATAATCTGAGATGATTACCCCCTTCACCTCTTCCACGGCATCCATAACTTGGGCCAGTAAGAGCCTTTGGGTATCAAGGGGAACAGGCCTGGCAGTCTCTTTGTCCAGGCGAACTACCTGCTGACTCCTGGCTATGATCCTGGTCTTTACCGTAGTGGGCCTCTCAGGGCTCCTTATGATGTGGTCGGTCTCTATCCCGCAATCTTTTAAGAGCTCCAAAAACCTATCTCCATTGAGGTCCTCACCCACCACCCCACACAGAATGGGCCTGCCACCCAAGGACTTTAGATTGTTTGCCACATTGGCAGCTCCACCAAGCCTTATGGACTCCTCCTTTACCAAGACTACGGGAACTGGGGCCTCAGGGGAGATCCTATATACCTCTCCCCAGACGTATTCATCCAGGATCAAGTCTCCTATTACGAGAATGGGTATGTCCCTGAAGTTGGGGATATGGGCCTTTATGCGAAAAGGATCGATCATTCCTCCTCCTTTAGGATCCTTTCAAAGGACTCTTTTGCCGCCTTAAGGGTAAAATCCACCTCCTCTGGCCCATGGGCAGTGGATAAAAACCAGGCCTCAAATTGACTGGGAGGAAGGTAGATCCCCCTCTTTCTCATCTCACGATAAAATCTCCCAAAGAGAACAGAATCTGCCCCTTTGGCCTCTTCATAAGACCTAATAGGGCCAGGCCCAAAAAAGAGCGTACCCATGCTCCCATGGTAGTTGACGGTAATCTGGATACCCACTTTTTCTCCCAACTCCCCTATTCCCTCAAAAAGGGCCTTTGAGAGAGAGGCCAACCTTGGATAGGGGTCCTCTTCCCTCAAGATCTTTATTGTCTCTAATCCTGCTGCCATAGCAAGGGGATTACCCGAGAGGGTTCCAGCCTGGTAGACCTCTCCCTCCGGCGAGACAAGCTCCATTATCTCCCTCCTTCCACCATAGGCACCCACAGGGAGTCCGCCGCCTATGATCTTTCCGAGACAGGTAATGTCAGGGTCTATCTTAAAGAACCCTTGGGCACCCCCTAAGCCTACCCTAAAACCCGTGATCACCTCGTCAAAGATGAGAAGGGAATCATATCTTCTGGTAAGCTCCCTCAGACCCTCAAGGAAACCCCTCTCTGGTAGGACCACCCCCATATTTCCTGCAATGGGCTCTACAATCACTGCAGCAATTTGATCCCCCCGATCCCTAAACAGGGCCTCCACCTTGGAAAGATCGTTATAGGGAAGGCTTATGGTGGTACCGGCAAAAGAATCAGGGACCCCTGGGCAACCAGGGATCCCAAAGGTGGCTACACCCGATCCTGCCTCCACCAGGAGGGAGTCCACATGGCCATGGTAACAGCCGTTGAACTTGACCACCTTCTCCCTTTTGGTATAGGCCCGAGCAAGCCTCAAGGCACTCATGGTGGCCTCAGTCCCAGAGTTCACCATCCTGATCATCTCAATGGATGGCATGAGCTCCACAATGGCCTGCGCCATTTCTATTTCCAACTCTGTGGGTGCACCGAAGGTCAAGGCCCTTTGGGCCTGCTCTTGAATTGCTGAGACTACCCTTGGGTGAGAATGGCCAAGGATCAACGGCCCCCAGGAACATACATAGTCAATGTACTTATCTTTGTTGGAATCCCACACATAGGCACCCTTCCCGTGGGTCAGAAAGAGTGGATAAGAGCCCACTGCCTTGCAGGCCCTCACAGGACTATTCACCCCACCTGGAATCAGATCCTTTGCCTTTAAGAAGAGTTCTCTATTCTTGTCCATCCCACACCTCAAAAGTATAGCATGCTGGTCTTTTTAAACTCCCGCCTGCTGAACAGCACCTGATAGTCTTGGATTTGGCTTAGGCCGGCCATCTTACTTGCTATCTGGAGGCAGGCCTCCCTTGTGGCACCATGGATCATTGTATATAACGTGTAGGACCAGATATGGGTCCTTACCCTATAGTAGCAGTGTGTGACCTCTTTTAGGGAGGCAAAGAGTCTTCCCACCCTCTCTACATCAGATTCATCTACATTCCAGACCACCATTGCATTGAACTTAAAACCTGCGTTTTGATGCCTCAGTGTGGCCCCAAATCTTCGGATTACGCCCCCCTTCTTTAAGGCCTCTATCATGCCTATGAGTTCATCTTCAGAGATCTGGGCCTTTTCTGCCAGGACTTTAAAGGGCCTCCTGTCTAAGGGAAGGTCGTCCTGGATCAAGGAGATCACAAGCTTTTCCTTTTCGCTGAGCATCAACGGGGTTCCATTAGTTAGCGTGAATAGAGGCCAAGGACTTAGAAGGCCTTTTGGGAGAAGTCTTCCAGGCCCTTTTCGTCTTCCAGATTGTAGATGGCGATCTCAGAACCCTTTGGCAGGATCCTCTTAACCAAATTGGAAAGCACATTCTTTGGCCCAATTTCCACAAATCCCTTTACCCCTGCTGAAACACAGGCCTCCACCGACTGGGTCCACCTCACAGGGCTTATAAGCTGACGCACCATCAAGATTCTGATCCCTTGAGGATCTTTTTCCCTCTGGGCAGTCACATTGAATACCACATCCACCTCTGGGGGGGCAAAATCCATCCCCTTCAAAAAATCCTCAAAATCTCTTAGGGCCCCTTCCATCAAGGGGGAGTGCCACGCACCACTTACCTTCAAGGGAACTGCCTTTCCCCCTTTCTCCTTCACCAGCTTTGTCGCAAGACCCACACCATCAGATGTGCCACTGATTACCATCTGCTCAGGGCTGTTATAGTTTGCTATGCATACGGTATCAGGCACCTCCTTTAGGATACCCACCAGGCTGGCCTCATCCATTCCCAATACAGCTGCCATTGTCCCCGGCCTCTTTTGGGCCTCTCTTTCCATAAGCTCTCCTCTCTTTTTCACTGCCTTTAGGGTATCTTCAAAGGAGAGTGCCCCTGAACATGCAAGGGCAGAGTATTCCCCAAGACTATGGCCCAAACAGACTATGGGCTTATGGCCCATTTCCAATAGGACCTTTAATATGGCAAGATTCATGGCAGTAATACAAGGTTGGAGATGGACCGTTTTGGTAAGTTCTTCCATGGGCCCTTCCAGACAGTACTTCCTCACAGGGATTCCACAAATATCCTCTGCCATTTGAAAGACTTCCCGGGCAGAAGGGAATCTCTCCATAATCCCTTTGCCCATCCCCACATATTGGGACCCTTGGCCGGGAAACATGAAGGCCAAATTCGACATCTTTTCTCCCCTAAAACTTTTGCGGTTCACCAAACCTTTGTCTCATCATATTTTCAAGGGCCAGTTCATATGCCCTTGTCCCTGGTGTCAAATTCTTCTGATTGCCCAGCTGCCTTATAATCTCCTCCTCTTCCCTTTCGAATCTTTCCAGGGTTTGGCTAATCACCTTGTCAACAACCCTGTAGATTTCGTCATCTGTCCCGTAGATATCAAGGATAGAAGAGTCTTTTGGGAGTTCCTCTATCACATACTGGGTCATAAAGAGTGAATACATGTTTGGCTGAGGCACAATATTCCTTATGGGGGCCACAAAATACTTGAATTCAAATTCATTTGCCTTTACAAGCCTTCTTAGACCTTTAGCAATAAGTTCTGAAAGAGCAGCAGGGTTATCAGTTTCCACTATTTTGTTTTGAATAAGTTCTTGTGAAAGTCTGTTTTGAAGCTCCAAGAACTTATACCTAAAAAACTTATCTGTCTTGAAGCTTTTCTGTTTTTGTTGCTTGTCGAGCAGATTTATTATTCCATCCTGAACCCTGCTGCCATGCCATCTCTTCATTTTTCACCTGATTCTTGTTTCTGGGATGAATTCTCGGAAGATGAAGACTCACCTTCTTTTGATTTTTCTGTGCTCTTACCTTTAGAGGCATAATCTGTCACATACCAACCGCTACCCTTTAAATGAAAGGAATTCAAGCTTATAAGCTTCTTCAGCTCTCCTCCACATTTAGAGCACACACTCAAGGGTGGATCAGAAAACTTCTGCCATGCCTCTGTAATCTCGTTGCAATTGGAGCACAGATACTCGTAAATTGGCATCGCACACCTCCTCGTAGTCATTAAAGTCGTGGCTCGAATTTCCATAGCAATCTATTACATACTGGATTCCTTTGCAAGGTACCCCTTTGAGGACCCTTGAGGTAAGCCCATGCACCACAGTCTCTTCCTGGCCCCTCTTCTCCGGGCCCAGATAAAATAGCTGTTCATAGCTTCCAAACCTTATAATGTGGATCAGCTCATGGGTAAATATGTAGAGTAAAAGGGGAAAGAGGTATAGCTGGGGGTCTCTCATGAGGGCCCTGAGTATTATATGATCCTGGAGGCAGATGAGGTATAGCTCCCTCAGATACCCTCTGATATTATACCCCTCACTCAATGGCCTTGCCTTTCTCAGCACAGCAAAGGCATGGGGGGCTTCTTCCCAAAGGATCTGTGCCTTCCCGGTTATCACCTCAAAGGGGTGCCTCACCCATTGCCTGTTTGAAAGCCTATAGTAGTCTGTAACCCTATCCTCTGCGATCCTAAGGGCCTCCTGGAGGACCGAAAAGTCATCTGAGTCGAAATATCTCTTTTCTAATCCCATATGGAAGAGAGATTGTAAGGGAATCGAACACCATTAAAGATAATATGCATGATGCCATGAAGGCAATCCTTTTCTTTAGCAAACCCGGGCCTAAAATTTACCCCCTATTTCCCCTAATCCCAAAAGCTCCACAAAAAGCCCTATCTGGGAAGCATTCTGGGAGCGATCCAGTACAAATTTGACCCCATAGCACTGATGCCTATATCCAAGCCAAAAGGAGGAATCCACATTCTGGTTTCCCCTAAGATCCCTGCTCAGGCTCGAGCCCAGAAGAATGCCATGGTGGATGTTAAGGCTCAGATCCAAATTTAAGGTCTTCACCCCTTCTGCCTCATATTGATATCCTAATTTGGCGCTATTCTCTTTGCTGCTAAAGAGCTTGAATGGCAGCCCTGCCAGCATAGAAACCCTTTCTACCCTCCTATCTTTATGGTCCCATTGGAAGTCCCCACGAAACTCAAGCCTCTCTTTTGGCTCCACCACCCAAAGGAGGTTAAAGAAACCCAGCTCCCCCCTCCTGCCTTTATCACCCACTCCTGGCTCGAGTATCAGTTCCTGATCCATGCTAATTGAGGCAAGTCTCTTGATCTGACCCCCTTTTTCTGAAGGTTTAGCGGTGAAATTATTTTCAAGCTTGAAGTGTAATTTGCTCCCTCTATCCGTGATGAGATACTCATCAAACCAAGGGTAATTTGGATCAGGTTTCTGATGTGAGTACTGGAGTTCTACCCTAGGTATTATATTGTGCCTTATGACGGGGAGATCAAAGGCCTCTAAGGAGAAGTCCCGGTAAAGGTTTGTGGAGAGTCCTATCCCCATTTCAAAGGCCCTTTCAAGATCTATGTTGTCGTACTGTCCGGTTCCAGAGGTCCCAAAGTAGCTCAGGTCGTATCTAAAATAGGGGCTCAGGTTCAAATGGTCGAAAACAGGGATTGACCCTTTGAGATTGGGGCTAAACCTAAACTCATGCCCTTTCTCCCCTTCCTCCCTAAAAACATATCTGTGCATCCCTTCCAGATCCAGTAGCGTACCAAAGCCAAGCAGCCGAAATTCTTTAGCGGCAAAGAGATTTAACAATGGCTGAGGTGTTGTATCCAGAAGTGGCCTTTCAGGGGATTGAAAATAGGCTGAATGAAACCCCATATAGGCATCGGATTCAAAGGATTTCCCAATCTTGAACCTGTTTGTCCTAAAAGGGGAGTATCTCTCTTCAGAAGGCCTCTTGAAGGACTCTGCCAGGTCGGGCCTGTATTTTACATAACCAGTCTTTGGCTGAAGCTCCCGTAAAAAATCCTGATCGCTTACAAGATCCAGGTCGGCGTTTAGCCCGATTCCATCCCAGATCTCGCCATCCATTTTGCCCCTAAACCAAAACCTCGTAAGGTTCTCCCTCGGCAGAGGACTTATATCCAAATCCTTTCCCTTCATGGGCTTCGGATCATCCTCTCGCATAATATCCAAGATGAGTGCCCCCTTAGAGGTCTTTGTATGGGCATAGCGGAACTCTATGCCTTGCATATAACCCTTCTGGCTCATATACCTCTGATAAAAGGTAAAATCCTTGCTGGGGGAGAGGTTCCAGAAAAAAGGTAGCTCAAAGTCCGCTCCGATGTATCTGGAATAACCCACCCTCGGGATCAAGAGCCCGGATTGCCTCTTTGTCTTTGCCGGAAAGATGAGTATAGGGGTATAAAGCAAGGGTAATTCCTTTATGTTCAGGCTTGCGTTCCATACCCTTCCGTATCCATCCACGGTGACCTCCACTGTGGACCCATAGAGGTGCCATGGAGGGGGAATGGGGTCACAAGAGGTCACCCTACACTCCCTTATCCTGTAAGTGGCCTCCCCTGTCTTTTCAATGAGGCTACCTGTGAGGTGGAGGTTGTTTTCTCTTAAAAACAAAACTGCCTCCACAATGGTTCCGGTCCTCCTCTCTGTATCTATCTTTGCATAACTCGCATCCAGTAGATCCTCTCTAAATCTTAATCTGACGTTTCCAAAGAGCTCTAAGAGATTAAGACCCTTCTGATAGATCGCCTTGTCCGCCATCAAGAGGTCAGGGCCACTCTTTGCCACCACATTTCCCTCAAGGATCAGGATCTCTCTCTCCCAGTCGTAGAAAATGGTCTCTGCCTCTATCTCTAATTTTTCTACTGCCGGAGGGGTCCCTGCTTGGACCTCCAAATCCATCTTAAAAAATAAGAGGGGGCATAAAAGCCCCAAAAAAAGATACAGCCTTAATAGATTGAGGTTCTCTCCACTCATCTGATAGGATCAGGTCTATAGGTATGGGGATCCAAAATGGAGAGGGCCTCCCCCACAGTAAAGAGTGAGCCCGTAATCAATATGAGATCGTCCTTTTCCGCCCTCCTTTTGGCCTCATCTATTGCCGATCTTAGATCCCCTATCAAGAGGTGATTCTTTACATACTCTTTGGCTTCCATCATCAGGACGTGTGGGTCCTCTGCCCTGTAATAGGCCGGCCTCGTAAATATTGTGAGATGGGCCAAAGGAAGGATCTCTCTTAGTATCTTCCTCTTTTCCTTATCTGCCATGATACCTATGACCACTATGAGCCTTTCGTATAATACCTCCTCCAAGGCCTTTTTTAAGGCCTTCATGGCATTGGGATTATGGGCACCGTCCAGCAATATCCTTGAGGAATCGGAGATCATATGAAATCTCCCAGGCCAGAAGGCATTTTTTACCCCCTTTATCACATGCTCCTCCTTGATTTCATAGCCTGCCTTTTTCAAGAGGCCCACCGCAGCCAAGGCCAATGCCATATTCCTCCCCTGGTAATTCCCCTTAAGACCTGACTGAAGACCCCTAAAAGATATCCCAAGCCCCTTAAAGCTATATCCCCCTTTTCCTCTTCTTACCCAAAGATCTCTCCCCAAAAGGTAACAGGGTGCAGACCTCTCGGTAGCCACCCTCAGTATTACATCACGGGCCGGCCCCTTTTCCACCCCAGCTACCAAGGGAACACCTTCCTTTATGATACCTGCTTTCTCAAAGGCTATCTTTTCGATTGTATCCCCTAAGTACTCTTTGTGTTCCAAGGAGACGTTGGTGATAACAGAGACGGTGGGTACCACCACATTTGTGGCATCCAACCTGCCTCCCATCCCCACCTCCAATATGTCTATGTGGGTCCCTTTATCCTTAAAATAGTCTAAGGCCATAGCGGTGGTGAACTCAAAGAAGGTGGGGGGCTCCTTGGGGTTGAGAATGGACATTATCTTCTCTGTGTAATGGACCACCTCCTCCTCTGTGATATATTCGTTATTCACCCTGAATCTCTCCCTAAATGTGACAAGGTGAGGTGAGGAGTAAAAACCCACCTTATAACCCCCCTCAATAAGGATCTGATTCAAAAAGGTACATACAGATCCTTTGCCGTTTGTCCCGGCCACATGTATGTATCTCCTTCCCAAATGAGGGTTACCCAAGGCCCTAAGCAGGTTTTCTGTGGAATTGAGCCCAAATTTTATCCCAAACTTTTGGAGGCCAAAGAGGTGTCTTAGGGTAGAGGCATAATCCATGTTATTCTTCGAAGCAGGTCTTCTTAAATGAAGGGTCTATTTCCACAGGATATTTCCCATCAAAACAGGCAAGGCATAAATTTTCTCTTGGAATGGCCGTACACTTCACAAGGCTTTCAATACTCAAGTATCCAAGGCTGTCAAGACCAATATAATCTCTTATCTCTTCTATCGTCATCTTGGCCGCAATTAGCTCCCCTTTTGTGGTAAAGTCTATCCCGTAGTAGCATGGATACCTATGGGGAGGACAACTAACAAGCATATGTATCTCCTTCACCCCGATATTTTTAAGGGTCTTTATCCTATTTTTGGCAGTTGTCCCTCTCACAATGGAATCCTCTATAACTATTACCTTCTTTCCGCATAGGATAGGCTTTACAGGGTTCAGTTTAACCCTTACACCAAAGTCCCTCATGCTCTGTGAAGGTTGAATAAATGTCCTCCCCACGTAATGGTTTCTTATCATACCCATCTCCAAAGGCAGTCTTGATGTCTGGGCATAGCCTATGGCAGCATAATTACCTGAATCAGGGAAAGGCATAACCAAGTCTGCATCTATCTTATATTGCTGGGCCAGGTATTCTCCTTGTCTTTTCCTAAAGACATACACATTCTGGCCAAAGACCCAGCTGTCAGGCCTTGAAAAATAGATGAGCTCAAAGATACAAAAACTCCTCCTTGGGGATTCCACTGCCTTTAAACTCTTTAAACCCTCTTTGTTTATGAAGAGGATCTCGCCAGGCTCTATATCCCTGATGAATTCGGCTTGTACCAGGTCAAAGGCACAAGTCTCTGATGCAATCACATAAGAAGAATTCAACCTCCCCAGAGAAAGGGGCCTAAATCCATTGGGATCCCTCATTGCCACCAGGGAGTCCTCGGTCATAAGCACCAAAGAATACGCCCCCTTTACCTGGAGCATAACCCTTTTTAAGGCCTCTTCTAGACCAAATTTCATCGACCTTGCGGTTAAGTGCAAAAAGACCTCGCTGTCCATGCTGGTTTGAAAGATGGATCCCCCTGATTCCAAGTCCTCCCTCAAGGCCCTTGCATTAACCAGATTTCCGTTGTGGGCGATGGCAAACTGTCTCCCTGAATAGTGGATTCTAAAGGGCTGGGCATTGGCCAAAATAGAAGAGCCTGTTGTGGAATATCTCACGTGCCCCAAGGCTATGTGGCCCCTGAGCCCTTCCAATATGTGCTCATTAAAGATTTCAGGAACAAGCCCCATGGCCTTGTGTTCCACGATGTTCTTGCCATCACTCACCACAATCCCGGCGGATTCCTGACCCCTATGCTGTAATGCGTAAAGCCCGAAATAGGTAAGTTTGGCTGCCTCTTTGTGATTGTATACCCCAAAGATTCCACAGGCCTCTTTTGGTCTATCTGAATCCATATGCGTAGCCAACACCCTCATCTTCCCTCTTATACCCGATTTGACCCCCACCCAAAAGATCTCCCAACACCTTCTCTTCCCCAACCTCTCGGAGCGAATTTATATCACGCTCGTATCTCTACCACAATTGGGAATGCAAAACCATAATTTGGTACCTAAAAGCCCCTCTAATCCCTTTTGCTGTCCAAAGTAAAAAGGCTATATTATCCTTAACCGTGCCTTTGGACAATTTAGTATAAACGGGGTAGTGAAGATGGATATCGGTATTGTCTTTGACCTGAGGGAGGCCTATTTGAAAAGTGGGATGACCCTGGAAGAGGCCGCCGAATTCGACTCCCAGGAGACGGTCTTGGCCATAGAGGAATCCCTCATCTCCCTCGGGCATAGGGTTGAAAAGATAGGTGGGGCCAAAGAACTCCTCTCTCTTTTGGCCTATGGTAGGAGATGGGACCTTGTCTTTAATATAGCCGAAGGGATAAGGGGAAGGTTTAGGGAGTCAATTGTACCTGCCATGTTGGAGTTATATGAGATACCGTATACCTTTAGCGATCCTATGAGCACTGCCATAACATTGGATAAGGGGACCGCAAAAAAGCTGGTTTTATATCACGGTATCCGAACCCCCGAATTCTGTCTCGTCTCTTCCCCCCATGAGATTGAAGGTATAGTGCTTAATTTTCCCCTTTTTGTAAAACCAAATCAGGAAGGGACAGGGAAGGGCATAGATGAAAAGAGCATAGTGAGAGATTCCTCTACACTCAGGGAAAGAATCGAGGCCCTGCTCTTTAGATTTGGGCAACCTGTCCTGGTGGAAGAATACCTCCCTGGAAGGGAATTCACAGTGGGGGTTGTGGGAGAAGGGGAATCTTCTTGGGCCTTAGGGACAATGGAGATCAGGGTGAAAGGGGGATACGGTGTTTATTCCTTCAGGGCAAAGGAGGAATGTGAAAACCTTGTGGAGTACTTGGACTTGAAGGAGGGTGGCTTAAGATCCCAGGTGGAAGAGGTGGCCATAGGGGCCTATAGGGCATTGGGACTGAGGGACTTGGCAAGGATAGACATCAGACTCTCCCAGGAAGGGATACCCATGTTCTTGGAGGCAAACCCCCTACCAGGTTTGCACCCAACCCATTCAGACCTCCCTATGATTGCCAAGATGCAGGGCTGGAGTTTTCGGGACCTCATAGCCCACATAATTACATCGGCTTCCAAAAGGCTAAGATGAGAGGGTACGATATTTCGGAACATGGAATTCTCATTTTATACAATAGACCCAAAGGTCCCTTAGAAAGCGAATTGGGTGTCCTGGAGGAGGTAGAGTCAGTCTCTGATTCCTTGAGAGCATTGGGTATAGGGTTTGAAGCAGTGGGGGTAGAGGGGATTGAAGATTCGCTTCGTATCTTGAAGGAAAGGCCAGAGAAAATAGTATTCAACCTTGTGGAGTCCTTTGGCAGGGATAATCTGGGTGCCTGCCTAATTCCTGAACTCTGTGAGCGGACGGGAAAGGTATGCACTGGTTCTCCAACCCCTGCCCTTATTAAGACCACGGACAAGGTAATTACAAAGGGTATTCTGAAAGCAAATGGGATCCCGACCCCAAACTGGCAGGTCTTAGGTCCTGAAGGGAGGCTAAGAGAGGATTTGGAGGGGAAAACTCTTATCATAAAGCCTATCCTAAGTGACGGAAGCGAGGGGATATGGGCTGATCGCTGCGTAATAAAACCAGGGGAATTTGAAGGCCCTAAAAGTAAGGCACTTATCCATGAGCTAATGGATTCCTTTCCTTATGGGCTGATGGCGGAGGAGTTTGTGGGTGATTCCGAAGTAAATATTGCTGTAATAGAGGAGGGGGGCAGAGCACGTACCCTGGGGCTCGCAGAGATAGATTTTAGCCTCTTCCCCGAAGGGCAGCCCAGGATAGTGGACTATTTGGCAAAGTGGGATAAATCTTCCTTTGCCTATAGGAACACACCAAGGGTGATCCCTCCCAGGGTCTCTCAAAACCAAAGAGAAGAACTCTCTCTAATGGCCATCAAGCTCTTTTACCTCTTCTTATGCAGGGATTATATCAGGGTGGATACCAGGATCCAAGGGGAGAGGTTTTGGGTAATAGATGTGAACACCAACCCGGACATATCTCCGGATGCGGGATTTGCTGCCACACTTTCTTCATCGGGATGGGACTTTAGGGACTTTATAGGGAAATTGGCCGAAAATGCCTCTATTAGATACGCAAATCGTCATCAGATCCCTTAAGAGAAATGACCTCATAGCGGTCCAAGAGCTGATTTTGGCCACAGAAACCTTTAGGCCTGATGAAAAACATGTGGCGGAGCAGGTGCTCAGGGAATCCCTAATAAACCCCTCCCCTGAGGGTTACATAAGCCTGGTGGCAGACCTGAAAGGGAAATTGGTGGGTTGGATATCCTTTGGGACCATTCCCTGTACAGTAGGATCCTGGGATCTATACTGGATAGTGGTATCACGGGCCCATCGCAAGAAGAGCATAGGCACCTCCCTTTTGAATGAGGCGGAGAGGATAATGGCCCGAGAGAGGGGCAGGATGATATTGATCGAAACCTCTTCCACCCCAGCCTATCTCCCTGCCAGAAGTTTCTACGAGAGGATGGGATACAGGCAGATAGCAAGGCTCCCCAATTGCTATGCCCCTGGCGATGACAAGATTATATACATGAAGGAGATACAGAGGGAAGGTGAGTAGGTCCCTCAGGAGAAAGAGGAAGAGACTGTTCCGCTTTTATAGGCCCTTGAGAATCAAAGATTCCTTGGGATGGAGATCCAATAAGAGCTCTTACGAATGGGGCTTGACTTTTACCCTCTGGCATGGTTAATGCTGTGATTAGGGCGGATCTTTGAAAGGAGGTGATGCGTCAAGCGGTGCTCGAGGATAGTTTTAGGCAAATGCTGTTTTGATCTAAAAAATACTATTAAAAAGGAGGAAAAGATGAGGAAGTTTGCAGCAGTAGTAGCCATTATGATCGCATTTGTATTTACCTTTGGTGCCCTTTCTGCCGCAGTGGCAGCCGATGTGAAAGAGTTCAAGGGTGTGGTAGAGGCCAAGGATGGAAAGTTCTTCCTGAAGGTCGGGGACAAGACCTACGAAGTACAGGGTGCTGACCTGAAGGACCAGGTGGGCAAAGAGGCCACTGTAAAGGGAACCTTAGAGGACAATGTGATCAAGGTGGCAAAGTAGGTTAACCCGCTTAACATGGATTACAAGGCCGTGGGATCGCCCACGGCCTATTTTTTGGAACGATAGGTGATAAGATGAATAAAAAGGGAAAACTATTTTCGGTCTCGGAACCCAAAGATCCCCTGGCCCTGGAGGCACCAGATGAACCTCCGCCTGCATGTTCATACCTAAGCCAAGACTCCCTCCCCTCAGAAGAAGAATTTAGGCAAAGATATTTTGGCAGTGTCTCCCGGCGGCTGTGGAATGACTGGAAGTGGCAGCTTAGGTACCGAATAAATAGCCTGGTAGGCCTTTCCCGTATCTTGGAACTCCTCCCCGAAGAATCGCAATTGTTAGATAATATCATAAGGCTTCCCATGGCAGTCACACCCTATTACCTGAGTCTCTTTTTCCACCAATCTGGCCATAATCCCTTGCGAAGGTGCGTGATCCCCACCGAGCAGGAGTTGATCCCAAAGGAAGGGGAGTCAGAGGATCCGTTAAGGGAGGAGGCTCAGTCTCCACTGCCAGGCATAGTTCACAGATACCCTGATCGGGTCCTCTTTTTGGCCACTGGCTTTTGTTCCACCTATTGCAGGTACTGCACGAGATCCAGGATGGTGGGTAAGAGGAGGCTCCTTGTGGGCAAGGGCCAGTGGGATAAGGCCATCTCTTACATAGAGGCCCATAGTAAAATTAGGGATGTGCTCATCTCAGGGGGTGACCCCCTTACCCTCTCCGACGAGGCCCTTCAATGGATTCTTCATAGGCTGAGATCCATTAGGCATGTAGAGGTAATCAGGATCGGGACTAAGGTCCCAGCGGTACTCCCTCAGAGGATTACAAAGGGACTCTGTAATCTGCTCAAGAAATTCCACCCCCTTTACATGAGCCTCCACTTCACCCACCCCCAGGAGCTGACACCCGAGGTGGAGATGGCCACTTCCAGGCTTGCAGATGCAGGGATACCCCTGGGGAGCCAGACGGTCCTCTTAAAAGGGATAAACGACTCTGTGGATACCTTAAGGTTACTTTTTACAAGGCTTATGGCCCTGAGGGTAAGGCCTTATTATCTCTATCAGTGTGATCCCATTGTGGGCTCTTCCCATTTCAGGACAAAGGTGGAAGAGGGCATAAAAATCATGAGGGGTTTGAGGGGCTTCATAAGCGGCTACGCAGTGCCTGTTTATGTAATAGATGCCCCTGGCGGTGGTGGAAAGGTGGTCGTGGATTTGGGATCTGTGGTGGCCAAAAGAGATGGGAAGATCATCCTTAAAAACTTTAAGGGACTCTTGTATGAATATCCCGAGTAGAGTAAAAACGGAGGAGGACGGTTATATGGCCATGGATTTTAAATTTCCCACTTGCCAAGAGAGGCCAAAGGTGCCCACAGAGAGAGAAGAGGCCGTTTTGGCCCAGATGAGGGCACTAAAGCTCAAAATCAGAGCCATAAAGGAATCCCTAAAGGAGGAGACAGATCAGCCAAAAAGGGATGAACTGAGCCATAAACTGGAAGAGATGCGATCCCAGTGGAAAGATCTGCAAAGAGAAAGGGAAGAGGCCAGGGCGGAAAGGATGAGGCTCTTGGGATATACTGATTAGGCCTTTTTGAAGAGGGCCTCTAACCTTCTCTTTGCCTCTTCCACCTGTTTTTCGTGCTGGTTCTCCTGCCCCCTGAACACAAAGAAGTCACAGAAGTTGGACCTCTCCTTGTCCACGATCCTCTCTGCCATGACTTCCTTGCACTCGTTATAGGCCCTCGGATCATAAAACCTACACTGCTTGCAACACCTGAGATACCTTCCACAGTGGGGACAGGTATCTGTCCTAGACACGGCTCCTTCTAAGCTCAGATCATTCTTGCAGAATGCACACCTCATAATCTCCTCCCATTCCAGTAATCTTTTGTCTGCCAAACCAATCTCTTTTGGATACTTGGCAGCTTTTGGGTATTGCAACCCTTGTATCTTGCTGGCAATTGGCTCTAAAGGCCTGGTAATTTTGACAGAACCCCCCTTTGGGGTTATTATCTCTTAAGGGAAAAAGCCAATGGCTGAATTCTACACCATAATAGACCATACAGCTGACATGGGCATTTCGGTTAAGGCCAAGACCCCTGAGGAACTCTACGAAAACGCAGCCAGGGCCTTGATCTCTGTTATATTGGGAGATGACTACCATAAGGGCAAAAGGCGTGAAAATATTGAGCTGAATCTGGAAGGGTTGGATTGGGCCGATCTCATGGTGAGGTGGCTCGGGGAGATACTCTATCTCTTTGAAGGAGAAAAAAAGGTCTTTGTAAGTGCCAAATTTATTAGACTTGATACGAACCTCTTGGAGGCAGATATTGTAACGACTCCCTTTAACGAGGTCCACCACCAGGTAAAGACATTTGTGAAGGCCGTCACCTACCACCAGGCAAGGGTACAAAAGGTGGGTGATCTTTGGGAGACCACCATTATCTTTGATGTCTGAGGAGGGTGACATGGAAATAGAGGTCATAAAGTTGGACGACGTGAGGTTTCTCATCCCAAAAAAGGGCCAGATGCGGGTAGATGGTCTGGTATATGCCAGCCAGGAGCTCATGGAAGGGATCCAAAAAGACCAAAGCCTTATCCAGGTGGCAAACGTGGCTACTCTACCGGGCATAGTGGGAAGATCTCTGGCCATGCCTGACATACACTGGGGCTATGGCTTCCCCATAGGTGGGGTAGCTGCCTTTGATATGGACGAAGGGATAGTCTCCCCAGGGGGGGTCGGGTACGACATAAACTGCGGTTGTAGACTCATGCTCACAAATCTCCTCTCAGAAGATATAAAACCCATCTTAAAGGACCTCGTTACCTCCCTATTTAAAAATATTCCCTGTGGTGTCGGAACCACAGGAGCTATCAAACTCAACCAAAAAGAGCTCTTCCAGGTGACCACAAAGGGCGCCTCTTGGGCAGTGGAACAGGGCTTTGGGTCCCCTGAAGACCTCTTGCACACAGAAGACAATGGCCGAATGAAGGATGCAGATCCAGAGGTCCTCTCGGACAGGGCCATCCAAAGGGGCAAAGATCAACTGGGGACCCTTGGATCAGGGAACCACTTTCTGGAAGTGGGTGAAGTGGCAGAGATCTACGACACAAATGTGGCCCAGAGGTTTGGGCTGAGAGTAGGACAAGTCACGGTCCTGATCCACTCAGGATCCAGGGGTTTTGGCCACCAGATCTGCGACGACTTTCTAAAGCTTATGACAAAGAACATGGAATTTCCACTCCCTGACAGACAGCTTGCCTGTGCCAAAATAAGATCCGATTTGGGGCAGCGCTACCTCTCTGCCATGGCCTGCGCTGCCAACTATGCCTGGGCAAACCGCCAGATCCTCATGCACTACGCAAAGGAGACCTTCCTCAAGACCCTTGGGATATCCCCAAGAGAGCTGGGCTTCAGACTCCTTTACGACGTGTGCCACAATATTGCAAAGATCGAGTCCCACACAGTGGGGGGAAAATCCCTCAAGGTCTGCGTACACAGAAAGGGCGCCACAAGGGCACTCCCTCCAGGTCACCCCCTCTTACCCCAGGATTTCCAAGAAACGGGGCAACCAGTCCTTATTCCTGGGGACATGGGCACCCAGTCCTTTATCCTGGTAGGGGCACCCAATGCCCTCTTAGAAAGCTTTTCATCCACCTGCCATGGCGCGGGCAGGGTCCTCAGCCGCTCCCAGGCTACAAAGGCAGCCAAGGGAAGGGCTATTAATAGGGAGTTAGAAGACCAGGGCATAATAGTTATGTCCCGTGGCAAAGAAACCCTTAAAGAAGAAATCCCCGATGCCTACAAAGACGTCTCCAAGGTTGTGGATGTTGTCCAAAGGGCAATGCTTGCCACAAAGGTAGCAAGACTGAGACCCTTGGGCGTAATCAAAGGTTAAAATTCAAAAAATATATTGCGGTAACCTTTTTCTACGGGTTAATATCCCGCTTTGGTTTTGTTGTCAAGGGAAAAATACCACAATGTGTGAGAAAGGGGTGTTACTATGCCTTATGGCCTTACAGAGGATCAGATACTCCTGAAGGAGACAGTGGCAAGGATAGCAAAGGATAAGATTGCACCCGGTGCCCAGGAGAGGGATGAATCGGAAGAGTTCCCTTGGGACATGGTTCAGATCTTACGAGAAAATGGCTTTTTCGGGGTAGATTTCCCAGAGAGGTACGGTGGCTCAGAGATGGGGCTTTTGTCCATGTGCCTTGTAATAGAGGAGATAGCGAAGGTCTGTGCATCTACCTCCGTGATCCTTTTGGTACATGAACTGGGAAGTACGCCTATCATGCTTGCAGGTTCTGAGGAACAGAAGGCCAGATATATTCCCTCTTTGGCCTCAGGCGAGTCCTTGATCGCCTTTGGTCTCACAGAGCCCAATGCCGGTTCGGATGTGGCAGGGATCAGGACAAAGGCCCAAAAGAAGGGGGACTATTATGTTATAGAGGGTAGAAAGGCCTTTATCTCCCATGCGGATGTGGCCTCTTACATCTGTGTGGCAGCCAAGACTGATCCCAACACACAGCCACATAAAGGCATCAGCATGTTGGTGGTAGAAAAGGGTACCCCTGGGCTTACCATCGGCAAAAAAGAACACAAGATGGGTATTCGGGGCTCCAGCACAGTGGAGGTAATCCTGGAGGAGGTAGTGGTGCCGAAGGAGAACCTCCTCCATCAAGAAGGCGCAGGGTTCCACATCATAATGAAGACCCTTGATATAACCAGGATACCGGTAGCTGCACAGGCAGTAGGTATAGCACAGGGGGCACTCGACTATGCGATCAGGTACAGTAAGGAGAGGACACAATTTGGGCAGCCCATATTTCAGTTCCAGGGGCTTCAGTGGATGATGGCCGATATGGCCACCCAGATTGAGGCAGCCCGTCAGCTCACCTACAAGGCAGCTTCAGAATACCAGAAGATCACAAAGGACCTCACAAGGCTACCTAAGGAACTTGTGAGACTCTCGGCGATGGCAAAGCTCTTCGCCGCTGAAACCGCCATGAAGGTAACAACGGATGCAGTTCAGATCCTCGGTGGATACGGGTATATCAAAGAATATCCCTTAGAGAGGATGATGAGAGATGCCAAGATCACCCAGATTTACGAGGGCACAAGTCAGATCCAGAAGATCGTAATCTCTAGTACCCTTTAGTCCCTTTGGGGCCCGAGGAAAATCTCATATCCTGGGCCCCTGATTCACTTATTATCTCCTTGGCCATTTGGCAGGCCTTATCATAGATTAAAAGCCCCTGATCCAGAAATTCGTCCTCCTTGGCCTTATTTGCCTCCACAAAGACCGCCTTGAGTATTGCCACCCTCTGATCTATGGCATCCAGTATGGAGTCTTCACCCTTTTCGTGGTCCGCAGGGACATCTGGTATCCCTATTATGAGCGTATATATAAGCCTGTCCAAGTCCGGGAGCTGATCAGTTTCTCTTAGGTCCACCTGTCTTCGAAACCTCTGATATGCCTCTATAAAATCCTCGTAGTTACCCACCTGGCCCCTCCTTTTTTCCCAATAGCGCCTCCTTTACCCTTTCAAGGTCAAAGCCCTGTTCCACAAGGGGTCCCTTTAGGAGAAAGGGGATCCCCTCTTCAAAGGTGGGACGTTTGGCCTTGTAAATGACCCCGAGAGGTATCCTCTCACCCCACTCCATTGCCCTCTCAAAGGCACTCCTCCTGTCAAAGGGATCGTGATCCTCAAGATAATAGACCCTCTTTTTGTACCAGGCAAAGGTATTTACCCTGTTGAAGGTGACACAGGGTTGAAGGATATCCAGAAGGGCGAAGCCTTTATGATCCATTGCCTGGACCATAAGCTCCGATAGTCTCTCTACGTCTCCAGAGAAGCCTCTCCCCACAAAGCTGGCATTCATAGCCACTCCAAGTAGAAGAGGATTTAGGGGTTCTGAGAGCAGGCCAAAGGGCTGTGTCTTTGTCTTTAAATCCCTTACTGAAGTGGGAGAAGCCTGCCCCTTTGTGAGGCCATAGATCTGGTTGTTGTGGACAAAAAGGGATATATCAGGATTCCGCCTCATGGCATGTATAAGGTGGTTCCCTCCTTCACCATAGATGTCACCATCCCCTGCCTCAGCAATCACAACCAGTTTGTGATTCACTGCCTTCAAGGCTGTGGCAACGGGAAGGCTCCTGCCATGGAGTCCATTAAAGGTATTGCAGGAGATGTAATGGGGCATCTTGGCCCCCTGACCTATACCAGAGACGATGGCAATCTGGTTTGGCCTAAGCCCCTTCTTCTCCATGGCCATGAGCAGGGCCTCCCTTATCTGAAAGTTTCCGCACCCAGGGCACCAGGCAGGATTATATGGATCTTGCATATGCCAATACCTCCTCAGAGAGTTCATCTGAGTAAAAGGGTCTCCCATCATATTTGGAGATCTTCCAGGGAAGTTCTATCTGGGCTTCTGCCCTCAAAAGCCATGCAAACTGGCCCGTGGCATTATTCTCCACCCCTATTCCAATGGCTCCCTTTAGGACCTCAAAGGCCTTTTGGGCCTTTGAGACAGGGAACGGCCAGATCTCACTAAAATGAAGCATACCACATGGTATCTTCTTATTTACGGTCTCCACTGTATCCATAAGTACCCCCAAGGTAGAGCCCCAGCCCACCAGAACTATCTTTGGGGACCTGTGGCCAAGGTAGGTGGGCCCTTCCATCTCTTCCCTCATATGCAGGAGTTTCATAAGCCTCTTTTCCACCATCCTCTTTCTTATCTCTGCCGACTCGGTAATGTGGCCTTCCTCATCGTGCTCGTCGCTATCTGTGACAACTAGGCCCTCCACGATTCCAGGGATGGCAAGGGGTGATACCCCATCTTGGGTAAACCTGTGCCTCTTGTAGGTGCCATCTGCCTCCCTGATCCTATAATCCCTGTACAAAATTTTTCCTTCATCTATCCCTGGCCAGGTCCAGAGGCTATCTGCCAGGTATTGATCCGAAAGGATAAAGGCTGGGACCTGATATCTCTCTGACATGTGAAAAGCCTTGTTGGTGAGATAGAGGGCCTGCTCAGGGCTTCCCGGTGCAAACAGTACCCTCGGAAACTCTCCATGGGCAGCAAATAGCACGAAGAGAAGATCTGCCTGTTCTGTCCTTGTGGGTAACCCAGTGGCGGGCCCTGGTCTCTGGACCTCTGCTATTACAATGGGAGTCTCTGTGGCAGCAGAAAGACTCAGTCCCTCCACCATAAGTGCAAAACCCCCTCCTGAAGAGCCTGTCATGGCCCTCACACCACCGTACGATGCCCCAATGACCATATTAATTGCGGCAATCTCGTCCTCTGCCTGTTCCACTATGATCCCAAATTCCTCTGCCTTGGAGGCCAAGTAATTCAGTATCCCTGTGGATGGAGTCATGGGATAGGCAGAATAAAACCTCACACCTGAAAGTACTGCCCCCATACCTATTGCCTCGTTTCCCCCTAAAAGCCTCTTTTCCTCTCCTTTAGGGGAGCAGACCTCAAAGGAGCAGGTAAGGCACTCCCTCCTGGCATATTCATAGCCGGCGTATGCTGCCCTTTCGTTCTTCTCAGCTATCTCTTTCCCTTTCTCCGAAAAGGAACCCTTAACTACCTCCAAAAAGGGTTCCAGTTCAAAACCCAGCATCCCCAGAAGGGCACCTGTTGCCACAATATTTCCAAGGATCTCCCCTCCTAACTCCCTTGCCATGCGGAGGATGGGGATACCTAAGCTCCCCTCTCCTTGCCCTTCCTCTGACCGGCTGCTATCCCAGAGCACCATCCCTTTGGGCTTCACATGGGCCCTGTGTAATGGGATGGACTCCATGTTGAGAGCAAGGAGCAAGTCTATACTCCTTTGGGAGGAATGTATGGGTCTTTCAGAGATCCTTATCTGATAGAAGTTATTCCCACCCCTAATCCTGCTCATGTAATCTTGGTGGGAAAAGACAAAAAGACCCATCTTGGAGAAGGTCTTTACCAACAATTCCCCTATGGTCTGGATGCCCTGCCCTGCCTCTCCTGCGATTCTAAAAGACAAGTCCATGTGAAGACTCCTTAAAATTTTACTTTCGGGGCCTCTTTTGCCTCCTGCGGGGTCTCAAAGAACCTGGCCCTATCAAAACCAAACCAGGAGGCAATTATGTTTGAGGGAAAACTTCTTATCTTTGCATTGTATGCCCTCACAGCCTCGTTGTATCTCCTCCTCTCCACCGCTATCCTGTTCTCTGTCCCTGCCAACTCGTCTTGGAGTCTGATAAAATTTTGATTTGCCTTAAGATCAGGATACCTCTCCACCACCACCAGGAGCCTGGAGAGGGCAGAGGTAAGGCTATAGTTGGCCTCTATCTTTTCCTCTGGGGTCTTTGCCTGGCCTACCCTGGCCCTTGCCTCTGTAACCTCAAGCAAAACCTCCTTTTCGTGGGCTGCATAACCCTTTACTGTTTCCACCAGATTGGGGATTAAATCGTATCTCCTCTGGAGCTGGTTTTCCACCTGTGCCCAAGAGGCCTTTCTAGCTTCATCCAGCTTTACAAGGCTGTTGTACTGACCTATTAAAACCACCACAAAGAGGCCGAGGAGGCCCAAGATTACCAACAATCCTCTACCTATCTTCCCACTATCCATCAATTCCCTCCATTTTATCGAGTATCTCTGCCAATAGGGAAAACTCATGCAAATAATCCTTATACAGTTGCTCTATCCCACCTTTTGGCACAATAACCTTCCCGGTCTTTAACTCATGGACGGTCCGAATTGCCCCAAAAGAGGATTTTAAGTGTGTAGATAATCTGGTGATCACATCCGGCATATAAGACGTAAATTCAGAAAAGAGAATGAAATAAATTCCCCTCAATATGGGGCCTATTGCCTTCCATGAAGCAAGCAGTGAATTTTTTAAGGCTCTATCTCTGACCCCAACCGAAAAATAGATCTGCCTTAATAAGAGGAGTTTTGATTTGATCTCCCTTTCACACTGGCGTCTAAGATCTGACTTCTTTATTTTGATATTCAGGATAAAATCACTTCCATACAATACCTTACATGCCCTCGATATATTTAGGTATTCGAGGGGAAAAGTATCAAGGGAGTGGTTTATATAATCCTCTGAGAGGACTAAAGGCTCAGCTATAGGCCTTCTTATTATCTTTTTACAAAGATCTCTGATCCTATCAAGCTGGAGATCTTCTTCCATTCTTAGTAGGATAAGAAAATTTATGTCAGAACTTCCGGGAACAAAATCACCTGTAACATAGCTTCCGTATAGTACTATTGACTCCAGCCCTTCTCTCAGGTCTCTAGATATGATCCCAACGATCTCTTGAATCCTCTTTTCATAGGGTCTTCCCTTATTGAGGTTATCAAAAACTCCCACCGGCGCCACCTCCTCCACTCATTCCCCCTCCAAAACCACCAAAACCACCGCCAAAGGCGCCACCCCTGGAACCGAAGCCTCCCACATAGATGGGGAACCCAAAGGTACCTCTTCTTTGAAAGGACCCTGAGCGAAAGATTAAGGAGAAGAGAATCAGGCCGAAGAAGATACCCGTCAATAGGAGACCGTAAGGGGAAGCCTTTTTCTTGGTTTTCTTTGGTAGGCCTTCTTCCTGTAACACCTTGGAGATGGCCTCAACCCCTGCAATTAGCCCTTCCCCGAATCGGTTTTCCTTAAAGTGGGGTATCATGTACCTATCCCTTATCTCTCCCACCAGCCCGTCTGGAAGTATCCCTTCCACGCCGTATCCGGTCTCGATCCTCATCTTCCTCTCTTTCAGGGTCAAAAAAATCAAGACCCCCTTGTCCTCCCCTTTCTTCCCTATACCCCAGGCGTTATAGATCAGATTTGCGTACTCATTATATTCATATCCCTCTATGTGGGGCATTGTAAGTATCACGATGGGTACCCCGGTATTTTCAAAGACCTTTCTGATCATCTCCTCCAATCTCTGCCTATCTTGAGGCCTTATCACCTTCGCAAAGTCATTTACCGGGCCCTGGGGCTGTGGGAGCTTCAGATCGGCTGCGTATAGCGCCTGAGCGAATAGGATGCCTAAAAAGATAAAGGCAACCCTGCCCTTCATCATTCCTGATATCTCATGGTAATCTGTCTTAAGGAAGGAAGGCTTTCTAAAAAGACACCCACCAACCTCGGATCAAATTGGCTACCGGCACATCTCTCTATCTCTTTCACCGTGTCGCTTTCATCCCAACTCTCTTTATAGACTCTCTTGCTGAGGAGCGCATCGTAGACATCTGCGATGGCCACAATCCTTCCCAGAAGAGGGATCTCCTCACCTTTCTTGGGTCTCGGCCTCCCATCTCCCGCTTCGAACCCAGGTAAGGGGAGGCCCGTCTTCACGTCGATATGCCCGGGATACCCCTTCCCATCCCACCTTTCGTGGTGATTGAGGACCACATCCAGTGCTGCCTGTTCGAAGTCCGATTTGGGCTCCGAAAATAGCCTTGCCCCAAGATAGGTGTGGGCCTTCATCTCTTCATACTCACCATCTGTGAGCCTCCCAGGCTTTTTTAGTATCAGATCAGAGATTGCCACCTTCCCCACATCGTGTAGCATTGCAGCTATCCTCAATATATCACTCTGCCTCCTTATCTCCTCTTCGGGAATCCCTTCTCTCTTTGCCCATTCCTGGTACAAAACCACAGAGTAACCAGCTACCCTATTTACATGGCTGCCGGTCTCTTTTGGATCCCTCAGTTCCGCCATCTTTATCATCTTTAGGACTATCTCCCTTGTGAGC
>CALKZT010000026.1 GCA_938002815.1 uncultured bacterium
AATTGTGACCTGCCAGGGGAGCGATTACACAAAGAAGGTCTATCCTGAACTGAGAAAAGCTGGTTGGAAAGGATATTTCATAGATTCTTCCTCGGCCCTCAGGATGGAACCTGATAGTGTCATTGTCCTGGATCCGGTGAATAGGCGTCTGATCGACGAGTCTTTAGAGAAGGGGATTAGGACCTATGTGGGCGGGAACTGTACGGTAAGTCTCATGCTTATGGCCCTTTGGGGTCTCATAAAGACAGGGAATGTGGAATGGATCAGTTCCATGACCTATCAGGCCGCCTCTGGAGCAGGTGCAAAGCACATGGTGGAGCTGATAAGGCAGATGGCCTTCTTGATTGAGGGCTCCAAAGAGATGCTCAGTAGGCCAGATGTGGGGGCCATAGAACTGGATAAGGCACTCTTAAGCACCTTGAGGGGCGGAAAGATCCCCTGCGAAAATTTCAAGGTCCCCCTTGCCTTAAATTTGATCCCATGGATTGATTCGCCCATGGCGAATGGGCAGACAAGGGAAGAATGGAAGGGCAATGCGGAGGCAAATAAGATCTTGCAAATGGATCCTCCTTTGGCGGTAGATGGGATTTGTGTGCGGGTAGGTGCTATGAGATGCCACAGTCAGGCACTCACAATAAAGCTTAAAAAAGAAATGCCCTTAGATGAGATAGAGGAACACATAGCCAATGCCCACGAATGGGTAAAACTGATACCAAACGTCCAGGATCTTACCTTAAAGGAACTGACACCTGTAAAGATAAGTGGTAGCCTTACGGTGGCCATAGGGAGATTGAGAAAGATGATAATGGGGGAGAGCTTTTTGGCCGCCTTTACCGTGGGGGATCAATTACTTTGGGGTGCGGCAGAACCCATAAGGAGGATATTGAGAATAGTCCTGGGGTTTAGAAACGTCTAACCTCTATACCAACTCCAAAGAGATGGAGGCTGTGGCTCGATGGAAAAGATTCGAATCGCTATAGTAGGTGTCGGAAACTGTGCTTCTGCCTTGATCCAGGGGATAAATTATTACAGAAGAAGGGATCCCAAGGATGCCATAGGCCTTATGCACTGGCAGATTGGCCCTTATACTCCTGATTCCATTGAGGTCGTCTTGGCCTTTGATATAGATAAGAGAAAGGTGAACAGGCCCCTTTCTGAAGCCATATTTGCAAAGCCCAATTGCACCAAGGTCTTCTGCGACAAGATAGAGGGCACTGATCCAAAGGTGTTAATGGGCCGTATTTTGGATGGTTACTCCTCTCACATGGAGGAATACCATGAAGACAGTAGGTTTGTCTTGGCAGACCATCCTGAACCTGACTTTAAGGGCGTTGTGAATGCCATTAAGAAGGCGAAGGTGGACATACTATTGAACTATTTGCCAGTGGGGGCAGAGGAGGCCACCAAATTTTATGCAGAGTGTGCACTGGAGGCAGGTGCCGGGTTTATTAACAACATACCAGTCTTTATTGCCAGCAACCCAGAGTGGGCCAACAGATTTAAGGAGAAGGGTCTGCCCGTGATCGGAGACGATATAAAATCCCAGATAGGTGCAACCATTACCCACAGGGTGTTGGTGGATCTCTTCAAGAAAAGGGGTGTAAAATTGGATAGGACCTATCAGCTGAATTTTGGAGGTAACACCGATTTCTTGAATATGCTGAACAGATCCAGGCTGAGATCCAAAAAGATAAGTAAGACAGAGGCAGTGCAATCGGTAACAGCCAGTAAGCTGGAAGGGGAAAACATCCACATAGGACCCAGTGATTATGTGCCTTGGCAGAGGGATAATAAGATCTGCTACCTCAGGATGGAAGGTAGGATATTCGGAGACGTGGAGATTAATCTTGAACTGAGATTGAGTGTGGAAGATTCTCCCAACTCTGCAGGCATAGTGATAGATGCCATAAGATGTGCTAAGATTGCTATGGATAGGGGTATCTCAGGGGTACTTTATTCCCCCTCAGCCTATTTTATGAAGCATCCTCCTAAACAGTATCCTGATGACGAAGCCTATAGGATGATAGAAGAATTCATAAGTGGAAAGAGGGCTAACTGAAAAAAGGGGAGTGGATAGTTCCTGGTGGGGCTCCCGGACTTCAAATCCGGTGTGTCAGGCGAACACCTGACAGGTGGGTTCGATTCCCATTCACTCCCGCCAGAATAATAGGACATGACTCAAGAAAATCTAAATTACAACAAGACGGGGATATTCCTTTTTGCGGTAATCTTTTCGGTAATAGTTCTTCTACTCTTGAGGCTTTTGTGGGTATTTGTGGGTGCCCTTGTGCTTGCTCTGCTGATTGTAAATTTAACCTACCCATTTTATGTTAAATTTGAAAAGATTCTAAGACATAACAAAAAAGCTGCATCTTTCATAATGACTGGTGTAGTGATACTTTGTATAATTATACCTACTTTCCTTGCAGCCTTGGCAATATCAAAAGAAGCACATGGCATTTATACTAAGACCTTAAACTTTGTCCAGAAAGAAGACTTAGATTCCTTCCTGAATAAGGATAACTTAACATCTAAGATATTAAAGCAGATCTCAAAGACCACTAATCACGAAATAACATCTGAATATATTATGGAAATTGTTAACAAGATTATAAAGAGTATAGCCATATATCTAACAAAAGAGTTAAATACAATCGTATCAAATGTTGCAAAGTTTGTTTTAAGCTTCCTTGTAATGGTAGCAACTATTTTTACAATCTATAGAAGAGGAGATGAATTAAAGCAATATCTTTTGCAGTTACTCCCTATTCCTCGTTCTCATCTGGAACTTATAGTATCAAAATTTAACGAAATTGGGAGGAGTATTCTTTTCATAAATGGACTATCAGGTATTATACAAGGAACACTTTTGGGTGTCTCTTTTGTAGTGGTAGGGCTAGGTGCCCCAATACTCTGGGGGGCACTGGGTGGTTTCTTTGCCTTTATGCCTATAATCGGAATAACACTCGTTTACATCCCTGCGACTATTTTTCTGATATTAAAGGGGAATTTAGGATCTGCAGCATTTGTCTTTATATTTAATCTGGTACATAGCTCTCTTGTCGAATACATACTAAAGCCCAGGCTCATAGGTAAGGATATCAGGATGAGTGGGCTTTTGGTCTTTATGGGTATCATAGGAGGTATGCAGCTATTTGGTGTGCTGGGACTTTTTTATGGACCGCTGATTATCTCCCTTTTCATATCTCTTTCTGAGGTTTATAGGTTAGAATATAGAGAGGTGTTGGAGAATAGTTTTAAGAATGGCAGCAAATGATAAGAACTATTTACTAAGGCATAGTAGAATTCTTGTGGTTGATGATGAACCAGATGTTTTAGAACACCTAAGGGAAGCATTATCTAACTTTTATGTGGATACAGCCAGTTCATTTGAAATCGCATCTGAACTTCTTGAAAATAATCAATATGATGTCGCTGTTCTTGATATAATGGGCGTCAGGGGTTATGATCTATTGAATAAATGTGTCAGGAAAAAGATACCTGCTATCATGCTCACAAGCAAGGCAGTCTCCCAAGAAGATTTGCTTAGGTCTCTAAAAGAAGGTGCTGTGCTCTTCTTGTCGAAGGAGTATATGAACTCACTGGAAACATTTATTTCTGAAGTCATCCAGGCCAAAAGGGAGCAAAAGAGTCCTTTTAAGAGGTGGATGGATATATTAGATGATTTTTTCAAAAAGTTATTGGGTGTAGACTACAGGAAAGAGCACAGGGATATTTTTGATAAACTTTTAAGCCAGTGAAGAGGAGGTGGTTATGGTGAAAAAAGGGGTAGGCATAACAATAACCGAACACATAATTACCCAGCAGAGGATGAATCCTGAGGCAACAGGGGCCTTTACCTCTCTTCTGAATGAATTGGTAGTGGCTGCAAAGATTATTTCCAGGGAGGTAAACAAGGCAGGCCTTGTGGACATCTTGGGGGCTACAGGAAAGACAAATGTGTATGAGGAACAGGTACAAAAGTTGGACATATTTGCCCATCAGGTGATAGTAAATCGTATGAAACACCTTGGGCAGTTGTGGTGTATGGCCTCTGAGGAAGATCCTGATTTAATCGAAATCCCTTCACAGTTTCCAAAGGGAAACTATATTCTGTTCTTTGACCCTTTGGATGGTTCCAGCAATATAGACGTAAACATAAGCATAGGTACGATATTTGGGATTTACAGACGGCCAGAGTCTAATTCAACGGAACCCCTTCTATCCGAAATACTCCAACCAGGGATAAAACAGGTGGCTGCTGGCTATTTTATTTATGGTTCCAGCACCATTATGGTTTATACCACAGGAAACGGCACAGGGGTCCATGGGTTTACTCTCTTTCCCAGTATAGGGGAGTTCCTCTTGAGCCACGAGAATATCAGGATACCTGAACAGGGCCGTACATATAGCGTAAACGAAGGCAATTATGAGTACTGGGATGAGAAGGTAAAAGAGGTGGTGGATTACTTTAAGAGACCTGACAAGGAGACGGGTAGGCCCTACACCAGTAGGTATGTGGGTAGCCTGGTGGCAGACTTCCACCGAAACCTCCTCAAGGGCGGGATATTCATGTACCCGGCGGACAAGAAGGATCCAAAGAAGCCTGAAGGTAAGCTTAGACTCATGGCAGAGGCAAATCCACTGGCCTTTGTGGTGAAGGAAGCAGGTGGATATGCCAGTGATGGCAAGGGGGCTATATTGGAGATCGAGCCCCAGAGCCTCCATCAGAGGGTCCCTTTGTTCATAGGGAGCAGAAGGGATGTGATGATGGTGGAGGCCTACCTGAGCGGGAAAATAGAAAAACCCGATCTGAAGGCAGTCTGATCAGATCCAGGCCCTTTTTTGGGCCCTTAGCATCTCAAGGAAGCCTTCTATTCTCACAAGGCTTCTTTTATCTAAGGGCCCTGGTTCATTTCCTTCCAGTGTAAGCACCGCTACAGGTAGCTCTTCTCTTAGTAGGATATCGTATAGCTGCCTATAGCAGAAGTTTTGTACATAGTGGATTATTCCATCTATTTGTCTGAGCCGGATCTGCTCTCTTATGTCCCGAATCCTCCGGGCTATGCCGTAAGGATAGGTATAGGACAGATACGCCTTAAGGATTGGCATCTCAAAAGAGGGCAAGGAGAACTGTCTTTGGACCTCATTAAAGACCACCCTTGCCCCCAGGTCTTCCAAAACGGAGTAGATATCGCCAAATATTGGAGGGACTCCTACATAACCGAGCCTAATCTCCTCTTTAAAGGGGGGTCTTTTCTTTACCTCTGATATGAAGGCCATTACCTTGGCTTCATAGGCCTTTGGATTACCTTCAAAGTCAGAAGAGGAGACCAAAAAGAGATGATTCTCATAACCCGAAACCACATTCCCCTCGTAGGTGAGACGGTCTAATTCCATTAGCTTAGACCTTATCTCGTTTAAAGACCTGTATGTGAGGTATACATCCTCCCATGTGGTATGAAAGGTAATTATCAAGCGTTCAAACTCTTCTTTCAGCCTCTGAATCTCACCGGAGATGGGGTATTCGAAGGGAGTGATCCTCTTCCCCTTCCTTTGAAGGATTTCGGCAAGGGCTATGGTATTACTACAATCCCCCCCTGTGACGGCAATTACATGATCCACCTCGTCATGGAGGGTGATGGCGTAGATCCCCTTTATCCATGAACAGATGTTCTGGGGGAGCCCTTCTGATTCGGCCAGTTGGATGAGGAATTTTGGGTTTGGGGAGGATATAAAGAGATTATTTAGGTCTAATGGGCAATTGCCTGTTGAAATTGGTATCTCTATGGGTACTGTGGAGGTGATCCCTATCTTCATTAAAAGGACTGGTGCCGGAGGAGGGGGTCGAACCCTCACGGAGCAAAGCCCCACTGGATTTTGAGTCCAGCGCGTCTACCAGTTCCACCACTCCGGCCCTAATTTACAATTTGATCTCCTTTTTACAACCTTACACATCTTAGGTCAAGCCATTAAACCCCCTATTGGGCTCCCTTTGGAGTCATACCACTATTGTGTTGGGGGTCCTTGGGTAAGGGATCACATCCCTTATGTTGTTAAGGCCTGTCAGATAGAGCAAGAGCCTTTCAAAGCCTAACCCAAAACCTGAATGGGGAGCAGAGCCGTATCTTCTAAGATCCAGATACCACCAGTAGCGATCCATATCCATTTTGAGCTCCTCCATCCTCTCCATTAAGGTCCTGAGCTCCTCCTCCCTTTGGCTTCCACCTATTATCTCACCCCATCTTGGAAGGAGGAGATCCATGGCCCTGACGGTCTTCCCATCCGGGTTCAGCTTCATATAGAAGGGTTTGATCTCCTTAGGGTAGTCTATTACAAATACGGGCCCTTTCACATACCTTTCCGTAAGATACCTCTCATGCTCGGTCTTTAGATCTACACCCCAATGGACAGGATACTGGAAGGGCTCTTTGCTCTCACACAAGACCCTAATTACCTCTTCATAAGGCATGATGACAAATTCCTTGTTTATGGATTCTTCAAGTCCCTTGATGAGCCCTGCAGAGACCCATCTATCAAAGAATTCCAGCTCTTCCCTTGATTCTATAAGGGTGGTGGATAACAAATGCCTCATAAACTCTTCTGCTAGGCCTATTAGGCCATAGAGGTCCAAGAAGGCCACCTCAGGTTCCACCATCCAAAATTCAGAGAGGTGCCTTGTGGTAAAGCTGTTTTCTGCCCTAAAGGTGGGTCCGAAGGTATATACCTTGCCCAAGGAGAGGGCAAAGGCCTCTAATTCCAACTGACCACTTACGGTAAGATATGTGGGTCTACCGAAGAACTCCTCACCAGATTCACTCTGACCCTTTACCCTGAAGAGCTCTCCTGCTCCTTCGCAGTCACTTTGGGTGATTATGGGGGTGCTGATATAGTAAAAACCCCTCTCCTGGAAGAACCTGTGTATCTGAAAGAAGAGTCTACTTCGCATCCTAAATACTGAGCCGAAGGTATTGGTCCTGGGGCGCAGGTGAGGGTAAGATCTCAAGAATTCGAAGGAATGCCTCTTTTTCTGGATCGGATAGCTCTCGGGGTCAGAGGGGCCCAGGATCCCAAATTCCTCCACCTGTAATTCCAATTCCTGCCCCTTTCCTATGGAAGGGATTAATAGTCCTGTTGCCAAGAGAGAGGTGCCTGGATGGAGTCTTGGTAGATCCCTCCCAGAATTCTCTAAGGTAATTGGGATCACCAGCTGCAAAGGCCTAATATGGGAACCATCGCTCAGCTCCACAAAGGAGACCCCTGCCTTGCTATCCCTCCTGGTACGTACCCATCCGGCCACAGTGACCATCTTATTTAGAGGCTTTGCCTCTAATACCTCCTTTATGGGTGTAATACTTTTCCCAAAGAGACCCAACATGCCCCCTTGCCCTGGGCCTAAGTCTTAGCCATTTACCCTCTCAAATTCCTCCATAAAGGAAGCGAGTGACCTTACAGATTCCAAGCTGACTGCATTGTATACGGATGCCCTGCATCCACCCACAGACCTATGGCCTTTGAGGCCTCCAAAGCCGTTCTTTTGGGCCTCATCCAAAAACCTTTTCTCAAGCTCCTCTGAGGAGAGCCTGAAGGTAATATTCATGAGGGATCTACTATCCTTTTGGGCAGTACCCCTGTAAAAACCACTTCTGTCTATGACCTCATATAGTATCTTTGCCTTCTCCTCATTTATCCTCTCCATATTCTGAAGCCCACCTATAGTCTCCTCTAACCATTTCAAGACCAGCCCGATGGTGTAAATCACAAAGCAGGGTGGGGTGTTGTAGAGGGAGTTGTTCTCTGTATAGACTGGGTACCTCAAGAGGGTGGGCAGATCCTTGGGTGATCTTGAGAGCATGTCTTCTCTTATCAGGACCACTGCGCAACCTGCAGGGCCAAGGTTTTTTTGTGCACCGGCATATATGAGCCCAAAGGGTGATACGTCAAAGGGCCTGCTCAAGAAGTCAGAGGACATGTCACTTACAAGGGGTACACCATTGGGGTTTGGAAACTCTTTCCACTGTGTGCCCCTGATTGTATTGTTACTGGTAAAGTGGAGATAAGAGGTGGAGCTGTCCACGGTGAAGTCTTTGGGTATGTAAGTGTATTCCTTGTCCTGGGAAGATGCCACCACAACCACATCTTTTCCCAAGATCTTGGCCTCTTTGATGGCCTTTGTGGACCAGGTCCCTGTATCTATGTAGCTCACAGTCCTGTGGGGTAGTGAGAGGTTTAGGGGGACCATTGCAAATTGAAGGGTGGCACCCCCTTGAACAAATACCACATGAAATCCTTCCTTTATGCCCAAAAGCCTCTTCAGTCTCTCTATGGCCGTGTTTAAGACCTCCTCAAACTGCTTGGACCTGTGGCTTATCTCAAGTATGGACATGCCTGTTCCCTTAAAATCCAGCATCTCTTCCTTTATGGTTTGGAGTACCTCAAGGGGAAGGGCTGCAGGGCCTGGGTTAAAGTTGTGTATCCTATTCATGGGCTCCTCCTTCTGGGTTTTTTGGGTTCTGAATTTTCTGGAGTATTTCGTCTACCATAGAAAGCGATTCCTGATCCAGCAAAAAAGGCGCCTTATTTTCCAAATCTGCCCTCAAAATTGCCTCCCTGAAAGGTATGTAGCCTAAGATCTCCATATCTTTTAGTTCCTCCCTCAAAAGTTTTTCCTCTTCAGCTCTCCTGATCTTATTTAGGACTGCACCTACCCTTTTTATCCCTATATCCCCTGCAAGCCTCTTTATCTCCCTCGCGGTATCTATACTCCTCTTGCCCGGCTCCACCACCACTAAGAGTATATCCACTGCACCTGCCGTACCCCTACCCAAATGCTCTAAACCTGCCTCCATGTCCATGACAACCGCCTCGTTACGTTGGAGCACAATGTGTCTCACCAGATTCTTTAGGAGGGTACTCTCTGGGCACACGCATCCAGTCCCCCCCTTTTTTACGCCTCCCATCACCAAAAGCCTTACACCTTCCATGGCCTCCACCCCAAGGCTGTCTGGGAGGTCATCTACCTTGGGATTCAACTTGAAGAAGGCACCAAAGCCCCCCAATTTTGTCTCTGTCCTCTCCTCAATGAGTTCTTTCATCTGACTGATGGGTGTTATGTGGAAGTGGTTGCCTAAACCCAAGGCATGGGCCAGATTTGCATCTGGGTCTGCATCTATGGCCAGTACCCTAAAGCCTCTATCAGAAAGGGCCTTAATGAGAAAGGCGGCTACGGTTGTCTTTCCTACCCCGCCCTTGCCACTAATTGCTATTTTCATCTAAGAGCCTCCTTGTCTCGATCTGACGAAAGACTTTAAAACCTTCCCCTCGGACAGGCAAGGATTCAGTTTAGGGAGGGGTATCCTCTTTCATTGACTTTTACCATCCATATGTGCGATAAGCCCTTTTGGGAGGGAAAAAGAAGGGAGATGCCTCATAGGCTTGAGATAAGGCTTAGATCAGAGATAAAGGACCCGGAAGGGGAGATTGTGGCCCAAAAGGCGCGGACTTATTTCCACATCCCCGTAGACGGGGTAAGGGTAGTGAGGGTGCTCACCATAGATAAGGCCTTCGGTCCAGAAGAGCTCCATACCATACAAAAGGAGATTTTTACAAATCCTGTAACAGAGGAGTCCTCTTTCGAACCCATATCGAGGGAATTTGATCAGCTCATATGGGTGGGGTTGAGACCAGGGGTAAAGGACAACCAGGGGAGCACTGCGGTTGAGGCAATTGAGGACCTTTTGGGAATTAGGTTTAAAAGGGATGAGGGTGTCTACTTTTCGAAGATATATGAGCTCAAGGGTAAGCTTACAAAGGCCCAGGCCGAACTCATAGCAAGGGAGCTTTTGGCCAATGAACTGATTCAGAGGTGGAGGGTCTATTCAAGGGAAGAATGGGACCCCAAAAAGGGTATAGGCTTTATTATACCTAAGGTTAAGATCTCAAAGGAGCCTGGCTTTGAGTTCATTCCCATAGATTCAGACCATACCCTCCTTAGGATCTCCTTTGAGCGGAACTTGGCCTTAAATCCCAGGGATGTTCCTGTCATCAGACAATATTTTATGAGGCCAGAGATACTGGAGGAGAGGAGGCCATTAGGTTTGGGCCTTCCCACGGATGTGGAGATAGAGTACATCTCCCAGGCCAGGAGTGATCACTGTAACCACAACACCTTTAAGGGACTTTTCCGATACAGAGACCTTTCCACAGGTGAATCGGTAATTGTAGACAACCTCTTTAAGACATGCATAGAGGAACCCACTCTTTTTATACAGAAGAAAAAGGACTGGGTGATATCAGTACTTTGGGACAATGCCGGGGTGGCCAGGTTTGATGAAGACTACTACTACACCATAACCGGGGAGACCCATAACAGCCCTTCCAATATGGAGGCCTATGGTGGCGCCCTCACAGGGATAGTGGGGGTCTACAGGGATCCCCTTGGGACTGGCAAGGGTAGCAGGCTCATTATGGGACTCTACGGATTCTGCGTGGGTCCAAGGGATTACGCAGGTGAACTTAAGCCCCACCTCCATCCCAGGAGGCTTTTGGACGGTGTAATTGAGGGGGTAAGGGATGGCGGTAACAAACATGGGGTTCCAACTCCCTATGGCATCCTCCTCTTCGACGAATCTTATCTGGGAAAGTGCCTGGTATACGTCACAGCCTTGGGTATTATGCCGGCTAAGGTACAGGGGCAGCCCTCTCACCTCAAGGCCACCTCTAATGGGGAT
>CALKZT010000027.1 GCA_938002815.1 uncultured bacterium
TGTCTGTTGCACTGCTCATCCCAATGTGAAGGGAACTGAAAGCCCTTGTAAGGCTGAAGGCTGAAGGCGAAAGGCTAAAGGTTGAAGGTTTAACTGCTCATCGCAATGTGAAGGTCTGTAGGGCTGAAGGCTAAAGGCTAAAGGCTGAAGGTTGAACTCGTCTTCTAAATGTGAAGGGAACTAAATATTGAAGCTGTTAGCTCTTGCAGTGCTTTCCCTCTCATTCACTTAACTGAGAGCATCCTTTCCCCTTCAGCTTTCAGCCTATCCCCTCAGCCTTAACTTCAGCCTTAACTCCACCCTTTCCCCTATGAGCTAAGAGCTAACAGCTAACATATCAGCCCTTATTCGGACCAAGCAGTCCTATAACTTATTCTGCACCGTCTTATAGTCTTCAGGCGGACTCTGTGATGGGATCTGTGGGAGCAAAACCTTTTATGCCAAGGTCCTCACCAAATTTATATTGCATCAGGGCCCCCTCTACCTTATATCCTCTAAAAAATTAGGCCAAGGAGGCATGAATGTTAAGTGATTTAGCCATATCGAGGCAGATCTTTTCCAATTTTGCCCAGAAATTTTCCACACATCTAGACTTAGATGTTGCCCTGGTTGGGGCTGGCCCCTCCAACCTGGTTGCTGGATATTATCTGGGTCTAAAGGGAATCAAGGCCGCCATATTTGAGTCCAAGTTGGCCCCTGGTGGTGGGATGTGGGGAGGTGGCATGATGTTCAATGAGATAGTGGTGCAGCAAGGGGCCAAAGAGGTATTGGATGAGCTCCTCATCCCACATAGACCCGGGGAAAAGGGTTATTATGTCTTAGATAGCGTCCTTGCCACATCTTACTTGATCTATAAGTGTATTAGCGCCGGCACCTCTATCTTCAACCTTGTAAAAGTGGTGGATGTCCTTTTCAGGGAGGTAGACGGCAGTCCCAAGGTTTCGGGTGTTGTCATAAACTGGTCACCTGTGGAAAGCCTTGGATTACATGTGGATCCTTTAGGGGTAATGGCAAAGGCAGTGGTAGACGGCACAGGACACCCTGCTGAGGTATGTAACGTGGTTTCATCAAAACTTGGTGTGCAGTTGAACACCCCCACCGGGAAGGTGGTGGGAGAACTACCCCTTTGGGCAGAAAAGGGAGAAGAGTTTACCGTGGAAAACACAAAGGAGGTCTATCCAGGCCTCTTTGCAGGAGGCATGGCTGCCAATAATGCCTTTGGCGGCCCCAGAATGGGTCCTATCTTTGGGGGTATGCTCCTTTCGGGGAAGAAGCTTTCCGGCCTACTGGAGCAATATATAAAGTCAGCACAGGGATAGGATTGTCAGCCAAAGAGAGATACCTACAGCTCTTGTCGGTTGTCTCACAGGAGGACTCTGTTGCTATCCTTATAAATCCCGATCCTGACGCCATAGGGAGTGCATGTGCACTCTCTCGTCTGCTCTGGAGAAAGGTAAAGAAAACAAAGATATTTAGGGTAAGCCCTATTTCAAGGCCTGATAATCAGGCCTTGGTAAGGCTATTAAAGGTAGATCTGAAGCCATTGAGGGAGCTAAAGGTTGAAAATTACACCAAGTTCGCGTTGGTGGATAATCAACCTCCCCACCACGAGGGTTTCAAAAGATTTAACTACACAATCATAATAGACCACCACCCACTCGGTTCGGAGACGAGGGCTCAATTTATGGATATAAGGCCTGAATATGGAGCCACCTGTACCATACTCTATGAATACTTAAAGGCTGCCAAGTTAAAACCGAGTGCAAGGCTTGCCACCCTCCTCTTCTATGGAATAAAGACAGATACTAAGGACTTGATAGTCGGTGGCACCCAAAGAGACATAAACGCCTTTAAAGAATTGGCAAGTCTTGTTGACAGGGTACTCTTAAAAAATATAGAGTCCTCTGAAATGACAAAGGAGACCCTCGCCACCTTTAAGAAGGCCTTCGAGAATATGAGGTTCCTTGGCGACAAGATCTTTATATTTATGGGCCATGTGGAAAATGCTGATCAGCTGGTCATAATTGCAGACTTTTTTGTTAAGGTGGCAGACATTAATTGGGCCTTTGTCTCAGGGATAGTGGGGCACAAACTCGTTGTGATCCTACGCTACTTTGGCAACAGAGGGGATGCGGGTAAAAAGGCCAAGGGCCTCTTTGAACCTTTGGGTGCCTCTGCTGGCGGCCATAAATCCGCAGCCAGGGCAGAAATAAATCTGAAGGCCCTTGAAAGATATGAGGGTGCCCAAAAAAATCTCGAAAATTTTCTTTTAGGTGTCGTAAAAAAAGGAACACCTCCAAAGGGCTAAGGCCCTTGGGAACAACTTAGAGGAGGATGCCATGGGAAGACTGCTTTGGACCCCGCCAAAAGAAAGGGTTTTGGCAAGCCACATGTACAGGTTCATGGAAGAGGTCAATAGGAGATTTAATAAGAACTTTGTGGAGTATCATCCCCTGTGGGAGTGGTCTGTGGAGAATATCCCTGATTTTTGGGCTACCGTGTGGGATTTTGTTGAGATTCAGGCATCTTCAAGCTACACCCAAGTAGTAGACGATCTCAAAAAGATGCCCGGTGCCAGATGGTTTTTGGGAGCCAAACTGAATTTTGCCAGGAACCTCCTCCGAAGGAGGGATGAGAAGACTGCCCTCCTCTTCAAAGGTGAGGGCCAGCCCTTGAGAAAGGTATCATATAGGGAATTATATGATTCGGTAAGCAGGATTTCCCAGGCTCTCAGGAGCTTGGGCATAAAGCCTGGAGATCGGGTAGTGGGCTTTATGCCCAATATGCCCGAGACCACCATGGCCATGCTTGCCGCTACAAGCCTTGGCGCCATTTGGTCTTCTTGTTCCCCAGACTTTGGGATAAAGGGGGTCATGGACAGGTTTGGTCAGATACAGCCCAAGGTGCTCTTCACCGCTGATGGATACTTCTTCAAAGGCAAGAGATTCGATTCCATGGAAAGAATAAGGGATATCTCAAAGCAGCTCTCCTCCTTGGAAAGGCTTGTGGTCGTAAGCTATACCCAGACCCCAGAGATAAAAGATATCCCTGTGGCCGTATACTTTGAAGATTTCATCAAACCCTATTCTCCCCAAGAGATAGATTTTGAGGAACTACCCTTTGAACATCCCCTTTATATCATGTACTCCTCAGGGACCACAGGTTTACCCAAGTGCATGGTACAGAGCGCAGGAGGAATCTTGATCAATCATATGAAAGAACACATGCTCCATGTGGACCTAAAACCCGAGGATGTGATCTTTTATTACACCACCTGTGGATGGATGATGTGGAACTGGCTCATGAGCGCCCTCTCGGTGGGCGCCACACTGGTCCTTTACGATGGCAACCCATTTCAACCTGGCCCAGAGGCCCTCTGGGAACTTGCTGATGAGACGGGGATCTCTATCTTTGGTACCAGTGCCGGTTATATCTCTGCCCTGATGGCCTCTGGTTTGAGGCCCAAAGACCATTTCTCTCTAAGACCCCTAAAGACCCTCCTCTCCACAGGCTCTCCCTTATCTGTGGAAGGCTTTGAGTTTGTATATGATGCCATAAAGGATGATCTCCACCTTGCCTCCATATCAGGAGGAACTGACCTAAATGGCTGCTTTGTGGGCGGAAACCCAATGGGACCTGTATATGCAGGTGAGATACAGTGTAGATGCCTTGGTATGAAGGTCTATGCCTATGACGAACAAGGAAGGCCTGTGTACAACAGACAAGGGGAGCTGGTGTGCACAGCACCTTTCCCCTCCATGCCCATATACTTCTGGAATGATCCCGACAATCAAAAGTATATGAGCGCCTATTTTGATGTATATCCCAATGTCTGGAGACATGGCGATTTCATAGAGATTAACGACAGGGGCGGGGTAGTAATATACGGCAGATCCGATGCCACATTAAACCCCGGTGGGGTAAGGATTGGGACAGCAGAGATATACAGACTGGTGGAGCAGCTCCCTGAGATAGAGGACAGTGTTGTGGTGGGACAGGATTGGAAAAACGATGTGAGGGTCATCCTCTTTGTAAAAATGGCACCTGGTCACAAGCTAAATGAAGAGATAAAGGGGAAGATCAGAAAGGTCCTAAGAGAGAACGCCTCACCCAGACATGTCCCCGCAAAGATAATAGAGGTGCCTGACATCCCCTATACCCTAAACATGAAAAAGGTGGAGCTGGCCGTCAAAAAGGTGATCCATGGCCAGCCCGTATTGAATAAGGATGCATTGAGAAATCCTGAATGCTTGGATTACTACCTGGACCTACCAGAGTTAAAGGAGGACTAACGCCTTGAAATTGGAATCAGGCCTCATATTCCCATTTTCATACATGGGGGAGACCCTCTTAGGGGAATTGCTGAGACACTGGGAGAGGCTCCTAATTGGCCTCCCCTATGGCCTAAACCCAGAGGAATACCTGCTTTTGCACATGGACTCAGGTAGAATTGGGATATTAAGACCTCCCAAGGAATTCATTCCCCCTGATTCATTCCAAAGGCTCTTAAAGGAGTATAAGGCCTGGATGTCCACCAATTATGACAAAGGCTTTATGGGCTTTCTAAAGTATGCGGCAGAATCCCTAAACGAAGAAGATGCCATTTACCACATCAGGGGGAGTATCAGGAAAGATTCGAATACAGAGAGAGAGGCCCTGAATTGGGGGCTTAAGTGGCACCTGATACTCCACCTATTCCATGAGAGTCTAAAGGAGATCCATGAGACACAAGAGCTCCTGGAAGGTGCGAGACTAACAGACCCCATACTAAAGGAGGCCATCTTTGAAGATGACCAGGTGGAGCATATCCTAAGGGATCTCTCTGACATGGATCTAAAAGAATATATCCCTTCAGAGAGACTAAAAGAGGCACTCGATGCATGGTTCGGACTCTTTGGAGCCCACATAAAGGAACAAGAGAGCCTCCTCACTTGGGAAGAAGAGGTAGTGGATCTCCTATTAGGAAATGAGGAACTGAAAGGGGAAAAAGTATCTGAGGGCCTCTTTTGTTACTCATTATCCCCTGACTTTGAGGCCAATCTCCCGAACTCTGCTCTACTCAAGGGGAAAAAAATTTACTTGGTAAAAGTCCAGCACAGAAGATCTTGATCTTTAAAAAGTCAGACCTCGGCATCATAATAGTAGCCTTTGCAAGTATTGGCATTGCTATTTGGATGCCAGATATATTCTCTTTTATCTCGCCTTCTGTGATCTACATTTTAATGATATTCGTATTTCTAAGCTTCTTGGGAGTAGAAATAGAGAAAGGGCTTAAGGTATTCTATCAAAATTTAGGCAATTTTCTTTTTCTTTTTGTTTCTAAGCTCATTTTATTGCCACTTTTACTGCACTGGCTTAGCAAATTGATAATACCCAAATTTTCCAATGGAATATTGATACTCTCTGCCACCTCCACAGGAGTTGTAGCTCCTTTTATCGGTAGTATTGTCGGAGCAGACATAACCATTATACTGGTAATGGTAGTAGTCACAACTCTGTTTCTTCCCATAAGCCTACCCATCCTTGTAGCTACTCTCACGGATATGGAGGTATCCGTATCTTTTATTGAAATGGTAAAGACACTGTGCTTTATTATTTTGATTCCAGTAAGTTGCGCCTACCTTACAAGGAGGTGTTTATCAAAGCTTACATCAATTTTGCTCGAGAGCAGATATTTCCTATCCTTATTTTGCCTTAGCTTAATAAACCTTGGTGTATTCTCGAGATATGCACATTTTTTCTATCAAAGTTCCAAGGTGATTTTTATATGCATAATAGTAGCGATTTGCTTAGGAACTTTTTTCTTTTTAGCTGGTTATTTTGGTGTCTTCACATCCCAAAAGAGGCTTAGACTCGCTTCTTGTGTGAGCTTTGTCAATATTAACAATGTGCTCATCATAGTCTTTGGAAGTAAATTTTTTGGACCACTTGAACCCACCCTTGCTGCCATGTATATGTTTCCGTTCTTCTTAGCCATTATCCCCTTGAGGTGGGTTAGTAAGCATGGATCTATGAATTAACTATTAAATAGGCCTATATGTATAAGTAAGTATCCATTTCACTGCATCTAAGATATCCTGGGCAATGTAATCTGGCTTAACATTAGAAGATGATAAGTTGAATTCTACTTCACCTAAACCATATCCTGTTTTGACAAGTATACTCGTTAAATTCAACTTTTTTCCCATTTCGATGTCCACAAGTCTATCACCTATCACAAAACTATTTTTTAGATCTATGTCATATTTATCAAGGGCTTGTTCTATAAGCCCTGTTTTTGGTTTTCTGCAATTGCACTCAATTCTTAGCTCTGGTATAATAGAGTCCTTTCTATGCATACACACAAAGATATCATCCACCCAGCAGTTCTTTCTCCGAAAGAGCTCCTTCATATGCTCATGTAGGTGATGTACAAATGTTATAGGTGAGTATCCCCTTGCAGCACCACTCTGATTTGTAACGACTATGGCGTAAAAGCCATTTTCATTTAGAAGTCTCAAAGCCTCAAAAGCACAATCAAAGATTTTCAATCGTGAGATATGGTTTATATAACCCATCTCCTCGTTTATGGTCCCATCCCTATCTATGAACACAGCTGGTTTCTTCACCCTTTCCTCCTAACATACTTTCGATATTACATAAGACCTCCTCCACCTGGATCTGCCTAAGGCACTGATATGTACCAAAAGGGCACCTTGACCTGAAACAAGGGGCACATTCTGTTCTTGCCCTCAATACCTTTGAATTAGGCCCTAAGGGACCAGTAACTGTGGGGTCTGTGGATCCGAAAATGGCCACCAGCGGTATGTCTAAGGCAGATGCCATGTGCATAAGCCCAGAATCATTGGAGACAAAAAGGCTACAAAACGATATCAAACTCTTTGCAAGAGAGAGATCTGTCTTCCCGCAGAGGTTCTTTACCATTTTGCTTCCGCTACCCAGTTCTGCACCTATGGCCTTCTCTTCCTTGCTTCCAAATATAAGCACAAAGAGCCCCATTTTTCTTACTGCATGGGAAATGACCCCCTTAAAGTGCTCCAGAGGCCACCTCTTGGCTGGGCCATAGGCAGCACCTGGAGAGATACCCAGGATGGGAGAGGAGTCACTGAGACCCAAGTCTTTCAAAAAACTTAGCCCAGAGGCCAATTCTTCCTCTGAACACTTTAGTCTTGGCCTTTGGAAGACGGGTTCAATACCAATGGCCTTCAAAATCCCAAGGTAATAATAGACATGGTGCTCCCTCTTTCTCTTATAAGCAACCGCTCTTGTGAGCAAAAACCCCCTTAGATCCCTGTTATATCCGATGATCTCAGGGATCCTACCTATCCTTGCCACAAAGGCCGCCTCAAAGGCGTTCTGAAACAGTATGGCCTTATGGAATTTCTCTTTGGACAAAACTCTTGCGGTTCTTAGTATCTGAGGGAACCTCCCCAATCCTCCGCTTGGAGGGTAAGGGATAAATCCCTTTATACTGGGCCCTTGGGGCAAAAGGGGACTTAAGTGTGGCCTTGACATTATGTAAAATTCCTTCTGAGACCACCAATTCTGTAAGTTCTCCAGGGCAGGGATTGCCATAATAAAATCACCCACCCAATTGGGCATCCTTATGAGTACCTTTTCCATCTGGGTTACCATAATCTGGAGTATTGTCTTGTCTTCCACCTCCTATGGAACCATAGCCACTGGTCAGGATATCTCCTGATCTGCTCTTCTATGACAGAGGTAAAGAGCTGGGTATTCTCTTCCACATCTTTTGTGGGGTCTCCACTTTGGATTAGTCTTAGGGGAGGGTAGAAATTTAGCTCATAAAAATTCTCCTTTCTCACCCCAAAGGCAGGTATTACAGGCGCACTTGTCTTGAGTGCAAGCTGGGCCATACCTTTGTTTGTGCAGGTCCACCTGCCCAAAAATCTCACAAACACGCCCTGGTACCAGTCCACGTTCTGATCCAATAGTATCCCCACTGCCTGATTTTCCCTCAAGGCCTTGAGTATCCCCCTCATGGCATTCTTCTTGTCTATCACCCGTGTCCCAAACCTTGACCTGAGCCTGAAGGAAAGGAGGTCTATCACGGGGTTATCGGGGGCCCTTACCACTATGGAGGCCTTATAACCCCCTCCCAAGAGAAATTCTATGGCAAAGGCAATATTTAAAAGCTCCCAGTTTCCCAAGTGGGCAGTCAAAAGGAGAATTCCCCTGCCTTTCTCATAGGCCTCCCATACATGCTCCTTTCCTCTGATCCCATATAACCCCTTTATGGATGAGCTATCCATTGTGTAAAGGAAGGGTATTTCCAAAGCCACTCTAAAGAAATGCTCAAGGGTCTTTCGATATAGCCTTTTGGCCTCCTCAGGGTCTTCTACAAGGGTTTTCATATTCTCCAAGGCCACCCTCCTCCTAGACCAGGGGACCCCAGAGAGTATTAAGCCACCCCATTTAGACAACCCCCTCATGAGTCCCCAGGGCATCTTTGAGGCATACCTCAAATAGCCCTCGGTCATGGTACCCAAGAGCCTATGGATGCCCCTCACTTCTCTGTATCCTTTCAGAAAGCCACTCAAAGAAAACATCCTCCTCTTCCAATTCCATCTCCATCAAGAGTACAAAAAGATTCCTCTCCAACAATGGCCTAAGCTCCATAATCCTTACCCAGTCCTTCTCTGTGCTAACCACTATGTCGGCCCCCTTAGAACGCCTATTTATCTCCCTGAGATCCTCTTCTCTATAAAAATGATGATCTTTAAAGCCCATAAAACCCACCACCTTAGCCCCCATGAGTTCGAGGGTAGTGAGAAATCTCTTAGGCCTTGCAATCCCTGCAAAAGCAAATACCCTCATCCCCCTAAGGAGCTTTGGCCCCTCTAAAGAGGGACCATCCGGGTTTAAGATCCCCCTTGGCTTGAGGAGACCAAAAAAAAGTGGCTTACCCGTCTCCCTTAAGAGAGCCAGTCTCTCTTGGGCAACTTCTTCCAAACCCTCTCTTAGATAGACCAGGCAATGGGCCCTCTTTATGGCACAAAAGGGCTCCCTCATGTGGAGGGCACTGAATCTATCGGAAAATTTCAATGCGTTCTCCGTCAAGAGAAGAATATCCAGATCCCTTTCAAGGCCCATATGCTGAAAGGCATCATCCAGTATAAATAGCCTCCTTTCCAATCTCTCATAGGCAAAACAAATGGCCCTAAAGCGCTCTTTACATATCAAGACAGGATACCCATTTGACCCCTTTGCAAGCATAAAGGGCTCATCACCCACATCCTTAGGCCCATGGTATACCTTATTCCCATCGGTTACCAAGACAGGTCTCTTTGAACTTAGCTTACCCCCATAACCCCTACTGATAATTGCTGGTCTAAAGCCCCTCTCTTGTGCCCAGCTTGCAACAAAAGATGAGAAGGGTGTCTTGCCACTCCCCCCCCAGGTGAGATTCCCAATACCTATAACCACACCCGGAGGCCTCTTTTTCGGGAGCAGACCCCTCTGATATAAAGAGGCCCTCAGATGGACAAGGCGCCCAAAGATATAAGAGATGGGATCCACAGGGGGCATCACAGCCTATGTATTCAGGTAATTAGCTATGATCCTAAGGAGTCTCTGGGCTGCGCCTCTGTGGGAGGCACAGATGGCCCTGCCCCTTTCCCCCATCTCCCTTCTGCTGGAAGAATCCCTCAAGAGGGATGATACTGCCCCAAAGAGCCCTTCTTCGTCGAGCACCCGAATCCCTGCCTTTAGATCCAAAAACTGGGAGGTCATCTCCTCAAAGTTAAACGTATGGGGCCCAAATATCACAGGCACCCCGTGCTCAGCAGGTTCCAGAATGTTATGTCCACCAATCCTTACAAGGCTTCCGCCCACAAAGGCCACATGGGCCACCTGGTAGATCTGCCGAAGTTCTCCTATGGTATCTATGACCAGGACATCAAAACAACTCTCCTTTGGAACATGGCTCCGAAGGCAGCCGTTAAAACCCTCCTTCTCTACCATAGTCACGATCTCTTTGGCCCTAGACACATCCCTTGGCCCTATGATGAGACGCAAGGAGGGATGAGCCCCTCTAAGTCTTTTAAAGACCCTCAATAAGATCTCCTCCTCATTGGGATGGGTACTACCTCCGACCCAGATCTTGTCTTCCTCCCTTATAGACAGAAGTTTGGACCAGTCCCTCTTCTCATCCCCAAAGAGGAGGGGAGCATCAAATTTCAGGTTACCAATGGATATCACCTTGGAAGGATCCACCGCCCCCGTACTTGAAAGCCTCTTTACGTCCAGTTCAGATTGCATAATCCATTGGGTCACTGGATAAAAGAGCTCCCGCATAAGGAACCTAAATCTCCTGTAATGTCTGATGCTCCTGGGGCTCAGCCTCCCGTTTATCACAAGGATTGGGATCCCCTTCTCTTTTAGGCTCCAGAGCACAAAAGGCCAGAGATCCGATTCCACCATCAGGGCTATTTTAGGCCTGATGATCCTTAGGAGCCTCTTTACGGAGACAAAAAAATCAAGGGGCATATGGACAAACCCATTGAGATGGGGGTTTGGCTGAGATTTTAGGTACTGGAAGGCCTTTTCTGTACCCACGGTCATTACTATGGGATATTCTGGAAACTCCTTCTTCAATTCCCCCAAGACCCTTTCCACTGAGAAGAGCTCCCCCAGAGAAAGGGCATGGATCCATATGCACCTCTTGTCCTTGGGGAGCACATAAGGAGTGGGGTCCCAGAGCCACCTCTTATAAAGCCAAGGAGATGATCTCTTTGCTAAAAGAGGACCACCCAAGATTGTGGCCATAATCCACCCGAGCTGATATAGTAGGACTAATGGACTCACGAATCTCTCTCCAATGGAAGCTCTATCCTCACCCGGGCCCCGCCCAGCCTTGAGTCTTCCACCCATATCTCTCCGTGGTGGTCCTCAATTATGCTATGGGAGATGGCAAGCCCAAGGCCTCCTCCTTGGGATTTTGTAGAAAAGTAGGGTTCAAAGACCTTGTGTCTAAACTCAGGGGGGATCCCAGGCCCACTATCCTCTATGGAGATTGAGACCTTATCCCCATAAAGACTTACGCTCAAGAAAATCTCCCCTTCCTTGGGAGCTGCCTCCACAGCATTATTCAGTATGTTCGTAATGGCCCTCCTGAGCTGCTCCCTATCCCCCCTCACCAAGATTCCGTTTTCAGGTAACACGGCCTTCCAAATGATCTCCTTGTGCCTCTCCCTGAATACCTCCAATACCTCTTTTAGGAGGGTATCTAGCCTCATGGGCACCTTTAAGCTCCTGGGCATCCTTGCGAACATGCTGAACTCACCCACAAGCCTTTTTAACTCTTCCACCTGTGAGAGGATCAGCCCTGTGCATTCACCCACCAGCTGGGCCTCCTTTTCATTCAGAAGGGGCAAGAGCCTCTTGTTCAACCTCTGGGCAGAGAGCTGTATGGGGGTCAAGGGATTTTTCACCTCGTGAGCAATCCTCCTGGCCACCTCTTGCCAGGCCTCCATCCTCTCTGCCCTCTCAACCTCCATAAGATCCTCAAAAACAGCCACAATCCCCAGACTCTCTCCTTTTTCATCTAAGATACTGTTTACGGTAACCAAAAGATTCATTGCCCTTCCTTCGTGGGCAAACTTAAGCTGTTTCCTAAATCCCTGTCTCTTCGATAATTCCTTCTTAATGGTCTCTAAAAGGAGAGGCGGTACCACATCTTCCAAAAGCATACCAGCAAGGTTATGACTCTGAATATCAAACATCTTTTTTGCGGCCAGGTTGAATGTGGAAATCTTTCCCTCTCTGTCAATGGATAAAACACCTGCACCTATATTGTTAATGACAAATTCTATGTATTGATTCTGCTTGGTCAGCTCTTTGTTTCTCTCTTTTAATTCTTGGTTGGCCTCCTCGATCTCCTTCTTTGTTTGTTTTATTTCCTTAGTCATGCGGTTAAAAGAATTAACAAGCACACCAATTTCATCTTTGGATTGTATTTGCAAGTCGAAATCATAATCTCCAACAGAAATTCTTTTCGTTGCTTCTGCAAGGGCCTGTATTGGAACGGTTATCTCCCTTGATACATACATACCAAACCACATTGATGTAAATAGCACAAGGAGACTTACTATTCCCAAGCTAATAATATAACCTGACTTAATGGGAAATCTCAGTGACTCAAGGTTTGAATATTGCAAGTAAGCACTGGAAACATTTTCTATTTTAGATTCCAATAAAGCAGGGAAATTCTCTGTAAAAACAATCAAAGACTCATTAAACTTTTTTCCAATAAATAAAACGGTTTCCCCTGATAGTCTTACAAAGCTAAAATCACATTCCTTGGGCCCAAGACATCCTGCGTCCACAAGATACTCAATCAATTCACTGGCATTAATTTCAGATTTACTCCTAACTTCCACTACAGATACGGAAATATCATCCTTTCTGTCAAAAGTAAAAGAACTGGATATCGGATAAAAAAGATCTATCAAGCTATTTTCTTTCTTATTCTCAGATAATTGGAGAATAACATTGATTTCATCGGCCATTTTCTTTCTAAAGAATTTCAGGAAATTAATGCTCATTTCATTTGCATCGTTGATAGCTTTGTCTATTTGCCTACTAAACCAGTAATCAACGGATGAACTTATATACTGAGCAGAAGCAACAAACAAGATAACTGTTGGGAAAAGACTCAGTATCATGAAGGCAACAACAAGTTTGATCCTGAGTTTAGTGCCAAGCAACCCTTTTTTCTTTTGGAGGAATAGTTTTACAAGGTTACGAAATATCAGATATAAAAGAAGCAGAATCAAAATAACATTGACATTTATCAGTGTAAAAACAAGTATTTTGTGCTTTACAGAGAGCTCTATGTTCCACCTAAGAGATCTCGAAACGTAATAGAGAACGATTGGGATCAATATTAACAGGGAACAGATTATGATAAGTTCCCTCTTTTTCCTCTTGCTTTCATCCCCTGACATATTATCCCCCTTTTTTGAGCTCAATCCCTCCAATAGAAGGGAAACATGGTCACCAAAATGGTAAAGATCTCAAGCCTACCCATGAGCATGGTAAGACTCAATACCCACTTGGTTATTTCTGGAAGCTCCTTGTAGGTAAAAGTAGGGCCTACAACACCGAAACCTGGCCCCACATTCCCCAAACAGGAAGCCACGGCACCGATGGAGGAGATCATGTCAAGACCACTCATGGCCACAAGCAAAGTCCCAAGGGCAAAGACCGAAAGATAGAGGACATAGAATCCCAAGACAGAGCTGACAATACCTTCACTTATGGGGGTCTCCCCTACCCTGCAAGCAATTATTGCGTGGGGGTGGATCAATTTTTTCACCTGCCTTAGGGCATGTTTAATTAATAGCATTAATCTCAAGACCTTAATCGCCCCACCAGTGGAACCGGCCATCGCACCTATGAACATCAAAAAAAGCAATACGAATCTTGTATACTCAGGCCATTTTTCGTAGTCACAAGTAACATAACCGGTTGTAGTTACTATCGAGATCACCTGGAAGAAGGTATCTCTCAACAAATCCAAAGCGTTACTATATGTACCTATGAGACCAACAGATATCAACAAGACCGAAATAATAATAATCCCCAAATACCATCTAAATTCAGTGTCTTTAGTAATACCTGTAATCCCTTTTGATATGATCTTGTAATGCAGAGAAAAATTTATCCCGGCCATAAACATGAACACTGTAATAACTACCTCTGCATAACTATTTTTGAAACCGGCTATACTACTATCTAAAGTTGAAAAACCACCCGTTGGCATTGTAGTAAATGTGTGACATATTGCATCATAAGGAGAAATGTCACACAATATCAATAGCAAAAACTCTGCTACACTTAAGATGAGATATGCCTTCCACAAGACCCTTGCAGTATCCTGGATTCTGGGCCTTAGCTTGTCCACCACAGGTGAGGGGACCTCCGCCTTATAGATCTCCATACCGCCAACGCCCAAAAAGGGCAAAATAGCCACAGTGAGCACTATGATCCCCATTCCCCCAAGCCACTGGGTGAGCGATCTCCAGAATAGGATAGATTTTGGAGTCGATTCCAGGCCCGTCAGAACTGTTGCCCCTGTAGTAGTAAATCCGGAGACAGATTCAAAAAAGGCATCTGTAAAATTTGAAATAACGCCTGTGGTTAGGTAGGGGATTGCGCCCAAAAAGCAAGCAATGAGCCAGGAGAATGTGACCAGGGCATAGGCCTCTCTGTGGCTCAGTCCTTGATCCTTCTTCACCGGGAGCAGAAGGAACAATAAGCCCACTCCCATTCCGATAGAGGAAGAGAGTAAAAAGCTAAAGAAGACCCGCTCCTTGTAAACTAATCCTATCCCTCCAGAGATAAGGGTCAAGAAGGAGAGTATAACAGCTATAGAACCCAGGGTTCTTAGTATAGTGTTCCAGTGCATTATTGCTTTCTAAGCCCTAACCACCAATAAAGGACTCCATATCCTTTACTATACTTTCCATAGCAAATATGATCAACTTGTCCCCAGGCTCTATTATTGTATCACCTTTTGGCACTATGACATTATTCTTTCTTATGACTGCTCCAATTATGGCTCCTTTTGGAATATTTAGATCCTTTATTGGCCTATTTGTTATAGGAGAATTTTCCATAGCTTCTGCTTCTATTATTTCAGCATCTTCTGTTTTCAATGGTGTTACACTCAATATTTTCCCCTTTCTAATAAAACTTAGTATGGCCTTTACCGCTGCTAACCTTGAACTCACAACTATATCTATTCCAATAGATGAAACAAGTGGCATATAGCTGAGCCTATTTATCCTTACAATAGCTTTCTTTATACCAATTGCTTTACCAAGCAAAGAGACTAATATGTTATTTTCCTCATCATTTGTAACTGCAATTATTACATCCATTTTATTCAATTGCTCTTCCATCAAAAAATCCTTATCTGTCCCATCCCCTTCCAGAACCATTACCTTCTTTAAGTGCATTGCCAGGTCTTCACACTTTTGTCTATTTTTTTCAACAAGCCTGGCAGGGAAGCCCCTTTTTTCCATCTCCACAGCCAGTGCAGTGCCAACATCACCAGCACCAATTATCAAAACCTTTTTGGAATACGAGATCCACTGGGGGTGAAACCATTCAAATTGCTCATAACCTTCCCTGGTATTGATTATATAGAGGGTATCTCCTACCTTTATGGAGTCGTCGCCCCTCGGAATTATGATCCCTTGATCCCTGAGAATGGCCCCCACCAGTATCCTCCTCTGATTTAAATCCTTCAGCCTCTTATTTTTGGCAGGGGACTCCTCAGTTACCCTTAGACCCACCAGTCTTACCCTCCCCCCTGCCAGTTCTATTATATCGGTGGCCCACGGGTGCTCTAACATGTTCATAATGTTTTCTACCATTGCCATGCCAGGGTTTATTATGTGGTCTATCCCCAAAAGGTCTCTTCCGAGGAATGCAGGGTTTTGATATTCTTGATTTTTTACCCTGGCTACCTTTATGAGTCTTCTATTCAAGTTACTGGCAATCAAGCAGGCAAGAAGGTTTACCTCGTCGCTGTCAGTGGCGGCAATGAGCATATCAGATTCGTCTATCCCTGCCTCTTTCAGTATCTTGGGGCTTGTACCAGAGCCAAAAATTACCTGAACATCCAGCTGACCCTCCACCCTTTGAACCTTCTCTGGAGATTTCTCTATGAGGATCACCTCATGCCCTTCTGAGCTAAGCCTGCTGGCTATGTTAAAACCCACCTCTCCTGCACCTAAAACTATCGTTCTCATCTGTTACCCCAATTCGGATCTCCCAAGGAAACTCTTTATATATAATATCTTTTCCTTGACTGGAACAAAAACACTTCCTTAACCTATCTTAGAGTTTCTCTAAAGGGGAAGATCTTATAAGAGGAGGCATATTATGAAAAAAGGGCTTTTCGTAGCAGTCATGCTCCTACTTGCCCTGGTCCTTGGGGCCACAGAGGACCCCATGGCAGCGGTAAACCAAAGATGCCTAGTCTGCCACCAGGATTACAAAGACATGCAAAACATCGTAGCAGGTGAGTTCAAGAGCCGTTCCCAGAAGGCAGGCACTATTACAGTGGATGCGGGAGCTTCCATGGAGGTGTTAAAGATAAGCGATGACATTAAGATCAAGAACTTAACCCACCTAAATGAACTAAAAGAGTCCATTCCCGTTCTTGTAAGGTATCAGAAAAAGGGAGAGGAATTGATTGGTGTCGAACTTATAGCCAAACCCAAGTTCGAGGTCCCCGAAAATCAGCTCATGAAGTTAGACGATTTAAAGGCCCTTGTTCAAAAAGGCCCAGAGACAGGAAACTATCTTTTAGTGGACTCCAGGCCTGCCAACCTCTTTGAGGCCGGACATATCCCCACGGCCATAAACATCCCTTTCCCAAAGATGAAAGAAATGCTTGGCTTGCTCCCCAAAGAAAAGGACAAACTTGTTATCTTCTACTGCCAAGGTGTAAGGTGTGTGCTCTCCCCAATGGCAGCCAAACTGGCAGCCAAAGAGGGGTACACCAATGTGAAGGTCTTTCATGAAGGTTTACCGGTCTGGCAAGAGGCAGGGCTACCAATCATCGTAAAACCCGAATTTGTTAGAAAGACCTTAGGCTACCTGGTATTAATAGATACAAGGGGAGTAGAGGCAGCCAAAGCTGGCCACATTCAGGGGGCTGTGGCCATTAGCCTTGAGGAGATCCCAAAAGAGAAGACTCAGTTCCCATTAGACAAGAAGGCCCACATCATCTTCTATGGTGAAGACACCTCCCTGGCCAAGCTCTCCCCCATAATCAAGGAGGTCTCCTCTTGGGGTTATAGCAACCTGGGAATCCTTGAAGGGGGATATAAGGAGTGGGTGAAAAACAGTGGCCCTATACAGAAGGACCTGGTACAGACAAAGATCTTCTATATCCCAAGGCCAAAACCTGGGGAGATCACAGGCGATGAATTTATGAATATTGCAAAGACAAAACCCCAAGATAAGATAGTCCTGGACGTCAGGTCCAAACAGGAAGCAGCCGCCGGGATGATAGAGGGTGCAATAAATATCCCGTTAGATGAGCTCCAAACCAGACTAAAAGAGCTTCCCAAGGATAAGGAGATCATCATCCATTGCTCCACAGGTCTAAGGGCAGAGATGGCCTATAACATAGTACGGAATGCCGGTCTAAACGCCAGGTTCCTAAATGACAAAGTAGCGGTCTTGGAGAAAAAGCTCATCTGCTGTTTTAAAGAGTAAGTACTTCTGTGGAGGCCGGGTCTTAGGCCCGGCCTTTTTATCTATTCAATGAGATCTTTTCTATTCAATACCTGTGGACATACGCATGGAAATTTTGGTGGAACAACTCCATTAGATTTTGCTCATGAGTCCAATCAAAAATGAGGGAAAAAGTCTTAATAGTCAGATTAGGGGCACTTGGTGATACACTAGTGTGTCTGCCATGTATAATGGCATTAAAAGAGAGATACGAGGTACATTTTTTAGGGAGAAGCCCAGCGATACTTTACCTTAAGCCTTATATTTCAAATACTTATGATGTAGAATCTCAGGAATGGAATGGTCTTTTTTGTGAAATACCCAAAATACAAAGAGATCAAATAGATCACTTTGACACTATCGTTGCTTTCATAAGTACCTACAGAGATCTTTTTGAAAAAAATTTGGCTAAGGTTTTTAGAAACTCTAAAATCCACATATTTCCTAGCCTTCCTGCCTCAGATCAAAGACAAATTCACATTATAAAATATATTTTAGCATCACTCCAAGAATCAGGTTTAGATATAAAGCCAGATCATGTGAGATCCATTATCAGAAAGGGGCTTTTCAAATATAACGGCGATGCTCCAATAGTCTTATACCATTTAGGATCTGGTTCCCCAAAAAAGAATCTGGATCTATACATTTGGCTTAAAATAAAACAATTGTTAGGAACCATGTTTCCGGACAAGAAGCACCTGTTCGTTATAGGCCCTGACGAAACAGAAACAAAAGAGAAGATAAGATTAATGTTTCCCTCTGAAGAACTCTTTTATAGCCATAGTTTAGAACAACTCACGGATCTCCTCCAAAAGACCTATCTCTATCTGGGCCATGATTCTGGCCCAACACACTATTCAGCCCTTCTTGGTATACCTACTCTTGCTCTATTTAAGTGGAGTTCTGTAAAGATATGGAGACCAGTGGGTAGGGCGGTAAAGGTCCTTAAGCTCTTGCCCAGGATAGATCCCTTAAAGGCCATACCTAAGACTGTCTCCAAATTCTTCCAGGGCTAAAGTTTTATATTGCCATAGGAGAGGGAGTGTACAATTATTGGGCCCAAACCCATTCCTAAAAGGGGGAGGTATTTTTGATGATCCACATAGAGTATGTGAATGCAAGGGAGGTGTTGGATTCCAGAGGGAACCCCACGGTGGAGGTAGAGGTCTTCTTAAATGACGGGGCTTACGGAAGGGCAATGGTTCCTTCCGGGGCCTCCACTGGCAGTATGGAGGCCTTGGAACTGAGAGACGGGGACCCAAATAGGTACAAGGGAAAAGGGGTTTTGAAGGCAGTTCAGAATGTAAAGGAGGTTATAGCCCCTGAGCTTGTGGGTATGGATCCCTTTGATCAATACGGAATTGACCTCACCTTGAAGGATTTGGATGGCACCAGCAATAAGAAAAACTTAGGGGCAAATGCCATTTTGGGTGTCTCCCTGGCTGTAGCCAAGGCTGCCAGCGAGTCCTTGGGTATACCCCTCTATAAGTACTTGGGTGGGGTCAATGCCAGAAGGCTACCCATGCCCATGATGAATGTTCTAAACGGTGGGGTCCATGCAGAGAATAATGTGGACCTTCAGGAGTTCATGATAGTGCCAGTGGGAGCAAAATCCTTTAGGGAGGCCCTAAGGATAGGGGCGGAGGTATTCCACGGCCTCAAAGGGGTACTAAGGTCCAAGGGATATTCCACCTCTGTGGGGGATGAAGGAGGATACGCCCCTAATGTTAGATCTAATGAAGAGGCCTTGGAACTTCTGATCACAGGGATAAAAGAGGCAGGCTATGAACCGGGTAGGGATGTGGCCATTGCCTTGGATCCAGCAGCATCCTCCTTTTATAAAGACGGAAGGTACGTATTTTCTAAATCTGACGGAAGTGCACACAGCTCACGAGATATGATCAGATTCTGGAAGGGGTGGGTCGAAAGGTACCCCATAGTCTCCATAGAGGATGGCCTTTCAGAAGAGGACTGGGAAGGCTGGGTAGAGCTAAGAAGAGAACTGGGAGACAGTATACAAATAGTGGGAGACGATCTATTTGTTACAAACAAAGAGAGGATAAGAAAGGGTATAGAGCTTAAGGTTGCCAATGCTGTCCTTATAAAGGTAAACCAGATCGGGACCCTCACAGAGACCTTAGAAGCCATAGAGACAGCACACAGAGCCGGTTGGCGTACCGTAATCTCTCATAGGTCTGGAGAGACAGAGGATTCTTTCATTGCAGACCTTGCTGTAGCCGTAAATGCTGGTCAGATCAAAACAGGCTCCCTTTCCAGGTCAGAGAGGATTGCCAAGTATAATCAGCTTCTCAGGATCGAGGAGGAGTTAGAAGACTCGGCAGAGTTTTTAAATCCCTTTAGCCCATGAGGAAGAGGGGGGGTAGCCCCCCTTCCTATCCCTCTCCTCGCATCTGCTTCTTTTCTATGGCCTTTTTTACCCTTTCCTGCTTTTTGGTCTCCTTTTTCTGCTGCCTCTTGCTGGGCCCGGTCTCTTCTAAATCTCCTTTTACCTCTTTGGCCTTTTCCTTCTCTATCCTCTTTTGTTCCTTCTGGGCCCTCACACTCTCATAGGTCCCTCTAATCCTGTTTATGGCCTCTATCCGCTCGTTGATCTCCCTTAAATCTGCCTTGAGTTTCCTCAAAATGGGATCCTTCTGGAGATCTTTCCCCGCGGACTTGAGCGCCTCTGCCCTTGCCCGGATGTCTTCTTCCAGGATGGCCCTTTGCCTGAGTCTGGTCTCCAATTTCTTTGAAGTCATGTCTCCCCCTTTGAGCCTTGAAATTTTTCTCACCACCGTCTATCTAATGACAAACATGGGAGCAAAATACTATAGATCCCTTTCCCCCCTTGTCAACTGGCTTGACACCAAAAGGCCCATTAACTGGAGGGACTTATTTGGTACAGATGGGCCTCTCTGTGTGGAGATAGGTTTTGGTCAAGGCCATTATATTGTGAATAGGGCAAAAGGAGAGCCCGAAACCCTCTTTTTGGGCATAGAAAACAGCTGGATACCACTTAAGATGTGCCTTAGAAAGATTGGCGAACTGGGGCTCAAAAATTTGAGGCTTGTACTGTGTGATGCCAGGGATGCCCTTTTGCGGTTGTTTGAAGAAAGGAGTATAGACGAGATCATCTGCCTGTTCCCATGCCCCTGGCCGAAGGAAAGGCACAAAAAGAGACGGCTTTTTTCTTCAGCCTTTATGAGACTTATGAATAGCAGGTTGAAGGATACCGGGCAGGCCACAGTGGTGACAGACCACCTGCAATTCAAAGAGTGGGTAAAGGAAAATGCGAAAGAGGGTGGTTTTCTGGTAGATGAACGTATGGTTCCACCCTTCTTTAATACAAAGTACGAAAAAAAATGGTTTGCAACCGGCCAAAGTCAGTTCTATCATCTGCACCTCAAGAAAGTAATGCATCAGGAACTCCCTGTTTTGGAGGATGTGGAGTTGCAGATCCTAAGGACAAATCAGTTAAACTTAGAGGCATTAGAGCCTTTTGTACACAATTCTGAGATAACTGTGAAGGGAGAAGAAATCGTATATGACGAGGCAAAGGGACTCCTAATGGTTAGGTGCCTTGTGGTAGAGGACGGCTTCTTACAGCATCTCTGGATCGAAGTTAGAAAGAGGGGAGATGAATGGAAGATCTACCCCTCAAAGGGGTCTATGTTTTTGCCCACGAGGGGTGTACAGCTTGCAATGGATTTGATATTTCAAAGGTTAACGAGCTCATAAGCCCACTACTGCTTTCCTCCCATGATAATACAGGTATATGAGATACAGACCCTAAAAGAGGCACAAAGGTGCGTCGATCTGGGCATTGATCACATAGGCTCTGTACTGATAAATCCGGATAATATACCGAAAGAACTCTTAAAAGTAAGAGAATATGTTATTTCTTCAGGAAATAGCTGGAGCCTTATTCCCCTTATAAGGGACAAGGAACTTTTATTGAAATCTGTTAAGTTCTTTAAGCCAAGTATAGTGCATCTGTGTGATGATATTACAAAAAATAGGGAAGGATCAAAATTACTGCAATTGAGGCTCAAAGAATCTTTGGCAGACATAAAGATAATGAGGACCTTACCTGTACCTGTTGGTTATGGCAATATGGATTTTATTGAAGAACTTTTATCAGACTTTGAAGAATCTTCTGATTTCTTTTTATTGGATACATGGGTTGATGAGGCTCCTGTGCAAAATTACATAGGAATCACAGGCAGAACATGTAATTGGGACATAGCAAAACAAATTATCGAGGCCTCCAAGAAGCCTTGTATCCTTGCAGGGGGGCTTAGTCCAGAAAATGTATACAATGCAATAACATACGTTAGACCATATGGTGTTGATACCTGTACCCAAACAAATAGGAGGGATTCAAAAGGGAATGTCATACGATTTCAAAAAGACTTTGTTAAACTCGAGAAGTTTGTAAAAGAAGCAAGGAGAGGATTTAGGGATAATGAACTACATTAGGATTTTATGCTGTGCCATAATCTTGATCTCTGTGTCCTTGGCTGAAGGAGAGGCCTTCACTTTTAGATATAACCTTCCTCCGACCCTGAAAGATATCCATAGGTTTAACACACTGGTAGGTAGCATCAGTTACCATCAGGTCAGACCCAAGGAGACTTTTTTAGACATCGCAAGGAATTACGGCCTTGGTTTTAACGAGCTTGAAGATTTATATCCTGGCATGGATCCGTGGATCCCTCCCCCTAACACAGAGATACTTTTGCCTACACAATGGCTGTTGCCCCTTGTAGAAGACCCCGAGATTGTTATCAACGTGGCGGAGATGCGCCTCTACTATTTCAGAAAAGAAAAGGGACTTGTGGAGACTTACCCTATAGGTATTGGAGATATCGGTTATGAGACCCCTGTCGGCTCATACAAGGTGGTACAGAAGAGAAAAAACCCTTATTGGTATGTGCCAAAGTCCCTATGGAACGAGACAACAGAAAGGGTAGTTCCACCTGGTCCAGACAATCCCCTCGGAGAGTACTGGCTTGGCCTCTCCCTGGAGGCTTACGGAATCCATGGAACCAACTTCCCTTGGGCCATAGGGAGGCTGGTAACCCTGGGATGCATCAGACTCTATCCTGAGCACATAAAGCTCTTGTATGAAAAGGTGGCCTTGGGTACAAAGGTCAAGATGATCTATGAACCCCTGAAGGTCGGTTTTAGTAGAGGAATGATATTTGTAGAGGTACATTCTGACAGGTATTCCAAAAAAAAGGATCTGAAGGGGGAATTTTTTTCCAAGGTAAAGAATCTGGGTATCAATTATTATGTTGACGAAGCGGAATTATTAAAAGTAATATACGCACACGATGGTGTCCCCCACATGGTGGGTTATATCAAGTAATTGAGAGAGGGGAGGTGGAAGCCAGGATAAATAGGTGAGAGTTCAGAAAGTTCTGGGTCTCGGTTTCGGGTTTTTTTGGGTTTAATATTCCATGAGTAAACGCAGGAGGAAAGAGAGAATGAGAAACGCAAAGGTTTTGGTTGCAGTAGTTGCAGTTTTGATGTTAGTGGGCCTTGGGTTTAGTGGCTGCGCTTCCATAGGCCAGGTAAAGCAATTAGAGAGCAAAGTGGCGGCCTTGGAAAGCAAACATGACAAAGACATAGCCGCTGCCAAAGCTGATCTTGCAAAGCAGGCACAGGCTGCTCAGGCCGCTGCTGACCAGGCAGTGAAGGCCGCTGACATGGCAAAGAAATCTGCTGAGGCCGCCGATGCAGCTGCAAAGAAGGCAGAAGCCGCTGCACAGAAGTGTGAGGCCGTCTTCGGGAAGACCATAAAGAAGGCCCCTGCCAAAGCTCCGGCTCCGGCTCCGGCTAAGGCTAAGGCCCCTGCTAAGGCAGCTCCGGCTAAGGCCCCTGCCAAAGCTCCAGCTCCGGCTCCAGCAGAGAAACCCGCTGAGGGAAAGTAAGATAGAAGATTAAAAGGGGGGGCAGATTTCTGCCCCCTTTTTGTGCTATTTACCTCCTCGCCTCCCTAAGGGCGTTCCAATCCACTTGGTCCCTGGGATAGGCCTTTACCTCTAAGACTATATGCCCCCATCCACCGCACATGGGACCCACGTCAAAACACCCTGTTCTATTAAATATCACCTCATTGGGATCTCTTCCGTTCATAAGATTCTCAAAAAAGACATTTATGAGAGCCACCAGATTCGGAAAAATAAAGGAGCAGACCCTTTCCGGTCCATATTTCGAAAGGAGGTTCCCCGCAGAGTCAAAGTAAAAACGCTGGCCTTTGGTGTGACCAGAATGGCACCCTTTGGATTCCACCACCTCTGCCACAATGGTGTACTGGGATGCAGGTATTGCGTTCTTAAAGAGTTTCTCGAACCTTGGGTTCTCCTTTATACCCTTGAATTCCTCGGGTTCAAGGGAAAGCCTTTTTTGGAGTATCTCTATAAAGTCCATATCTGCCATCTCACACCTCCCTTCAGGGATTCTAAGCTTAAAACTAAAAGGCCCTCCGATACTTAGAGCTCTAACTCTATGGCCCCCATATGATTTTATGAATCCATATCTAACAGAATATCGGGGTCGAGTCTCTAACTTTTCTAACGCTTAAAGATTCCCTTTGCATTAAATATCAATTTTGACATAATGTCCCCATGGGAAAGGTAGAGTACCTAAAGCTAATACATGTGGATGAGGCCTTAGCTCTCATCAGGGAATTCAGACAAGTTGAGGACTCTTTAGAGCTCCCTTTACCTGAGGCCCTCAACAAGATCTTGGCCCGGTCAATTTATGCCCCTGAGGATCTCCCCCATTTCTCAAGGGCTACCATGGATGGTTATGCAGTCTTTGCAAGGGATACCTTTGGTGCCTCAAGCTCTTTGCCTTCCATCCTGGAAATCATGGGACATGTTGAAATGGGCAAGGCCCCTCAAATCAGATTAGAGAAGGGCAAGTGCGCCTCCATAAGCACAGGGGGGATGCTACCAGAGGGCGCAGATGCGGTCTTGATGCTGGAGCACACCCATAGGATAGATGAGGGGCTGATAGAGGTCTTAAGACCAGTGGCTGTGGGAGAGAATGTAATAGGGGTAGGAGAGGATGTAAAAAGGGGGGAGCTCTTATTGGAACACGGTAGAAGGCTCTCCCCTGGCGATTTGGGGTTGCTCTCTGCCTTGGGTATAACAAGGGTCCATGTGAAAAGGGGCCTCTCTATAGGTGTAATAAGCACAGGGGATGAGGTGGTGGATCCGGAAGAGCTCCCTCCTTTAGGAAAGATAAGGGATGTAAACAGCATTACCGTCTCTTCCATTGTGAGAGCATTGGGGCATAGCCCCCACCATCTGGGTAGGGCCAGGGACAACTTTTATGATCTCAAGGCCTTGGTGGAAAGAGCTCTAAATGAGACTGATATCCTATTGATCTCCGGTGGCAGTTCCATAGGCACCAGGGACCTCACCATCCAGGTGTTGAAATCCTTTGAGGGCTTTAGACTCCTCTGCCATGGCATAATGATAAGTCCTGGGAAACCCACCATAATGGGTAACATAGGGGGTAAACCTGTCATGGGGCTCCCGGGCCATGTGGCCTCTGCCTTTGTGATCATGCTGATTATAGTGAGACCACTTATAAATTACATCTCTGGGATGAAATGGGAGGAAGCGGTCCGTTATTTCTCCTTTCCTCTAAAGACCTCTAGGAACATAGAATCACAGCCTGGAAGGGAAGACTATGTAAGGGCAAAGCTTAAGAAGGGCGAAAAAGGATATATGATAGAACCTATATTCGGAAAGTCTGGCCTCATCTCCACCATAGTAGAAGGTGATGGGCTCTTAAAGATACCCACTTACTCTGAAGGCGTATATGAGGGTGAGGAGGTAGAGTTCATACCCTTTGGTCCAATTCTGGGAGGGATCCGATGAAGAGGGAGATATACCTTAAGATGAGGCCGTTACAGGAGGCGAAGGATTTATGGTTTGAGAGGTTTCCAAAGATAAGGAGATCGGCTCCAGAAAGGATTTCGGTATTTTCGGCCAGGGGAAGGGTCACTGCGAGCCCTGTATTTGCAAGGTGGTCCTATCCCACTTTCCACTCCGCTGCCATGGACGGTATAGCCACAAAGGCTGAACTCACCTATGGTGCCTCTGAGAGGAATCCCAAGTATCTCCTCCTGGGAAAAGAGGCCCAGTGGATCAATACGGGGCAGCCCCTGCCATTGGAATATGACTGTGTAATAATGGTGGAAAAGCTCCATCAATTGGACGAGACCCGAATAGAAATTAGAGCACCTGCCTATCCGTGGCAACACATAAGAAAGATAGGAGAAGACATAGTCTCCTCTGAGATGATACTCCCCGTAGATCATATGATCACCCCCTATGATATGGGGGTATTGGTTGCCACAGGAGTAAGGGAATTAGAGGTATGGAAGAGACCTAAGGTATTTATAGTTCCCACAGGCAATGAGCTTGTATCTCTCCATATGGAAGAGGGCCCAAAACCCCCTCCCCCACCCAAGGTCGTGGAATCCAATTCAGTGCTACTAAAGGCCCTTGTAGAGGAGGCGTTCTCCGAGGGGGTGATAACGCCCATAGTGGAAGATGACCTTGAGGCCCTAAAAGGGGCAATATTGGCCTCAATAGAGGGGGGTGCAGACCTGGTAATGGTAAATGCAGGCTCCTCTGCCGGCTCCAAGGACTTTACTGCCCAGGCCATAAGAGAACTTGGCCAGGTACTCATACACGGGGTTGCCATGATGCCAGGGAAACCCACAGTCTTGGGTGTGGTTGGTGGGATCCCGGTGGTGGGAAACCCCGGTTACCCCGTGTCTGCGGTTCTCAGTTTCAGAGAGTTCGTAAGGCCCTTACTCTTGTCACTCCAGGGCATTGAAGCATCAGATCCTCCCAGGACAAAGGTAAGGTTGACCCGGCCCATAAGCTCCAAGGCAGGGATTGATGAGTTTGTGCGGGTAAGCATAGGGAGGGTAAAGGATGAGGAGCTGGTAGCTATTCCACTCCCCAGGGCAGCAGGCTCCCTTGTGAGCCTCCAGAGGGCAGAAGGAATTATAAGGGTTCCAAAGGAGCTTGAGGGTCTGGACCAGGATGAGGTAGTGGATTCTGAGCTTTTAGTAAGTCCAGAGGTCTTAAAGAAGACCTTGGTGATCATAGGCAGCCACGACATGACCATAGACCTCATAAGGGATGAGATGAAAAGACAGGGGATGGACCTAAGGCTTATCTCTTCCAATGTGGGGAGCTTAGGTGGGCTCTTGGCACTCAAAAGGGGCCACTGTCATATTGCAGGTAGCCATCTTTTGGATCCTGAGACGGGGGAATACAACAGGAGCTATGTGGCCAGATATCTAAAAAATGTGCCTGTAGCCGTCTTTCATCTGGTAAAGAGGATACAGGGTTTTATTGTGACCAAAGGGAACCCCAAGGAGATAAAGGGGATAAAAGACCTTACGAGGCCTGATGTAAAGTTTGTAAATAGGCAGGCAGGCTCAGGGACAAGGCTCCTTTTGGACTACATCCTGAAAAGAGAAGGGATAGACCCAAGGGAGATATCTGGCTATGACCACGAAGAATATACCCACATGGCAGTGGCTGTGGATATAAAGAGCGGATTGGCAGACTGCGGGCTGGGGATCCTGGCATCTGCTCAGGCCCTGGATCTGGATTTCATACCCCTCGCCAGTGAGCAATATGACCTGGTGATCCCCAAGTCTTTTTTGGGAGAAGAGCTGATCCAGGCATTTCTAAGGGTCATCAGGGGTGATGAATTTAGGAGAAGGGCCCATAACCTGGGAGGGTATGATCCCTCTATGGCAGGAGAACTCTTCTTCGAAATGGATTAGAACTGGCATGCTGGAGCTTAAAACAAAACACTGGATACAAGACTCCAAGGGCAGGATGGTGATGGGGGAAGGTAGGATGAAGATGTTGAAATCTGTCAAGGAGACGGGCTCTCTCACCACCACCGCAAAGGAACTGGGCATGTCTTATAGGGCCTTATGGGGAAAGTTAAAGGCAACAGAATCGGCACTGGGAGTGCCCCTTTTGGATAGCACAAAGGCAAAAGGAAGCCTCTTGACCCCCATAGCAGAAGAGCTCCTAAGCAGATACGAAGAATTCTTGATGCGATGCAGGGTCTTAGAAGAGAGGCTCTTTAAGGAGATCTTTGGGAATCTCCTCTCTCAAGGCCGGTGAGCTCCAAGACAAACCTGGTTATGGACTCTATGTCCCTGGGATCAAAGATTGGCACATCCACATTCAAGGCCCTTGTACTTACTATGGCCTTGAGATTAGGATCCCCTAAACAGAGGGGCAGATCACCCTCTGAGCTGGGATTGAAGACCTCTATCTTGGGAAGGGGGAGCCTCTTAAATCCCTCCACCAACACCAGATCAACCCCTTCCATATACCCCATCAGCTCAAAGGGGCTCATATCCTTTCCCGTGTCTTTAAGGATGCCAATCATGTCCGGGCCAGAGACAATGGACACCTTAGCCCCTGCTACTTTATGTAGGGAGCTGTCTTTCCCTTTAAAAAACTGAAAACCATGAGGTGCGTGTTTTATGGCCCCCACCTTGAAACCCAGCTCTCTCAGTCTTGATATGATAGAGGCCATAAGGGTTGTCTTCCCGCTGTTGGAGCTACCCACAAAGAGGATTAGAGGTTTCAACTTTCTGTCTCCTATGACATATTATGTTGTGATGATTAATATAGGCAGAAAAGAGGACTGTCAACTTAAAGGGATCTCTGGGGGATCTTATACGGGGTGAAAAATGGTCAATTATCTGAGACTGTCTGTGACGGATAGATGCAATCTTAGATGTATCTACTGTGTACCGAGAGAGGGCCTTCCACTTGTAGACCACTCCCAGATCCTCACCTACGAGGAGATGCTAAGGCTTGTACGTATTGGGGTCCAGATGGGGATTAAGAAGGTGAGGATCACAGGAGGGGAACCCCTCCTCAGAAAGGGTATAGTCTGGTTTATAGGCGAACTCAATTCCATAGAAGGGCTTGAAAAGATAACCCTTACCACAAACGGAGTTTACCTACCCGAGATGGCAAGGCCCCTCAAAGAGGCAGGCCTCAAAGGGATAAATATCAGCCTGGACTCTTTGGACCCCAGGCTGTTTAAGCATATCACTGGCATGGACTGCCAAGAGAGGGTCATCCGGGGCATCGAGGCCTGTCAGGAGGCAGGGATTCACCCCATAAAACTCAATTCGGTTGTAATAAGGGGTATAAATGACAAGGAGGTAACCCAGCTGGCCTCCCTCACCTTTGAGAGGGACTGGCACGTAAGATTTATAGAATTCATGCCGGTGAGCAACGGGATATTCTGGTCGAGGGAGAGGGTGGTTGGACACAAGGAGATATTGGAAAGGCTCTCCTCTGAATTTGGCCCCTTGGAAGAGCTACCCCATGAGAATCTGGGGGGCCCCGCAAGGTGCTTTAGGTTACGTGGCGCCAAGGGAATCGTTGGCCTCATAAGTCCGGTAACCCACAATTTTTGTGAAAGTTGCAATAGGATCAGGATAACGGCACGGGGTGGGCTTAAGACCTGCCTCTTTTCCGCCTCAGAGATACCCATTATCCAGCTACTCAGATCGGGGCTCTCCGACCACGAGATAAGATCCGTGCTGGAAGAGGCCATTAGGGAGAAAAAAAGGGCCAAAAAAGAAGCCGCCACCCATAGTATAAGGATTTCCAGTGATTATATGTCCCAGATAGGAGGCTGATCAGTCCAGATCCAGTGGTGTTTTGCACTTGTTGCACCTCATTACCCCCCTAAAGACCTCGTTTCCACATGAGGGGCAATGGTACCTGACCTCCTCCTCTTCAAAACATTTTTCTGTACCATGTTCTCTCCAATAGGGTACCACCCTCATTATTACCTTCTTGCCTACGCTCATTGGAAAGTTTTGGATATAAAGGCATGGCCAATCACTACATTGGTGGCACCCCTCTAATCCCTTTTGGAGCACACAGTTTCTGATATCACAGATCTTACAGTAGACAAAGACATCGTCAGACATACAGCCTTTGCAGTGTATATCATTTAGAGTGAGGGCTTCACTCCCCGGAAGCCTACCTTTATCAGGAGTATTCCCCTGGTAGAGGGCTACAAGCTTTTCCTTGAGCCTACTGTTGTTGTCCCTGTCTGCGATATAGATAGCACACACCTTACAATAAAGCCCACAGGGCCCAATCATCTCTTTAGGGATCACCATATATCCTCCTTTTACCGTCTCTTCTATGGAGCCTAACCCTTTCTTTTCACATTTACAATAGAATTTAGCATGGCTTTAGGGGTTATTTAAGAATCCTCTAAATAGGGACCCCAAAATGGGTTTAAGAACCAGGAAGGCCAATAGCTAATCCGTGCAGTGGAGTTTTGGGCAGTCCACAAGAAAGGTATTGACACTGGGTACGAAGGGATATTATTAATAGGCCAATGCGCCTGTAGCTCAGTTGGATAGAGCGCCGGGCTTCGAACCCGTAGGTCGCAGGTTCGAGTCCTGCCGGGCGCGTTTGAAAGTTTAGGGCCAGTAGCTCAGTAGGTAGAGCAGTTGACTCTTAATCAATTGGTCGGGGGTTCGAATCCTCCCTGGCCCACCAATAAAATCAGGATAAACCCCAACCCATTTAGAGAAGAAGCTGGGTTTCCAAAGTTGTCAGGGACACGGCCCTGCCTCTTTTTCGAGCTCCCCTTTTAGCCACAAGAATAGTTCGTGGCTTAATAATCCCTCGATCTGAAGTGGCAACTTTTTTTGCCAGTTTGGATATTCGGAGACGGTACCGGGGAAATTTTTTTGATCCAATTCCCCTATGAGGTCCTCAAAGGCAAACATTGTGATCTTTGAAGGGGATTTTATGAGATATTTATGGAATGCCTTTATGAGGAGGTCTGAAAAATTATCTAAGAGCTCCTCATCATCTATTTCTCTTGAAATCAGCTCTAACTCCTTTAAAAGGGCTATGAGTCCTTTTTTGTCCAAAAGGCGTGCTTCTAAGTGCTTCACTTTTGCGATATCTGTTTCAAAAAGACCGAGCCTCTCTCTAACTTCTATGTCTCGACCTGTCCAGAAACCTTTGAGAGTTGGGAGATCATGGGTCGTTATAGTAGATACAGAAAATGGCTTTATCTCCTCTGGTCTCTTGTATCTCCATCCTTCTTTCTCAAATATCAACACACTGGAAGAAAGGATCTTTTTCTCCTCCATCGCTATTCTTATCTCCTCAGGGACAGTTCCTAAATCCTCACCTACCACCACACATTTGTTCCTATGGCTTTCTAAGCAGAGGATCCCCAAGAGTTCCTCCATTGGGTATCTTACATAAGCCCCATCCTTAGGCATTTTCCCCACTGGTATCCAAAAAAGCCTCCTTAGACCCATAATGTGGTCTATGCGCAGTATGTCTGCCAATTTCATATTAAATCTGATCGTCTCTATGAAGGGTTTGAAGTCGGAGGCTTGCAAAGCCATGGGATTTAGAGGGGGGAACCCCCAGTCCTGTCCCTTTGGATTAAATTCATCGGGAGGGGCTCCTATACTAATTCCACCGACGAAGAGGTCTTTATAATACCAGGGTTCAAAACCAGAGCCGTTTACCCCCACAGGGAAATCCAGATATACCAGCTTTCCCAACTCGTTTAGTTGGCCTTTTGTCATTCTGAATGCCCTTTCCGTCATCCAGAAGAGAAACTGGTAATACTGAAGGCGATCTCCGTTCTTCTCTGCCCATTCCTTTACATCATGGGAAAAGGGATCCCTAAAGGCCATCGGCCACTGATGCCAGGAATAGTATCCTTTTTCTTTCACGAACATCTCATTGAGGGCAAGGAAGGTGGAAAAGTATCTTAAAAGTTCCCCTCTCTCCTTTTGATAAACCCAAAACTCCTGGCTTAGAGGTGTACCATTATGGAGATGGCTTGCCTTAAAATCTCCATACAAGGCCTCAAAGAGAGCCTTCTTAAAGGCCCAGATCTCTTCGTATCTTACAAACTCAGAGTGATAGTCTCCATCCCCTTTTGGGGGGCCCATCATATCCCGAACCCTTGCCACGGCCTCCTTCCCCAATTGGAGAAGATCTCCTATGCCCACATAAATGGGATTCAAAAAGAGCCTACTACAGGGGCTATAGGGGCTTATCATCTTGGGATCATGGGGAAAGAGGGCATTCAGTGGGCTCATCCCCAAAATGGTCAGGCAAGATCCTTTCAGGCCTTCCCCAAAGGACCTTAAGTCCCCAAAGTCTCCGACCCCTAAATTTGTTTGACTCCTTATGGAATAGAGCTGCAAATTGATGCCATAGACCTTTCTTTCGGACAATAGCCACTCAGGGACGTAGCAGGTTGTTGGAGCGTTAATCAAAAGTTTCCTAATATGCTTCCCCTTATAATTCAAATTGATGAAATGGTATCCGTATTCAAGATCCCTTGAGATTGAAACATTGGCAAGATAATGCTTACAAGGATATGAGGCCTCTTTTTGGTTTAGCTCGCCTGCCCTAAAAGATCCCTCCATACAATTACCAGACTCTGTTTCCAAAAGCCATTCCACTTCACCTTCTAAGGGATGGCCTGAAAGAATCTGAAAGAAAGGTTTATCCCCCTCTTTAAGGAGAAGACTATTGACAGTGAGGTCGGGTAAAAAAATAGATCCAGTCCCAGCTCCCTGGGCCTCAACCCTTTCAACCTTTTCCGAAATCTGATCTAGGATGACTCTTAGGGTTTCAATCGGGACATTTCGTTCATCTCCCCAGATGTCATAAAAGGTTGGCTCGATTCCAAAGCTTGTGCAAAGCTCTTTGATTCTGTCCTCTTGCCTGTCCATCCTCTTTAGATGAATTATATACCCAAAGGTCAACCTATGTCCAGGCATTCTGGGATATTCCCATTAATGGAGATGAAGAGAGATCTATAAATGAAAGATCGAGTATCTTGAGAGAAAAATGTCCCCAAGCTTATATCCACCCCCATAGATTTAACAGTTGTGGGTTATAGGTTCTGCTCAGGGCAAAGGCAAGTTACCCACTAGACGTCCACGGGAATCTCAATACCGGATTCGAGTCCTATAGGGGAGGTAGTTTTATCATCTGCGGGGCTACCTCTTTTTTATAACCGAAAAGAGAGGGCCTAATTGCTCTTTTCCCTTCCGCCTAATATGGTCACCGTCTTTTTCTGAAATCATTTTAGGAAGCTATGGCTGAATCCAGATACACTAAGGCCTTCCCATCACAGTTTTCTATGTGATAGAGGGAGCTTTGAACCAGATATTAGGGAGTTGTGTTGGTATAGATCTTAAAATAACCGGCATCTATTAGAAGGCCTCTGAGAGGCTTGACTTCGTAGCGTTTATGGGTAATTGTCCAAATGCTCGTAGTCTCATTGAAGCAAGGAGGGCCCTCTTCCTAAAAAAGGAGGGCTCCTTTAAAAAGGGAAAAAATGGAGACTAATATCCTCTCTGAGCAGGAGGCTGGTAGCAAAATCCTTATAGGAGGTTGAAACAGGGATAGAAGATGTTGAGCGATATGAAAGATAGTCCCTTATACAAGATAGCAAATCCCAATAGCATTGCACTCTTTGGGGCCTCCTCTGATCCTTCTTCCATGGGTTCGGTCCAGTTGGCCGCCCTAATGGACTTGGGATTCAAAGGCAAGATCTATCCTGTCCATCCAAGGGATAAGGTCATAATGGGCCTTAAGGCTTACAAAAATATAGCGGAGGTGCCCGAGAGACCTGATCTGGCACTTATCGTGGTCCCTACCGGGATCGTAAAAGAGATACTCTCCTCCTGTGGAGAGGCAGGAGTGAGACATGCCATAGTGGTGAGTGGGGGCTTTAAGGAGATGGGGAAGGAAGGTGCCGTCCTGGAGGAGGAGGTGAAGGAGACTGCCAAGAGGTATGGGATTAGGTTTTTGGGTCCCAATTGTATAGGGGTTGCAAACCCCCATGCAAAATTGAACACCACTCTGTTTAGATACGGTGCAGAGGCAGGTTCCTTGGGCATGGCCTCCCAGAGCGGAAGCTTCGTGACCCAAATGTTTGATTACCTCCACATCTTTAACATGGGCTTTAGCACCGCCTTTAGTGTGGGGAACGAGGCAGATATAGATATCGTGGATTGCCTTGAATACCTTGCACTCTGCCCCAATACAAAGGTGATAGCCCTCTACTTAGAGGGGATAAAAAGGGGGAGACGGTTTCTAAAGGTGGCAAGGGAGGTCTCCTTAAGAAAACCCATAGTGGCCTATTACGTGGGGGGTACAGAAACGGGTAAGAGGGCAGGGATAGGGCACACAGGGGCCATGGCAGGTCCTGAAATCCTCTACGATTCTGCCTTCAGACAATCGGGGGTAGTAAAGGCAAATAGCGTGACCGAGCTATTTCACATATGCTGGGCCTTTCAAAACCTTCCTCTTCCTTCAGGCAAGAGGGTCGTGGTCCAAACCCACTCAGGGGGGCCAGGTGCGGCAGCTGCAGACGCCTGCGGTAGGGCAGGCCTGGATATGCCAGAGATCAGTCATGGTCTTGTGACAAGGCTCAAAGAACACCTGCCCAGTACGGCTAATGTGAATAACCCTGTGGATGTCACTTTCTCTAAGGACATGATGGCTTACTACACACAACTCCCTCAGCTCATCTTGGAGAATGAGGACGTGGACATACTCTTCTATTACTCCTTTCTACCACAGGAACGAATAAGGTCCGTCCTGAAACAGATGAAGGTAGAAGAGGAGAAAATGGATGCAATGGCAATGGAGGTGGTTGAAGGCCTCACAGAATCTCTGCGAACGACCATAGATAGGACTAAAAAGCCCATCATGTGTTTTAGCTTCAGAGATCTCAGGGAGCCTTACCTGGCCTCCCTAATAAGGAAAAAGATCCCTGTCTTTACGGATCCACTCTTGGGGGCCAAGGCCATCAGGGCCCTCTGGGAGTACAGGGTCTGGAAAGAAAAGAGGGTGAAAGGAGAGAGAGATGAGAAGTGAAGAGATATTGAGGGGGATAGAAAGGGCCCCCCACAGGGCACTTTTTAGGGCAATGGGTATAGATGATTGGGAGCTGAAGAGGCCAATTATTGGGATCTGTAGCACCTATAGCGAGGTGATCCCAGGCCACGTACACCTAAGGCCCATAGAAGATGCCATTAAAGCAGGGATATATTCCGAGGGCGGGACACCCATAGTATTCAATACCATAGGTGTCTGCGATGGAATAGCCATGAACCACGAAGGCATGAAGTACTCTCTGCCTAGCAGGGAGCTTATAGCAGATAGCATAGAGATAATGGTAAAGGCCCATCCCTTCGACGGCATAGTATTCTTGGGATCCTGTGACAAGATCATCCCTGGAATGCTCATAGCAGCAGTGAGGCTAAACATACCCTCTCTCTTTATCTCAGGGGGGCCTATGCTACCTGGGAGGATAAGGGATACAGAGGTGGGTTTGGACAAGGTATTCGAAGCAGTGGGCCAAAGGGCAGAGGGGAAGATATCCCATGAAGAATTAGTGGAGATGGAAGAATGTGCCTGTCCTGGGCCTGGTTCCTGTGCAGGTCTTTATACTGCAAATACCATGAGCAATCTCACAGAGGCCTTAGGATTTTCACTCCCCTACAATGGATCCATTCCTGCTGTTTATGCACAGAGGTTAAGGCTTGGAAAGAGGGCAGGGAGGCAGATAGTGGAACTGGTACGCAAAGATATAAGGCCAAGGGATATAATAACCAGAGGTTCCATAGAAAATGCAATAACCCTGGATATGGCCCTTGGAGGTTCCACAAATACCGCCCTTCACCTGACTGCCCTTGCCCATTATAGGGGGATAAACCTTAGATTAACCGATTTTTCCCCCTTCACAGAGAGGGTTCCAAGGCTTGCATCCCTTGCCCCTTCAGGAAGATATCACCTATCAGACTTTTATCATGCTGGGGGAGTACCTGCTGTGCTCCAGGAGCTTAGAAAGAAAGGTCTCTTAAACGAAGGGGAACTCACGGTCACAGGAAGGACCATAGGAGAGCTCTTGGATGAGCTAAGACCCCAGATCAAGGTGAAAGGACCCATAAGACCCGCTGAGGATCCTTATGAGGCAAAAGGGGGCCTTGCCATTCTCATTGGGAATCTTGCACCGGCAGGGGCCATTGTGAAGAGTTCTGCAGTAAAGAGAGAGATGCTTGTGCACAAGGGACCGGCCAGGGTCTTTGACTCAGAAGAAGAGGCAACCAGGGCCATTCTCTCTAGGGCCATAAGACCGGGTGAGGTTGTGGTAATTAGATATGAGGGACCCAAAGGAGGGCCAGGGATGAGAGAGATGCTTACCCCCACCTCTGTCCTTGCAGGAATGGGTTTGGACGAGTCTGTGGCCCTCATCACCGACGGGAGATTTTCTGGAGCCACAAGAGGTGCCTCCGTTGGCCATGTATCCCCTGAAGCCGCCTCAAGAGGGCCCATAGCAGTGGTCAGGGATGGGGATATTGTTGAGATCAACATACCCCAAAAGACCCTGAACCTGCTTCTGGAAGAAGAAGAGATCCAAAAAAGGCTTCTCTCCCTTCCACCCTTTGAGCCCAAGATCAGGGAGGGTTACCTTTTTCGGTATGCAAACCAGGTTTCCAGCGCAGACATGGGGGCAGTGCTACTCTGAGATGGGGAAAGATAAAGATATAAGGGAGATGTTTGACCGGATCTCAGAAAGATACGATCTCTCCAATACCGTTATGACGTTTGGTATGGATAGAATCTGGAGGAGGAGCCTCATTGATCTGGCCAGGATAAGGCCGGGGATGTTGGTCCTGGATGTGGGAACAGGCACTGGGAAGCTCCTGAAGCAGGCCTATAAAAAGACCGAAAACGGTATAGGGCTCGATGTGAGCAGGTCCATGCTGAAGATAGCCAAAGATAGGATCGAAAGGGCCTATCTTGTGGAGGGGGATGCCACGGAGATCCCGTTTAAGACCGAGTCTTTTGATAGGGTTGTCTCAGCCTTTTTGCTCAGAAATGTACCAGATCTTACCAGGTCTTTGAAGGAGCAGGTAAGGGTACTAAAAAGAGATGGGATATGGTGTGGCTTAGATACCATGCCTACCTCTCCCCAGAACCCCTATGGGGTTCTTGTTAGGTTTTACTTTCGGAAAGTAGTGCCCTTCGTGGGGCAATGGATCTCAAGGGACAGGGATGCTTACGAATACCTCTATCTTTCAACCATGTCCTTTAAAACCCCACAGGAAATGAAAAGGATACTCAAAGAGGTAGGCTTACGGGATATAAGGCAGAAGACCTTTGCCTTTGGTACCACAATTGCCTATTATGGAATCAAACCCTAAACTTAAGGGATGGGAAAAGAGATGGAATCCAAATTTATACCAATACCCCTTTCAGATCCCCAGTTCAGAGACTTCTTTTGTAGCTACCTTATAGAGGGCAAAAAGGTATGCCTTGTGGATGTGGGGCCTTATAACGGCCATGGTGAACTGATAGAGAGACTTGAGAAGCTAAATGTGGATACGATAGACTATATTCTCCTTACCCACATCCACATAGACCATGCAGGCGCCCTTCAGCCAGTACTGGATGCCTACCCGATGGCCAGAGGGGTCTGCCACGAAATGGGTATAAAATTTTTGGCCAACCCTGATTCCTTTTGGGATGCCAGTGTAAAGGTACTGAAGGAGCGGGCCATCCAATACGGTAAGCCTGCGCCGGTGCCCACAGAAAGACTCATTTCCCACAAAGAGGCCTCTATACCAGGCGTTCGAATTCTGAGTACCCCCGGTCATGCACCCCATCACCTATGCTTTTCAACTGACTCGGAGATCTTTTTGGGTGAGGCAGGAGGGAACCATTTCTATGTAAACGGCCGCGACTACCTTAGGCCTGCAACACCCCACAGATTTTTCTTAGATCAGGCAATAACGAGTATAGATCTTCTTATGGAGACCAGAGTGGATAAGCTTTGTTATGCCCACTGTGGGAAGGCGGAAGATGGCCAGAGGCTTTTGAGGGATTTTAGGGATCAGCTCAAATTTTGGTATGATTCGATATGGGAATTTTACAAGAATGGAGACAGCCTTGAACTCATAATAGATAAATTGCTAAGCAAAGACATCAGATTAAAAGAGTTCAAAAATATGGATTCAGACGAACAGATAAGGGAGCTCGAGTTTTTGAGGAACTCAGTCTTGGGGTTCTTAGGATTCATAAAGGAGAGAGATAAATAATGCCTCATCACAGTCATGAGAGAGAGAATTTAAAAAGGCTTTTGCTTCAGAACGAACCCGTGTTCTATGAAGATATTCTCAAGGTTTTTGATGCATTTCAAGCGTCAGAAGACCATGTTACAATTGAAGAATTGAAAAAGAAGCTTCAAGATAAGGGGATTGTCTTAGATGAAAGAACTATTCAAGATTATATGTCCAAAATTGTAGAATTTGGTTTTGCTATCAAAAAGGAATTCAAAGATCAGCCAGCCAAATTTGAACATAGACATTTAGGGTTCCACCATGACCATTTGATCTGTATCAGATGCAACAAAATTGTGGAATTTGAGGATCCTACCTTGGAAGATCTACAGGAGCAGATAGCCAAAAAGCATGGTTTTAATATCTTGCATCACAGGATGGAAATATACGGGATTTGCGAGGATTGTAGGCACAAAATAAGAGACCTAATGCCCCTCAACATGGCAAAGCCAGGTGAAAAATATGTAGTAAAAGAGATAGTGGGAGGAAGGATGGCAAGGCTTAGACTCTTTTCTATGGGGATCAGGCCAGGGGACATCCTTGAAGTGATATCTGATTCGGTGGGAGACGGGATCGTAGTGGCAAGGGGAGACACAAGGCTTGCAATAGGTAAAGGAATGGCCCAAAAAATCATGGTGGAGTTGACATAAGAGAAAAAATTAAGTAGCCAATATATCTTTCACAGTCCCTTGGACCTCTTAGGAGATGATCCTATCCTTTCATCCCATTATAAAGGCCCACAAAAACATAGTGGTGGCGGATAAAGAGGGTATCTCCAATAGGGTGAAGAGACTTATAAGAGGGGCAGATGCCGTGATCCTGCCGCAAGTTGCCCCATTTTTCCTCATTGAAACCCTATTGGAGTACCAAAAGCCACACTTTCCTGATCAGTCATTGAGAATAGGATGGCGAAACAAGGTGGATCAGTTGAATAGCTTTCATTTATGGGGGGTGGACTATCCTAAGACCCTTGTATTTGAAGATCTCAATAGCCTTTTTGCCCACAGTACCCTACTATCCCAGAGGCCTGGCTTCCCCTTCTTGATAAAATCCGCCAACGAGCACGAAGGTAATAACATCCTACTGGTTGAAGATGAGAAGGGACTAGAGGAACTCTATGGAAAGAGGCAGGATATCTTCCTTTCAAGTCCCCTGCTGGTTCAGGAGTACATAGAGAGCCAAGGATATGTCCTGAGGGTTGTAACCCTCTATAAGGACTATGTGGGCTATTGGAAGAAGGGGGATTCCCTGGTGGTGAATATCAGCAAAGGGGCAAAGATAGTAGAAGATTTTCGGCCTGAGCTCATAAGGGAGGGAATTGAAAGCGTAAGGAGGGTAAAAACCCAGACAAGACTGGACCTGGCAGCTGTAGACATGGTCTTTTCCTTAAAAGAGCCAGCTTGCCCTTATTGGTTGGAGGTGAATTTCTTCTTTGGCAGGAAAGGCTTAGGGGGGAGACATGGATTCTATAAACTGCTCTTGAGCTCAGTATCTCATTGGCTCACCGACCTGGGCCTTAAGCCAGAGATAAGCCTATGGGTTTGAGGGCAAAAGCTTCACAAAGGCCTTTCTGTTCCTTGGTCCGTCAAACTCACAGAAGAAGACCCTCTGCCAGGTTCCCAAAACCAGCCTCCCTTCCTCCACCAGGAGGGTTACAGAACTTCCCACAAGGGTGGCCTTAATGTGGGAATCTGCATTTCCCTCTGTATGGTGATACCCTCCCCTATGGGGGACAAGATCAGAGAGTCTTTCCGTGATGTCCCTTGTAACATCTGGATCTGCACCCTCATTGATGGTAATGCCAGCTGTGGTATGCGGTACATATACAATACATATTCCACTTCTTACCTGCGACTCTGAGACACATCTCTGTACCTCGCTTGTTATATCCAACATAGTAGATCTTGCATTTGTTCTTATCTGTATAGTCTCATACATATAAGCCCCCTAAAATTCCATAGACCTTTGCTTTTGTTCTCTGTTATAAATGGCTTTAAGAAAGATTTCCAGTGGTTTCTTGAGTAGATTTTTATACTTTTGATTAAACAAGAACATCAAAACAAATAATTCTTTTTTTACTTCTTTCCCTAAAAACTTTGAAAAAAGTATCTCATCTTTAATAGCCAATAGTATTTCTTCTCTAAGCTCTTCTGTCAAAACCTTGTTTGTAACCTCTTCCAAAAGCTGATCTACATTGTAACTGATAATTTCTTTGCTGAGACTGATCTTAGGATTTACAATATCACCGTATTTTAGAGCATACTCCTTGATGAGCTCGTGATCCACAAGTATCTCTCCCATAGTAAGTATGACTTCTGTTTCATCAAAATTTTCAATATCATCAAAATCTTTTGGACCAAGATATCTGTAGAAAATTGAATCAACATTCAGAGTTGCTGCTAAAGCCAAGCTTTCTAAAATTAACTTGGCATCAAAATCCATAGCAGCAACCTCTTGGGCACTGGTATTTTTATATGAAAGTTTTAAGCTTACAAATGCATACTCGGGTGGAATACTGATAAATTCTAATTCGCTCTCTCCCTTTATCTTTTCAAAAGTAGGCTTGTCAATCAAAAATGCTCTCTTTATGCCCATTAAAGGTGAGTAGCATACATAAAGGTAAAGGGATTTTGAAAGGAATAAGAATGCTACTCTCACCCTTTTAAATCCACAAGGTATAGATGAAAAAGCCTTTTTTATGGGATTGGACTTGACAGGATTTATGTATACCACCTTCGATATGTACTTTTCAATTATAGTTTCATCTGTTTTTATCCCCTTTTGTGAGAGGTCATGTGAGAGCGTTTTGATTGCTTTTTGTATTTTCTTTGATCGGAACTTTTCCAGTATTGCATTCAAAACAGGTCTACTCCATATAAGCCTCTCACGCATTCTATCTATCATTCCTAAAGCAATCTCTTCTGTTTCCAGTACCTCCTTTATCATATCTGACTCTTCGGATGTAAGGAGCTCATCCAGCCTTCTAATTAACATATCAGTAGATTCAGAGCCTTTCCGCTTCATCTAACCCTTTCTCTCCTCAATGGCCACATGATCAGAATGGCCCATTTCCCTCAGGTACACATTTACCTTTCTGTCCACCGGCACATCCAGAGTGATCCCCACAAAGTTTGCAACTATGGGCAGCTCCCTTGCCTTTTCTCCCCTGTCCACAAGTACCGCCACTTGGATCTTTTGGGGTCTACCCATGTCCATGATGGCATCCATGGCTGCCCTAATGGTCCTTCCCGTAAATATTACATCATCCACAAGGACTATTACCTTCTCATCCACATTGAAGGGAATCTCTGTCTTACCCACCATAGGGACCGTTGAAATACGGCTCCAGTCATCTCTGTAGAGGGTAATGTCCAATATACCCAGGGGCACCTCAAATCCATAAGATTTAGCAAATACATCTGCTATCCTCTTTGCAAGGATTGCCCCACCTGTCCTTATGCCCACTATACATAGGTTTTCTGTCTCAGGCGTCTGGGCCAAGATCTGATGGCATAAGGAACGGATCCTCTCCTCCACCTCCTTCTCTCCCAATACTGTCACCTTTTGTGCCATTTCTATCCTCGATTCCTTACACTTCCCCTTCTCTGTACCCAAATAATACCCATTAGTGCACCAAGGCTTAAAGGGATGATTAACAGGAAGGGGTGTAGTACGGCAAAGACAACGGGATAAAGCCCAATTCTAACCACTGCCCTCAAGGCCTCATTCTGCGCGATTATTTCTGCTATGGGAGGTGAAACCCTATAGTAAAACCCCACAAAGGACCTCCCCACGGGATTAGACATCAGATGTCTATCCCGAAACCTCTTAAGCTCCACCACATAGGGGTGTAGCCCACTTCCATAGGCCGCAGTGGCAATGAAGCAAGAACCCCCACCTCCTGCTCCACCTCCTGTCCCTGTGGTAGTGCCTGTCCCCGTTCCTGCTTGGGTAGTGGTGGTGGTCGCTGTCTCATCGCCCACCACTATGGGATCGTATATTACACCTATCTGGGGGTCTTTGTCACAGTCAGAATTATCTTTCAGCTTAAAGCTCAGGTCCCCACCTTTAAGCTGGACATTGGAGATACCCGAGCAGGCATTGGAAGGATATAGCTTGCACCAGTTGTTGTTTTTGTCCACTTTGTAGAACACAGGATTTGAAGGCAGGTCACTGAACTTAAAGGTGAGGCTCACCTCCTCTGGGGCATTGGTCAAATAGACCGAGACTGCATCCTTTGCTTGAAAATTACTGGGTTTGGCACCCGGAATCTCTTCTGCCTTAAGGGGTATAGTTTCAACCATAATACCATCAGTAGTGGATGTGGCCGCAGCCTTAACCCCTGCACCCACCACCGAGAGCTGGTAGATAAACTGGCTATCTTTCTCGTTAAAGCTGATATTACCCTCGTAGGATTTAACCTGAGTGGGCAAGAATTTCACGCTTACAGTACTGGTATAGCCTTGAGATCCATATTCAGATAGGGTCATGGGGAAAGTCCCTTCCACCTTAAATCCTTCTGAGACCCCAGGGGATAAAAGCGTCAACTTCTTAGTAGTCTTGTTTTCAATGACGAGCTCCTTTTGTGAAAGGCCTCCCTTTACCACACTTCCGAAATCAAGGTAGGTAACCTCTACTCCCTTTTCCTTAAATACAATCTCACCCTTTTGGATCAGTTGGGCTATGGCAGAGCCTGAAATTCCTACGGTGATAGGCGTAGGCTTAAAGTCAAAGAGGATTTTCATGTTTGAACCAAACTGACCCGCCTGTATAGGGCTAAACTTTACTACCAACTGAACTGTTTCTCCGCTTGCCATTTCATAGGGAGTTGTAACCTGGTTTGAAATGCTAAAGGGGGCAAGAGGGGGATCTATGGAGAGGATCTTTACCTTGGTGGGATTTTCATTCTTGATGCTAAGGAGCATGGAACTTGTCTCCCCCACCTGGATCTGTTCAAACCCAACGGGAAATGGAGTTATTGTCACCTTGGACTGGATGGCCTGGCCCTGTATGGAAACCGTCTGATTACCGTTTATGGCATCTGTAGAAATAGTTATGGAAGATGTAAAGAGGCCACTGTTATTGGGAGAAAAGTTAATAAGGGCTGTAATGGTTGTGTTCGGTTGAAGTGTAGCAGGAAGAGCTGAACCCAAATTCAAGGAATAAGGAGAGCTTAGAGATGTTATAGATGTAATTGTGAGGGTGTCGTTACCCTCGTTTCTTATCTCTAAGGGGAGGACCGCTTGGCTGTTTACAACAATAACCCCAAAGTCTAACTGGCTTGGGGTTATCGCAACCTTACCCCCTTTTCCAGCTCCTTTTAAGATCACACCTTGGTTGCCTCCATTCGTCTGTATGTTAATAGTGCCTTCATAGGTTACAACATCTGTGGGAGAAAATTGAATCGTCAAGCTCTTTGACTCTCCTGCTGCCACCTTCTCAGGACAAGAGCCTTTAAGGGAAAATCCCTGTGGGAAACTCCCACACGAGGAGACTATCAGGTCGTCATCTCCTTCATTGCTTATAGCGACAGTGCTATTGGTTGTTGTATTGGCCTTTTGTGTTCCAAAATCTATAAAGGTAGGGTTCAGTTTCAATACCGGAGCAATACAACTGGCCTGGAGCCAAAGGGTCCTCTTAAGCCCTGGTTTGTCTGTATTGATAACAACCTCCACGAGATGAGTTGCCCTTTCAACAGGCGCGAATCTCACAGTAAAGGTCTTCTGTTGCCCTGGAAGGAGCGTAAACGGGAATGTAGGGTTTTCAACGATACTAAAAGGCCCAGATATCCCGGCAATAGATGTCACCTGATATTCAATCGTCCCGTTGTTGACCAAAGAAAACGTAAGGTCTTTAGTTTGATTGGGCTTTATGGAGCCAAAGGCGAGGGTCCCGTCATCTGTGCCGTCCCCTTCCTGAAGGGTAAGATCAGGTGATACAGAAATACCCTGCAATGCTACGGTCCTCTCCCCTGCATTGCTCTTTATGGTAAAAGAGCTCATAAAGGTCCCTTCTCCATCGGGGGAAAACTTTGTGGTCAAGGTCACCTCTGCTGAAGGGACCAATGTAAGCTGTGTGGCAGAACCTGCCTCAGAGCATGCTGCTAATTCTTTGGGCAGGTTAGAGAAGGAAAAGGGTGTGAGGGTGGCCGGGTCTGGCGAGATACAATCCACACTTATGCTCACATCACCTGTGTTCTTGATCTTAAAGGAGTAAGTGGAAAATTGGCCCTTCGTTATGGACCCAAAGTCTATGAGCGCAGGGGCCAAGGGGGTGTTGTCCAGCTTCAGGAGGGTCAGCTGTGGCTGACCCAAGGAAAACCTCTGCCCATATATGTCAGAACCTGTGGTCGAAGTGTTTCTGCCATCTTTCCATACAGTTAGAAACAGGTTTTCCAAGGGGTTGTAAACCGTAACAGGTGCCAGCTGGTTAGATCCTTGGGTGCTTATGGCATAATTTGTTCCCCTCAAGGTGCCCTCTGAGTCCACATATTGACCATATATGTCCAGGTTTTCGATGGAAATCGATCCATTTCTTCCGTCCTGCCATGTCACAAAATACCTCTGGTTTACAGAATCATATGATACATGGGGCCTTGTCTGTTTTGAGTTCAAGATATTTTCGTCCTGATTGCCGTCCCCATCTGTGTCCTGGTAACTTATGAGGAAGTTCTTGTTGTAGGATCCTCCCCCTGAGAATATGAGCTGACCATAGATCTTCTGGTAGCCGCCTTCTCCCAAGGTCTCCCATGCAGCCAAGAACTTCTTTGTAACAGGGTCAAAACCCAAGGAAGGGTAATAACAATCGTCTTTGGAGGAGGAAACCTTAAAAGATGGGATGGAAAGGCCAAAATTCTTCTCGAATAGACCATATATTGCCTTAGAGTTATCTAGTACCTGTGAACTTGCACTGGAGGTCACTATATCATTGTTATCGCATATTCCATTAGATGTACTTTCGGATGGGTCGTCTTTGCAGGTATTCTCCACTGTAATCTCTTCTTTGAACCCTTCCCAGATGATCAGGCATTCATTGGAAGTAGAGTCGCAAGAGAGATCAAGGTTAGTTATCCCATTGAAGGCCTCGTAGACACGTTTCTCTTTGTAGGCCTCTTTAGAGGAGGAAAGCCTTCTAACCCTTGTATAAGCTGATCCCCCTTCATTATGATGGTAGATAATTGTTGGGGATGTCTCATAACCAGAAAGATCACCCTTTAGGGCACCATAACCTACAAAAGAGGTATCACCAAATTTCCAGCTCACCTCAGTGGCTGGTAACGGAAAGGGGATATAAGAGACCGTCTTCTGACTATTTCTGGACTCTACCCAGGCCATTAGAAATCTGTCCTTAACAGTATCGTAAGTTACCCTTGGAAGGCTCCTTGAGGTGACATAGGATTGGGTACCAGCGGCATTAGGGTCATCGTCTTCAAACAGAACCTCAAACTCACCTGAAGAAGAGGGGAGGGCACAGATAGACTCTGTGGGGGTATAAGAACTCACATCTAAGGCTGCATAATATATATATCCGCCCACATTAGTGGTAGATCTCGTATCCTGCCAAAGGACGAGTATCCTGTCTGTGGGATCTGCCTTTCCTGCCCCGTCTCTATAAGCCGCACGGGGCACGGTCTGGTTTCCATTCCCTGGGGTATCAGAACTTATTGTAAAGCTTTTGCCACATGTTGTGCCATCAGGTCTCACAAAAAGCCCCTTTATCTCAGAACCTTTGGAAACCTCAGAGTGGTCCTCGTAGACCACAAACCAGAGGTTCTTATCAGGCAAAAATATCCCATGGGGGTTTTGCTGGTCACCTGAATGGGTGGAGATCTCTATCTCATCCCCCTCCAATTTTCCCAAGGCACGATTTTGACTTACCTGAAATACAGAGAAGAGGATCACCACAGCCAAGATGGAAACCCAAACGCCGAGCTTAGCCTTCCCCTGGATCATGCAGACCTCCTTGAAAATGCTGATCTTAAGGGCTAATATGCCACGTGGCAAAAAAAGTCAACAAACTTGTTTGATCTGACAAGTTTAGTATTTGAATTGTTCTTTTTTTGAGGGTTCTTCGGTCTTGCTTCAAAATGAATTCCATCTTTAAGGAGATGTAATGGAACAAATCATATTTTGGATAGTGGAAAAGATAGGTCAGATGGGCTATGGAGGAATAATTGCACTTATGTTTCTTGAATCTTCATTTTTCCCTTTCCCGAGTGAAGTAGTAATGCCACCTGCAGGTTATCTGGCATCACAAGGGAAGATGTCACTGGGGCTGTGCATATTCTCTGGTATCTTTGGGAGTGTGTTAGGGGCAATTTTTAACTACTATGTGGCAGTCAAGTGGGGGAGGGCCATTCTCTTGAAGTATGGCAAATATGTGCTCCTAACCGAAAGATCTTTGAACAAGGCAGAAAAGTTTTTTGACAAACACGGTCCCATAAGTACCTTTATAGGAAGACTCCTCCCTGGCATAAGACAGTACATCTCACTGCCTGCTGGACTCCTAAAGATGTCCATACCGAAGTTTCTGCTCTATACAGCCCTTGGCTCTGGTATATGGGTGAGCATACTTACAGTCGTAGGATACATATTCGGTGAAAACCAGGAGACACTGAGAAGCCGGCTGAATTCTGTCACCATATCCGTTATCATCGCCTGCTGCCTTATCTTGGGAGCATATGTTGCCATCCTCAGATTTAAAAAGAGGAGGAGAGGACTTTGAGGCACCCTATAGGTACCCTCCCCTCTTCCACCTCTAACCCTTCGATTATATTCCGGAAAAATTTTTTACACAGAAGGCCGAAGGGGTCACATTTATTCTTGACTAAGAGCTTATAGGCCTCTAAGAATTGCAGTCCAAAATTAGATCACAAGCTCAAACATAGATGCATAAGGGAGGAGGTGGTTTATATGAGTGTAATGGCTGCATCAAGGAAGGAGCTGGCTCCCTGGGGCCTTCAGACAAGCTTGGATATTTATGACTGCAATCCCAATACCATTAGGGATGAGGAAAAGATACGGGAATATGTGATAAGGCTTTGTGACCTAATCCAGATGAAGAGGTTTGGGGAGTGTCAGGTAGTTCACTTCGGTGAAGACGAGAGGGTGGCAGGATTCTCCATGCTCCAGTTGATAGAGACATCCCTCATCTCTGGACATTTTGCCAACCTTACCAACACTGCATACCTGGATATCTTCAGTTGCAAGATGTATGACCCTGAGTTGGTGGCCAACTTTTCCCAAGAATTCTTTGAGGGAAAGTCCATAGTAGTTCACGTCACCGAAAGGTACTAAATTTTTAGAGGTTGACTTTTAGGCCGAAGGCAGGCTATGTTGCCTGTCCATAGGCTTTTGCACGCTTCCAAAACCCCGGGGAAACTCTCCGGGATTAATAAAATGGTGGCCTGCCTGGAAAGGCAGAATGGTGTTTAACCCTTAAACCAAAGGAGGCGTCATGGAGGCAAAGAAGATCTTACTCCCTGAAAGGGAGATCCCCAGGCAGTGGTATAATATCTTGCCTGACATGCCTAACCCATTACAACCACCTCTTCACCCCGGTACAGGTCAGCCAATCGGACCTGAGGCCCTGGAGCCCATCTTCCCAATGCCACTAATAGAGCAAGAGGTAAGCCAAAAGCAGTTCATTGAGATCCCCGAGGAGGTACTGGACAAATACCTCCTCTGGCGGCCTACCCCCCTCTATAGGGCATATCATTTGGAGAGGCATTTGGGCACCCCTGCCAGGATCTACTTTAAAAACGAAGGAGTAAGTCCGCCAGGCAGCCACAAACCCAACACAGCTGTGGCTCAGGCCTATTATAACAAGATTTCCGGGACCAAAAGGATCACCACAGAGACGGGAGCCGGTCAGTGGGGAAGTGCCCTCTGCTTTGCCTGTAACCTCTTCGGCATAGAGGCAAAGGTCTTTATGGTGAAGGTAAGCTTTTATCAGAAGCCTTATAGAAGGCTTATGATGGAAGTGTGGGGGGGAAATTGCATACCAAGCCCAAGTAATGAAACCAATGCAGGCAGGGCTATATTGGAGAAGGATCCGGACTCTCCCGGTTCTTTGGGAATTGCCATAAGCGAGGCGGTGGAGGCAGCTGTCTCTGACCCTGACACCAAATACTCCTTGGGGAGTGTTTTAAACCATGTACTCTTGCACCAGACCATAATAGGACTTGAGGCACAAAAGCAGCTGGCCATGCTAGGGGAATATCCCCATGTGGTAATAGGTTGTGCCGGAGGAGGCAGCAACTTTGCAGGCCTGGCCCTTCCCTTTGTAAGGGATAAGATCAACGGCAAAGAGGTGGATATCATAGCCGTAGAGCCTGCCTCCTGTCCCACCATGACCAAAGGACCATTTGCCTACGACCATGGAGACACCATGAGGCTCACACCCCTTCTGCCTATGCACACCTTAGGCCATGGGTTTATCCCGGCACCTATCCATGCAGGTGGGCTCAGATACCATGGTATGGCGCCAATCGTGAGTCAGCTTGTGGTAGATGGTCTGATCAGGCCAGAGGCAGTACATCAGTTGGAGACCTTTAAAGCTGGGATCACCTTTGCGAGGTCCGAAGGATTTATCCCTGCCCCAGAAACAGATCACGCCATAGCAATGGTAATCAGAGAGGCATTAAAGGCAAAGGAAGAGGGAAAAGAGAAGGTGATCCTCTTTAACTGGAGCGGGCACGGGCTCGTGGACCTGGCCGCATACGATGCTTATATGTCAGGTAAGCTATCTGACTACGAACTCCCTGAGGAGGAGATACAAAGGGCCTTGGCAGAAATAGCCAACCTCCCCAAGCCAAAGATAAAGGGAAGATGATACCGGCCCCTCCCGATTCATTCTTGATCAGGTGCCCCAAATTGGGGCACCAAATATATTTCAGCTACTGCGAAAGGGAAGGTGGCTCCTTCCCGTGCCCAAAGGCCCTCGACTGCTGGCACGGTATATTTTCTGTGGAAGAATATTTCAGGGAGAGGTATGAGCAGGAGGTCTTCGAAGGCATATTCTTTGCGAAACCCAAACCCAAGCTCTTAACCCTTGTGGAACTCATAGAAAAGGCAAAGGAAAGGATAAAGAAGTGAAGAGAAAGGAATTCATGTTAGGTAACGGGGCAATAGCCTTAGGGCTATTAGAAGCAGGCTGTGAGGTCCTGACCTCCTATCCCGGGACCCCCAGCTCAGAGATCCTACCTGAGTTTATAAGACTTTCCAGACTCGAGGGTATCAACACCTATGCAGAGTGGTCCACAAACGAAAAGGTGGCCTTTGATGTGGCGTACGCTGTCGCTGTGGCCGGCAAGAGATCCGCCTGCTCCATGAAACAGGTAGGGCTCAATGTGGCTATGGATTCCCTCATGAGCTCTGCATACATAGGACAAGAGGGGGGATTTGTGGTCATCTCATGTGATGACCCAGGCCCCCACTCCTCCCAGACAGAACAGGATACCCGTCTTGTGGCAAGGATTGCCAAGGTACCCGTCTTTGACCCCTCCACCCCCCAAGAGGCAAGGGAGATGATACAGGAGGCCTTCTCAATATCAGAGGCCTTCAAGGTACCAGTGATCCTCAGACCCACCATAAGGGTATGCCATGGAAGGGAGGTGATCGGGTGGGACCAGATAAGACCTGTTAGGGTCCCTGCCAGATTTCAAAGGGACCCCAACAGGTGGGCAGCTACCCCAAGATTCCGATACTTCCTCCACAAAGGGCTAAACCAAAAGCTGAAAGAGATCCAAAAGCGTTTCGAGGAGATGGGTGCCTTCAACAGGCATTCTATGCTCGCCTTTAAAGACTATCCCTTTGGCATCATCTCCTCTGGGGTCTGCTATGCAGTTGTAAGAGATCTCATAGAGGAATTCGGAAGGGATGATATCCCCGTACTGAAAATAGGAACCCCCTTCCCTTTGCCCGAAGAGTTGGTACGGGAATTTTTGGCGAGGTGTAAGAAGGTTATGGTCTTGGAAGAGACGGATTCCCTTTTGGAATACCTGATAGGGGATAGATCCAGGGTCTTGGGGAGAGAATCTGGTCACGTACCCAGGGAGGGTGAGCTGGTCCCAGAGCTGATCCTAAGGGTTATAAACGCCGCCCTGGTTGAACTTGGGTTGGAGCCCCTTGTGATAGAGGAGGAGGCCACTTTCCCTGTCCAGGAACTAAATTTGCCCGTAAGAAAGCCAAGGCTTTGCCCTGGTTGCCCCCATAGGCCAGTATTTTATGCCATAAGGAGGAGCAATCCCAAGGGTATCTTTACCTCAGATATAGGTTGCTACACCTTGGGTTTGAATTTAGGTGCTGTGGACACATGTCTTGACATGGGGGCTGCTATTACCATGGCGACAGGCTTTTACCATGCCCACAGAATGGACCAGGTAGATCGACCTATAGTTGCCACCATAGGTGATAGCACCTTTTTCCATTCGGGTACGGCAGGGCTACTCAATTCTGTGTATAACGATGCCAGATTTATCCTGGTAATCCTGGATAATGAAATCACCGCCATGACAGGGATGCAACCCACGCCCGGGCTTGGGATAAAAGCCGACGGGACAAAAGGGAAAAGGATCCCCCTCCAAGACCTCATAAAGGGTTGCGGGGTGGAATACTTGAAGGTGGTGGATAGCTATAATCTGCCGGAACTGATCTCTACATTGAAAGAGGCCCATGAGTTTACCAAAAGGGAAGACGGAGGCATTGCTGCCATCATAGCAAGGCACCCTTGTGTCATAGCCTACAGAAAAGAGGCAGTGCCCCATCCGGTAAAGGTGGCCGTTGGAGAGGAATGTAACCTTTGCAAACTCTGCTTTGAGCGCTTTGAGTGCCCTGCCATCTCCAAGGACGAGGCCCGTGGAAGGGCGGTGATAAATCAGGTCCTCTGTGTAGGATGTGGTGTCTGTGTCCATATCTGCCCAGAGGGAGCTATCAAGCCCATAGAAGGGGAAGGGAATGGAGCATAAGGTATACGACATCATTTTAAGCGGCTTGGGTGGGCAAGGGATCCTATTCCTCTCAAAGATCCTGGCAGAGGCTGCAATGAGGGAAGGATACCTGGTGAGAGGCGCAGAGACCCATGGAATGGCGCAGAGAGGAGGGTCAGTTATAGGCCATTTGAGAATAGGGGATGTCTCCTCCTCCCTTATTAGGCAAAACTGTGCAGACTGCCTCCTCAGTTTAGATGAGATAGAGGCATACAGAAATATCAATTATCTCAAACCAGAGGGTGTACTCTGTGTAAACACACCGAAGGAAGACTTTCCCATCCGGCAGGTGAAGGAGTTTTTAGAGAAAAAGAAGATAAGGGCCTATGGCTTTGATTGTCTGAGTCTTGCCATAAAAGAGGGGATGGCACAGTCCACCAATATTGGACTTATTGGTTTCAGCCTAGGCCTTGGGTTTCTGCCTATCCCCTATAACCAGGTAGTATCTGTTATCCAGGATCTGAGCAAGGGCCCTTCAAAGGAGAAAAACCTCAAGATACTGGAGGAGGCCTATAGAGAAGGAAAGAGGATCCAGGGGGATTCCAATTAGTGGAATCCTTTTAGCGGCTGGGCTCTCCAAGAGATTCAAAGGGGTAAAACAGCTGGCAACCATTGGGGGAGAGCCCCTGGTCCTGAGGGTCTTGAAGGCCGCTTTAGACTCAAGGCTAATGGAGGTGATTCTGGTAGTGGGCCATTCTGCCCAAAAGATCACTGAGCTCGCTATGGGCCTTAGCTCTCAGAGGTTGAAAGTGGTATTCAACCCCCACTACAGGGAAGGTATAAGTACCTCCATCGTGGCAGGGGTTTCTAAAGCAGATCCCTTAACAGAGGGTTTTATGATCCTTTTAGGTGACCTCCCTTTCCTGTCCAGTGAGGCCATTGATTACCTTATCAGCCAATACGAAGAAGGAAAGGGATTCTTAGGGGCCAGCTTCTGGAAGGAGGAGAGGATAGTCCATCCTGTGATCTTTAGCTCCTCATTGAAGAAAAGACTCTTGACCCTTTCAGGTGACAAAGGGGCCAGGGAAATAGTAGAGGAGCTTGAAAAAGGGGGCACACTAAAAAAGCTTCAGGTCCAGGACCACTTCTCGGCTCTTGGCCTCGACCTGGACACCCAGGAGGACTACCAACTCATATTAAGAGAGCTACAAAGCTCCTCCCTGAGCCCAAAGGACAAAGGCAAAGGAGAAAGGGTCAGGCCTCATATGGGCCTCAGAAGCTGATTCCATATGGCTTTAGTCTTTTTCTAAAGGTCTCCTGGATCGAAGAGAGGCCCTCTTCAGTCTTGGCCTCAAATCTGAGTACCAGCACAGGTTGGGTATTGGAGGCCCTAACAAGGCCCCAACCTTCTGGGAAGATCACCCTTGCACCGTCTACGTCCACAACCTCATATACCTTCTTGAATTCCCCTTTGAGCTCCTCTATTACCTTGAACTTTATCTGGTCAGGGCAGTTCACCCTTATCTCTGGTGTTGTAAAGGTCTTGGGTACCCCCTCCAGGAGTTCAGGGATTGACTTGCCTGTATTTGAAAGGATCTCCAGTAACCTCGCCCCTGCATAGATGGCATCGTCAAATCCAAAAAACCTCTCCCCGAAAAATATGTGGCCGCTCATCTCCCCTGCCAGTAACGCCCCTTCTTTTTTTAGCTTGTCTTTTATTAGGCTATGGCCGGTCTTCCACATTATGGGAACGCCCCCATTTCTGGAGATCTCCTCGTACAGTGTCTGGGAGCACTTTACCTCCCCGATTATCTTACCCCCTGGGTATCTCTTGAGGAGCTCCCTCGAAAATATGATAAGGAGCTGATCGCCCCACACTATCCCACCATCAGGTCCTACAACCCCTATCCTGTCTGCATCCCCGTCAAAGGCTATTCCAAGATCTGACTTGGATACCATAACTGTCTCCTTAAGACACCTTAGGTTTTCAGGTACGGTGGGATCAGGATGATGTGCAGGGAATTCACCATCCAGTTCACAAAAGAGGTTTATTACCTTTGCACCCAAGGCCCTATAGAGCCTAGGTGCCACTCCTCCAGCTGTGCCGTTTCCTGCATCTACGGCGAGCTTTATTCTCTTACCTCCCAGTTTCACATTCTTAGTGACAAAGTCATGGTATGGAGTCAGGATATCATATTCTTCCTGCCTTCCATGCCCATGCTCCAGATCCCCCTTTTCTATTATCTCCCTGATCTTCTGTATCTCTTCCCCAAAAATGGACATTTGCCCTAAACAGATCTTGAATCCATTGTACTCAGGAGGGTTGTGGCTCCCTGTCACCTGAACCCCTCCATCCACCTTTAAGTGATGGAGACTGAAGTAGACCAAGGGGGTAGGGACTACTCCAAGATCAATGACACTCACACCCGTGTCCAGTAGCCCGCTCATAAGGCCCTCATGCAATTCTGGGGAGCTGACCCTCGCATCCTTGCCGAGGGTCACTGTCTGGGCCCTTCCTCTCCTATAGTAGGTTCCAATAGCCCTACCAATGGTATACGCAGTCTCCTTGTTGAGCTCTTCTGGGTATGTGCCCCTTATGTCATACTCCCTGAAAATATTTGGATTCATGGCCTTTCTCCTTTTTAGGTTCTGTATTCTGCATTTATCTTGACATATTCATAAGTAAGGTCGCACGTCAAAATCTCCAGGTCAGAGTTTCCACTCTTCAGATCAACAACTAACTCCAGTTCATCTCCCTTCATCTGCGCCTTGGCCTTTTCCTCTGCCTCTTGGCCTAAGCCCAATCCATTCTCCACTATCTTAACCCCTCCCATATAGATATCTACTTTATGGGGATCAAAGGTGCAGCCAGACCTCCCAAGGGCCGCCATGATCCTTCCCCAATTGGGGTCCCCTCCAAATATGGCGGTCTTTACCAATAGGGAATTTGCTATGGTCCTGGAGGCAGCCTCTGCCTCTGATTCCTTTGAAGCCCCCACGACCTTTACCCTCACGAGCTTTGTGGCTCCCTCGCCATCCTTTACTATCATTTCAGAGAGGCTTTTTAATAGCGAAGTAAGGCCATCCTGAAATGAGGAAAGCTCATGGGAATTGAGCATCCCATTTCCCACAAGGCCATTTGCCAAGGCCAACACCATGTCATTTGTACTGGTATCCCCGTCAACGGTTATCCTGTTAAAGCTCTTATCTACTGCCTCTAATAGAGCCCATTGGAGTTCCTTTGAAGAGAGGCCGAGGTCTGTCAATACAAAGCAGAGCATGGTGGCCATGTGTGGCATGATCATCCCTGCCCCCTTGGCAATTCCATAGATGGTGTAATCCCGTCCGCCTATGCTTCCTTTGTGGAAGGCAATCTTGGGGAATTTGTCGGTGGTCAGAATGGCCTCAGCCACCTTAGGTAACCTTTCTGTGGAGAGCCCCTTTACAAGCTCCGGGATGGCTTGAATCATCCTGTCTAAGGGCAATCTTTGGCCTATGACACCCGTGGATGCTAACAAAATCTCATCCTCCGATATGGAAAGGGCCTTTCCGAGGGCCTCAGAGAGAACTTCGGCATCCCTTAGCCCCTGATCCCCGGTGCACGCATTGGCATTCCCTGAATTGGCCAAAATAGCCCTCGCAATCCCGTTCTTCAGCCTCTCCATATTCAAGAGCACAGGGGCCCCTTTTACTAAATTCTTGGTAAAGACACCTGCTGCTGAGGCAGGGCTATCCGAGAGGATGAGACACATATCTAACCTTCCGGGTTTTTTTATGGCTGCACTTGCCACCCCACCTCTATAGCCTAAGGGTAAAATCGCCTCTTTCATCTCCATCTCCTCTTGTTTTCACAATAAACCAAAGAGTTCCATACCTTTTTTGAGGAGCATACAAAAGAGCACCGTAAAGCTTAGATTGAAGAGAACAGAAAGGAGTGCCCATCTATATGAGAGTTCACTGGCTATGGTGAGTACAGTGGGAATACAAGGGATATAGGTGGTGATAAAAATCAAAACCAGAAATGCAAAGGCCGGGTTCCATTTGGGATCTGCCTTGAGTCTATCTTCAATGGAATAAGCTTTTACACTTTGGACCTCCATTGAATAGGCAGTTCCCAGGGTAGAAACAATCATCTCCTTTGCAAAGGCACCAGATATGAGGGCCAGGTTTAATTTATAGTCAAATCCTAAGTGAACAGTTACCCCCTCCAGCCATACCCCAATTCTTCCAAGAAAGGAGGCCTTAAGAGCCGAAGCGGCCTCTTCTTCGTCTATTTTAGAAAGGGCCTCCTTGATTTGCCTATCCACCTTTTGGGGATATGGCTCTGAATCCCCAAGTTGGGGCTGGATCTTCTCTATCTCTGCCTTTCTGAGATTTTCAAACCTCATCCTTTCAGAATCGCTGAGGGTAGGGAAAGAGAGACCTGCCCAAAAGAGGATGGAAAAGGCAAGGATCAGGGTCCCTGCCCTCTTCATGTATAGCCAGGTCCTCTCCCAGGAGTGGATCAAGAGCCCCCTTAGGGTAGGTAGCCTATAAGGGGGTAGCTCCATAATAAAGGGACTCTTGGGCCCCCTCAGTAACACCCCTCTAAGAAGCCTTGCAGAGAACAAGGCCACAAACCATGAGAAGAGGGTGAGAAAAAAGAGTATCCTTGCTCTACTCTCGGGAAAAAAGACGGCTATGATTATGGCATAGACGGGAAGCTTACCCCCACAATTCATAAATGGTGTCACCAGGGCAGTGGCAAGCCGCTCCCTGTTATCTTTCAGCGTCCTGGTAGCCAGAATCCCGGGTACTGCACAGCCCCCTGATATACCACCGCTCACTATCAGGGCAATCACCGAAGAGCCATGTAAGCCAAAGAACCTCATGAGTCTATCCATCATATAGGCTATCCTGGCCATATAGCCACTGTCTTCCAGGACGGCTATTGCCCCAAACATGAAAAATATCAAGGGCATATAACCCATTATTGCGCCCACGCCATCTATCACCCCAGAGGTCACAAGGCTCCTTAGGATCTGTGTATGGATGTGCTCCTGGGCCTTCTGCCTTAGAAAACCAAAGGCGGTCTCAAACCAAGACACAGGGCTTTCACTTACCCAGAATATGATGAGGTAGAGGGCATAGAGCACAAAGAGCATAAAGATTGGGCCTATCAGCCTGTTTGTGAGAACCCTATCAATGCGATCTGAAAGGTTTAGCCTGTTTTCTATCTCCCTTCTGACACAATGTCTTACAACACTGGCGATAAATCCATATCTCTGATCCACTATCACGGACTCTGGGTCCTCTCCCAGTGTATCCATGGTGTGTGCTGTTAGATGGGCTGAGATCGCTCTTATCCTTTCAAAGATCTCTCCATCCCCCTTTAAGAGCTCGGAGACAATGCTATCGCCCTCCAAAAACTTTAGGGCTAACCATCTACGAGGATATTTGGCCGGAATCTTTTCCGCATTTTTAAGAAGGGCTTCCATTTGCGCCAGGGCATTGTCCACGTCTCTCCCATAGGAGATCTGTTTGTAGGACTCCCTCAACTCTTTGCCAGCCTCCTGTACGATGGCATCTAAAAGTTCCCCAATGCCCTCTCCAGCACGGGCAGTCATGGGCACTACCCTCACTCCTAAATATTGGGAGAGCCTCTCTACCTCTATGTGTATCCCCCTTGCCTTGGCCATATCCATCATGTTCAGGGCCAATATCAAAGGGCAGCCCAGCTCCAGGAATTGAACAAACAGGTAGAGGTTCCGCTCTAAATTAGAGGCATCTACCACCTCTACCACTATGTCAGGACCCTCCTCTATTACGAAGTTCCTGGCCACCTGCTCCTCTACACTGTAGGCGCTCAGAGAATACGTGCCCGGGAGGTCCACCAGCTCTATCTCATATCCCCTATGGGTAATAAATCCAGACTTCTTTTCAACGGTAACGCCCGGGTAGTTGGCTATGTGCTGTCTCGCCCCTGTAAGGGCATTAAAGAGGGTGCTCTTCCCCGAGTTAGGGTTGCCGGAAAGGGCAACCTTTATTCTCCTTTTCTCTGACATTATTCTGTCTCCACCAGTATGTAGTCTGCTTCGTTGTTTCTAAGGGTCAAAACCGTGTCCCTTACTTTTATGGCCACAGGATCTTTGAGGGGTGCCCTTCCTTGTATGGTTATAACCACTCCTGGTACAATCCCCATCTCCCTGAGTCTTCTCCCCATCTCACCGGAGGCATTTATTTTTTTTACCACGCCCCTCTGGTGCACCTTCATTTGCCTCATGGATATCAGGTTCCCCACCTGATCTCCCTCCCCAAGCGGGTCAAAAGCCTTAGGAAATTCCTCCCTTCCACCATCTCCATATCCGATTGGGATATTCCAAGGGACCTCAACCACTGAAGTTCATCTTTGGGCCTTCTCCATGGGGCATCGCTTCCAAACAGTATATGCTCCATGCCTCTCTTCTCCATGATCCCAGCTATTTGGCGGTCCTCAATTATACCCGACACAAAGGAGGTGTCAAAGTGAACATTGGATAGCTCCAAAAGGGGTTCTATCTCGTCCCATCCATAGAGGCAGCCCATATGGGCAGCCACTATTTGTAGCCTGGGAAACCGACTTGCCACATAGTAAATCCTCTCAGCCGATACAGTGAAGTGATCCAGGTCACCTAATAGATGTGAAAGATGGGGCTTAAATCTCTTAAGGCCTTTAAGATTCATGGTATCCAGGGTGAGTATGAGCCCTCTTTCTTCAAGGGCCCCGAAAAACCTATATGCCTCCCAAGAGAGGAGATCTATCTGCTGTAAGAAAGGGTGTATCTTTACCCCCACCATGCCCATAAAAACTATTTCGTCTAAGACGGAGTCCAGATCATGGAGACTGGGCAGGGCAGTGCCAAAGGGTATGATCTGAGGATAAAGAGTGGAAACCCTATGGACCCACCTGTTTAGCTCCCTTACCCTCTTTGGATTTGCTGTAACGGGAAGTAGGACAAACCTATCTATACCTGCCTCTCTTTCTGACTCCAATAGGCCCTCAATGGTGGGCTCTTGCTTTAGGGACCACTTGTTTGGGTTGTCTTCCTCCAAGCAGCCGTCTAAATGATCAGATCTTCCTATTAATGAGCTGAGTTCAGAATCCGTATATGCATGGGTATGGGCATCAATGATCATCCTCTATGCCCTTTGAGGCCTCCCAAATACCAACCAGGATCAAGAGGGCAAAAAGGAGGTTCAAATAACCCCACCCCATCTCCTGATATGAAATCACCTTTATCTCAAAGTTAGAGCTCCCGATAATCTTCCCCCACTGATCCTCTAAAAGGATGTAGGCTGGATAACTGGAACCAGGATTAGACCACTTGTTCATAAGCTTTATTTTGATCTTCCTTTCCTTTTGGGGATAAAGTAAAAAATTAGGTGGATCTTCCAGCACATCAAATTCTTCAGGGACAAGTAACCTTACAAATATGTGTTTCTCATTTAAACCCTGGTTTTCTATAACAGCATTAAGATGAGCAAAGTCTGCTATACGAACCTCTTTAGTCTTAACCTTCAAATATGGGTCAAGTGAGTTCTGATCTACTGTGATTAAGAAAGGAGAAGTATTTTTTACATTCTGTACTGTGACATAAGTTAAGAGACATGGAATAACTGCACCATGCAAAATTTCTATCAAAGAAAGTTCGATATTTTTTTTCAAAAGCTCTACATTTGGTTTTAGCTCTCCAACTTCTTCTTTTTTAAATAATTTTCCATTGTGGAAGAAATCAACAGATACTTCTTTTGCAATAGCATTTCCTTTATTTACGAGTTTTAAATCAACTATGACCTTTTCTTCAACTTTCCTTGAAGTAGCAGAGATGTTAATTTGATAAGTGGACGCATCTAAAGATGCTGGCAAAACTAAGAGATAAAAAGCGATAAGAAATTTTAGGAGATTCCAGATATTCATTCTTACTAAGGATTGTAGGCTGTCAGTTCTCTAAATAGTCTATAATGGTGGGTTTTATCATAATGACAAGCTCCCTGTTTACCTCCTGTTCGTTTTTGTATCTAAACAGATCTCCCAAAAGGGGAATTGAACCCAATATGGGCACGCGCGACTCTTTGCCCACCTCACTTCTATCTATAAGCCCACCTATTAATAAGGCCTCCCCTTGCCTCAGTCTTGCAAAGGTAGACATCTCTTTGAGTTTCACCCTGGGTAGTCCCACCTGTGATCCAGAGGCAGCCTGTGTACCTCCAAAGGTCATATACTCTATGGGTTCCCTTAACTCGGAGGTGATGGGCACAATGTATAATATCACCTCATCTCTATTTAGGATATTAGCAAGGACTGCCACCCCAACACCTGAGAGAATGGAAGAAGTGGATACAGAATAAGAGACGGTCTGTGTCTGAGTATTTGCTGTTGTTTCCACCTTATCGATATATCTAATATTTTCCCCCACAGTCAAAGTGGCAGTCTGCCCGTTCATCAAGGTCACCCTGGGGCTTGAAAGTACCCTGGTCTTTCCATAATTTTGTAATGCCCCAAGTATCAGATTAAAATTCACGCTACTGAAGGTGACTTGGTCAATAATGTTTCTCTTAAAGTACAGTATTCCGCCCTGACCCACTGTCCCACTCAAGGTAGTCCTTGCAAGGTTACTCCAATCTATTCCCATTTCACTGGACCTGTTTAGTGTCACCTCGATTATCTTGGCCTCTATGAGGACCTGCCTAAAAAGTTCCTTTTTTAGGTTCTTAAGGTAGGTTTCTACCTTTGTATGGACGCTATTGGGAGCAGTCACGGTAATTATGCCAAGGGGTCTGTCGATCACCATATAAGATTTACCAGCCTCAGGCCCTATTAACTTTGTGAGGTTTTCCTCTACCATCTTCCAAAAGTCCATAGGTTCCTTAAACTTGTTGGTGACTTGGACCTCGCCCCTCATCATACCCTTGGCCTCACCACCTCCCAGCAGGTTTCCGCCCAAGGCAGTGCTGAATTCCTGTGTCACATGAGGCACAGGGAGGTGATATTTCCTGGTAACGGTATATGAGATATAGAGCGTGTCCTCTTTAAGTTCAAAGGAGTAATCGGGCTGAGCAAGGAGAGATCTTAGGGACCTGAAAAAATCATCCTCAGGCTGAATGTTTGCCTCTACCAAGGTCTTAAGATCCACATCTTTTGCAGCCTCAATCTTGTAGCCCTTTGCCTGAGCAAGCTGTGTTAAGACCCTTTCCAAAGGGACCTTCCCATGCCTTGTCTCTATCCTGATACCCACCGGGAAGTACATATCTCTCTTTTTGGCCACATGTTCTAAGCTGGGAAAGTTATAGGAGCCTTTCTCCTTCACCATCTTCTGGGGCTCTTCTGGATCTTTTATTTGCGCCTTAACCTTGGGATATTCCTTCTCTGCCTTTTCTGGCTTAATTGTAGCGCACCCAGCAAAAAGTACTATCAGGCCAAATATTAATACCCTTCTGAAGTCCTTCATTTGACTACCCCCTCCCCGCAGGTACCCTTTATGTTTTCATAGATGGCAGCGGTTAGCCCCTTCTCTTCCACTGAGCTGTAAGTGATAAGTTCCCTATATTTCTGGCATGCCCTCTCTTTGTCTCCTGCCTCTTTATAAATCCTTGCAACCCTTAGTCCTACATCCAGGTCGGGTCCCATAAGCTCCTCGTATCTCTTATAGATACCCAGTGCCCCTTCGCCATTCCCTGTGTTTTCCAAAAAGAGACCGTAGTTCAGCAACAAATCAGGGTTTGTATCCCCCATTGACATGGCCATATCAAAATATATCTTTGCCTCGGTTTCCTTGCCTATCATGGCAGCTGATATGGCAGCCACATGGGCAGCCCACTGCTCTTCTCCTTTTACCTTTAGGGCCTCTTTCGCATAGTAATATGCCTTCTCAAGGGAGCCCAGTTTAAAGGCACCCTCACATAGGAACTCCAAGATCCAACCATTGGCCCTCATTAACGATTCATTGGACCTCATCAGCCTATAGACCTCTTCATAGGTCTTAAAGCTCTCTCTTAGATCCCCTTCTGCCTCCAGGACCTTTGCCTTATAAAACAGACTAAACATCTGGGCCTCTTTGGCCTTTTCCTTTGACCATTCCCGAACCGCGCCAAGCCTTTCCTTTGGAATGGGGGTACTAACCAAGACCCCCTGGCCAGCAGGCTCGGTGGGCAATGGCCTGATAGTGATGACTCCATTTTTTTCTTCCTTGATGAGGTTATTTGCATCCAGGATCATCTCCAAGGCTTGATCCCATGGGACATCCTTTAGGCTGATGGTGACCTCACCCTTAACCCGCTCGTCGAGGACTATGTTTTTCCCGGTGATCTCCCCAAAGAGTCTCATTACGTTGTGTATATCTGTCTTAAAAAAGTCCATGGTGATCTTCTGGCCTGTGTATAGGCTTGGGGGTTGGTTTTTGGGAAGTACCGAAGGTGCCTTACCCCGCAAACTTACTGAAATCACCCCCTCATTTTCTTCTACATAATATTTAAAGAGCTCTTTGGGGTCCTTTGAAAAGACCACCACGCTTACGCCACTTTGGAAAGGGATTAACTGCACCTTACTCGCAAAAGGGCTCTTTATCTGGAGCTCTCTTTTTGTCCCTGGTGGGAGAAAGGCCCCATTGAGTTCCATTATAAGTCTGGCAGGGGAATATCTCCCAAGGGCCTTATAGGAGGTAAAATCTCCCTCTATCTGGAGGATGGTTTCATCTCCCTTGGGAATCACCTTTACAGTAACAGGCTGGGCCCCAAAGGCAGGTATCGAAAGTAGGATAGAAAAAACCAATGCGGTTATCAGAAGGCGGAACATGTCTTCCCCCTAAGATCGTGAATTGAGAGTCTTGGTGAGATCCTCCACGAGTCTATCCACTGCCCTTTCAATGGCAACCTTGAGCAAAGAATCTTTATCTCCCACATAAAAGACACTTTCAGGCGTCACATCTACTCTTATACTATTAGCCCAAAGGGGCCTACCTGTCAGGGCATCCTGTAAAAGCATCTCCAGGTGGATCACACCCGCCTCCACCTCTCCTGATTTTTGACCAAGCCACGCAAGCCCTGGGCCCCCCGCTGCCCAGATAGCCCTGTTAAGGTCCTTTATGTTCTCCTCGTCCTTGGCATCAAATCTTGTGGGGTGAAGGGGGAACCTCCCTTGGGCAAAGGCAGATCCCACAATGGCACCTAATGCCATCTTGTTTACCAATTCATAGGTATCGGTGCTTCCAACGCCAAATACGAATCTGCTCCCTGTCTTGAAGATAAAGGGCAGTATCCCAGTTTGGGCAGGGTTGAAAGATTGGGCAGATGTAATTCCCATCTCAACAATCCTCCCCCTTAATACATACCTGCTCTGAAATCTTTTGCCGATCTCCCCAAGTAGCTTGTGATCAACAGGGACAGTCTTTTGTGCCTTTCTCTGAGTCTGCTGCTGGTAGAGGCTCCTTATAAAGCCTTGGGTCTCCAATGAAAAGTCCTTAAGGTGATCTTCCTTGTAAGGGGGCTCCACCTGGACCGTCCTTAAGACCCCTTTATCTAAGAGGAATTCTACCACATCCTCATAGGGAGACGGGATAAATCCGTATTTTATTAGGGCAGCATTTAGGGAGGAGATAAGGAAAGAGGATCTATCTCCCATGCTGGTAGGCTCATCCCCGGAGTAATCTGAAAAGGGAATTACCACTATGGGAACCGCCTGGGTGCTCTTGTCTGTTATTGTCAGGGGTATGGTTTCCACAACTATATGGCTACAACCCTGAAAGGTCAAAATCAGTCCTATGAACAAAAAGAGCTTTCTCATATCGGATCCTCCTCACAAGGTTTATTTGGTCTCGGGCGATCCCATAACCAATTCGATCTCATTAAAGTCCTCTCGCCCATCGCCCTTATTGATGGGGACTCTCAATATCACCTTCCTGATCTGAGTGATCCCTGCGGCTGTCTCCTTGTCCTCGAACAGGATTGCTGAGACCACCGCACCCTCTTTTCCTACTTTTGAGCCTTCTTTTACAAATATCCCTTTCCCGTCGGGGCCTGTTAGAACCGCCATTATCTCTAGGCCCTTCTTTACTATACCTGTAAGCCTCAGATCAGACATGGAAACGAGGGGCATCCCCCCTTGGATTGGTTCAGAACTCCCGATGCCTGCCACAGGCAACATCTGGCCCCTTTTCGTCATACTCTTAAAAGGTACGAAGGGATCCAGTTTGTCCTGGGACCTGTACTCATATGGAAGGCTACTTGGGGGCGGAGGCCCCTCCTTCTTTCCCGTTTCTGCCCCTCCCCTTCCCTCTTGGCCAAAACAGAGGTAGGGGAACAACAGGACCAGGAGTAAGGAGATAATTATACCTTTATTTCTTCTCGGCAGGGGCCACCTCCTTCAGCCAGAAGGTACTCGCCTTAAACTTTGCAGTCACCTGTACCCTTTGTGGCTCGTACTGAGGAGATATAGAAAGGCTATGTGCCACAAAAAGCCTCTCCATGGAGCTTATGAGTCCCAAAAACTTTCCCACATCGTGGAAAAAGCCCCTCACCTCTATGTTCACTGGCAGTTCAAAGTATTCACCTTTGTCAGCAGGGACCTCAGGGACAAACAGCAAAAATTTCAACCCGCACTCCTCTCCTAACCTGTTTATGGTCCTGAGCAGGGAAGGTATCTCACTGGATTCCGGTAAGATCTTCGAGACCTGTTTTAGCCTCTCCTGGGCCTCCTGGTACTCCCTTTCATAGGTCTTAAGCCTCGCCGCCTTCACCTTAGCCTTAGCTATCTTGTCCTCCAAAGCTGCTATCTCTTCATTTAGGACCCTGATCCTTTCGTGTTTTGGAAGATAGGAAAAGACTGTAAACAGGCCTATTATGAGCATATTTATCGCTATTAGGATTATTATCTTATATTTCTTGCTAAGTTTCAAATAGAGATCGGGCAGGCCTTTTATATTAAATTTCATTTCATTTCCCTTTTTTTGCTGGGACTTGGGGTGGAGCTTTATAAACAGTATCACAAAGGATAGAAAAGTCTACCACTTCAGCTTCTGCACCTTGTATGTTCTTTAATGCTGCATTTTTTAGGAAGACTCCCTTAATATCTTCTTGTAATTTCAATTTATCCATGAACTCTGCAACTGAATCATGATCTTTTGCTGTTCCATCTAAGGAAATTATCTCTTTTGAATGGGTTAATTGTCTTAGGTAAATTTTATTTTGAGGAATTGCATTTATCACTTGATCCAGGGACCTAATCACTGCGCTTCTATAAATCGAAATGTTGGTAATTAGCTCAATACGTTTTCTAACAGAATTGATATTTTTCTCCATCTCATTGACTTTTTTGACTATCTCTTCATATTTTTTTAGTTCTATCTCCTTTTGCTTTTTGCTATTTTCCAAAGCATTAATTCCATCAGAGAGGAACATATGGTAATATGTGGATCCTATGACAACAAGAATGATAATCAACGCGAAAAGTATCAGTTGTTTCTTGACATCCTCTCTTTTCTTTAATTCCCTTTTAGGAAGCAGATTTATCCTAATCATTTATCTTTTGCCGCTCTTAAAGCAAGGCCTACCACTTGTCCTGATATAGCCGCATATTCCTTCAAATATTCTTCATCAAACTTCTTTGGATCCACAATTAGCCCTGCAAAGGGATCCACGTAAATTACATTTAACCTTGTCTCCATGGAAATGGCATCCTTTATCCCGGGCAATAGGGATCCTCCTCCGGTAAGATAAAGGTTCGAAATGCTCAGATCAGAAAAGCTGCTTCTGATGTACTCCACAGCCTTACCTATTTCTTTTACCCATTCGCCTACGTATTCTATGAAGAGCTTTTTCAAGAGAGGCTCCTTACCAGGGTGAACCTGTCTATTGCCAAGTTTCACCTCCTCCGCCTCCCAAAAGTTAAGATCAAAATTGGCCATAATTGCCCTTGTGAGCTGATTGCCACCCATCCAGACATCCCTTGTAAAAAGGGGCATCCCCTTTCTCACAGCATGTATCGTGATAGTCTCAGCTCCAATGCTAACTATGGTATATTCTTGCGGCAGTTCTGGTACTGTTACCTCCACGGAGTTTTGAATGGCCAATATCCCCACATCCATTACCACGGGATTTAAATCAGCTGCCTCCAGGATCTCCACGTAAGAATCCACAAGTGCTTTGGGAGCAGCTGCCACAAGCACATCAGCCTCACCTATCTTTTCCCCGGCCTTGGGGGTGGTACCGTCTGAGACCTGAATAAAGTGGTCTATATAGGCATCCGATATGTCATAGGGAATGTACTGTTCCATTTCATTCTTGAGGCCCTGTTCTATCTCCTCAACTGTTTTACCTTGAATAGTGGGGAGCTTTTTTAGGATGCATGAGGCCCCTGAGATAGAGGTACATACATTCCTGTTCTTTATATTGAGCTGCTCAAAGAGTCGTCTGATTGTGTTTGAAAGCACATCTTTAGATTGGATTTGGCCTTCTGCGATAGATTCTGGAGGTAAAAGGGCTACCCCAAAGTTTCTTAGGATATTTCCATTTTTCCCGGAATCTATCTCAGCCACCTTCACTGAGTAGGATCCCAGGTCTACCCCCACAAGCTGCGACTTCTTGGCCATCAGCCCTTCCTCTAAAGTTTCCTGAAGTTCAATGTAAATTAGAGTACATAGGATGGGAGCTGTCAAGTGAATTTTAAAATTTCTTTTTAAATTTCTATAAGAAAGCGCACTTTCTTAAAAAGAAAAATGAAGTAACCCACATCATGGCGGCCATAAAATCTTTATGTGGATACAATCAGATACCACCATAAAGGTGCTTTCCCCTATCTCCAACCCCAAGCCAAGCCCTGAACAAGATGTAAAAGACCTCTTTTCCTTTTTTAGGAACTCGAAGCTAATGGGATAGCTGCCAGAGGTATAGTAGTCCTCTGTATCCTTGTCCGTAAGCATCTTGAAATTGCCAAAGTAATAGATAGGCCTAAAGCTTATTACTACAGGTCTCTTAGTAACAGAATTTATAAATCGGATCCGACATTCTTTAAAAGGATGGACCAAAAGGAGGGTTTTCTTTTGTCCCCAGTTTACGGATATGACCCTGGGAAAGGCCACTAAAAGGGGTATGGCCACAAGTGGCCATACCCAATAGGAAAAAGCTCCTTTTACTTTAATGCCCCTGCCTCTTTATAGTACTTTAAGGCACCAGGATGATAAGGGATAGTCCCTTGGACAAACTTCACGGCATTTTGGAGGTTGGTATCCTTTGATGGTTTTACCGCTGAATGTAGTTGTGCCAGGTTCTCAAATACCGCCTTTGTAATCTTATACCCTATCTCCTCTGGGAGTGCCCCTGTGCACATGAAGAGGTTCCAGAATACCAAGCTGGGGACATCCTTCTCGGTCTTATAGACGTCCTTACCTATCACCCCAGGCTCACATACCCCTGGAAATTTCTGGTTGATGTTCTTTGAAACAGGATCCTCGGCAGAGATGGGGACAAGCTCCAATTTGGCGCCCTTCCGGGCCAAGGTGGTAGCCAGCTCTGTAATAGATGCGGTGGGAAGACCTCCGGACCAAAAGTAGGCGTCTATGGTCCCACTGGCAAGGGCCTCGGCGGACTCAGCTGCCCCAAGGCGTTCTTGTTTTGCAAGCTCAGAGACCTTTATCCCCGCAGCCTCCAAGACCATGAAAGCCTCCACCTCTGTCCCTGACCCAGGGGCACCAGTGGAAACCTTCTTGCCCTTCAGATCCGCAATCTTTTTTATTCCTGATCCCTCTTTTGTGACCACATGGAGATAGTTTGGATACATGGTCCACAATATCCTGAGCTCCTTGGCAGGGTTGTCTTTGAACTTCTCATGATTTCCCGTAAATGCAAGGAATGCAGAGTCTGGAAGTATGGTCCCAAGGTAATATAGGTTTGACTTTGGATCTTGCCTTTTTTGCAAGAGTACTATGTTGTCTACCGAGGCAGCCGTCTGGATAGCTGTTGCCTCATAGCCTGCATTCTTTGCAATTATCTCTGCTACACTTGTGCCATAGTAATAGTAAACACCCCCCAGTCCCCCTGTTGCCACCATGAGACTAACTTTCTTTTCCTGAGCATGTATGGCCGATGCCAAAACCAAAACCACCAAAACAACTACTAATAACCTTTTCATCAGGCTCCTCCTTTCAAAGTCTAGTTGTTTGTACAATCCCAGAAATTAAAAGCCCATCAAAACCTGGCTCACCTCCTTTCCTTTTTTAGAATAAATAAGAACCACAAACAAGGTATAATGCATATAGCGTTTAATATGAGATTAGGATAGAAAAGGCCCATAGAGATAATTCCCAAGATGAATGCCTCAATTTTTCTAAGTTTCCTCCTTGAATATCCTACGGTAGCAGAGGCAAGAGCCGTTACTGCCAAGGAAACCACCAAAAACCTCGTTATAATATCAAAAAGACTTCCAGCTAACCCTTTCTCAATGACAACAGGCATTATGAGTAGTCCTGTACCAGAAAATGAGAGTATAAAGGAGAATCCGAATATGTATTTTGGCAAAGCTACTTTACCAGCATAGAGACCTGTCTTGACGGGATGAGTATTAAAGACCGAAGCAGAGGCATAGGCCGAGAGGGCTACAGGAGGTGTAACATCAGCGAGAATGGCATAGTACATGAGGAACATATGGGTGGCCAAAAGGGCCGCTTCAGATGGGATACCGTTAGAGACTGCTATTTGATGTATTGCAGGTGCGGTCAAAGAGGAGGAAATAACATAGGTGGCAGTGGGAGGAACTCCCATGCCCATGATAAGTGTAAATGTTGCAGCGAATATTGTTGCAATAATTAGATTCTCTGAAGATAATTGTAACAAAAACTGACTAAATTTTGAAGGAAGACCAGTTAAAACCATTAATGTCATTATTATGTTAGCGCTAACCACAGCTATCCCAATTGGTATTAGATGCGCAAATCCTTCTTCTAAACCATCAATTACAGTTTTAAAAGATTTTGGTCTGAAACTTTTATCTAAATATGCAAAAACCACAAACAAAACAGTAGCAATAGTAACAGAGAGATTGACAGGATACCCAAAGTAAATAAAACCAATAATCACTAAGATTGGTATGAATATATAGGAATATCTCAGAACATAGCCTTTTTGAACTATGTCAGACATATCTAAAGGCTTTATGCCCTCTTTCCTTGTGTAAAAGTAACTATAGGTAAGTATTGCAAGCAGGTACATGAACATAGGTCCCAAAGCCATCACACATACCCAAAGGTAGGATATGTTTAGTATTTCCACCATGATGAATGCCATAGACCCTAGAATAGGTGGGGTCACCATAGCAATGGTACCGGCTGTAGCAGCTATGCCTGCAGCCACATACTTGTCAAAGCCTGCCCTTTCAAACATGGGTTTGGAGATGGTGCTCACAAATTGTGTGTCTGCAGCCCCAGATCCACTAAACATGCCCATGAAGATAGAAGAGATAGAGACTACCCTAGCAGGGGCATCAGGACTTCTCCCCACTGCAGCCGAGGCAATGTTTGCAACAATCTTTCCCAGGTTAAGAGAATTTACTACTCCACCCAGTATGGTAAAGTATACCAGATACTTCATTGAGACACCGGTTATTATTCCAAAGAGTCCTGCCTCTGTCTCGCAATAAATCTTTCCAAGAAGTAAATCCATGGGAAAAGGTGCATGGGAGAATCTTTCGGGAAATATCCTTCCATGAAGGTCATAAGAAAAGAATATCATAACTATGATGGGAAGTACTGGTCCATTGAATCTATACACCAGGCCCAATAGAAGATATACAAATGAAAAACCCATGATAAGATCCAATTGTTCTGGGAACATAGCTCTCTCTATCAGCTTTTCAAATGTAAAAACTTGATAGAAATAAGGAATAATTGAGAGAATAGCCCCTAATAGGTCAAGGACCGGCCTTACCTTAGGAACTATAGTAGGTGCAAAACCTATAATCCATATTGCAACACCCACTAATTTAATAGGCAAGGCTAATTTTAAATTAACAAAAGCAGCTAAAGGCACAAGAGATAGAAGTAGTAATACGATGCTGCCTATATTAATGCTGCCTCTTGGCTTCTTATATGAAAGCAAATAACCAGCAAATAATAAAAAAAAGACATGTGTTGCTCTACTAATCTGGGTCACATCAAGTATCAAAACATGAAATTTTGATAAAGGAGTGTGCGGATGAACTACCCAATACAAACTAAAGATACTTGCCACAATCAGGGTAATCTTTGCTACTTTCTCAACAAGATTTTTCATCGGTTAGTGCAACTCCATAAAGCATTCACTAAGATTGGTGAGGTCTTTCGGTTGCTATCATGAAAAATTATAGATTGTCAACGGTTTTATATGTCGAACTTCCATTCGAGTTATTACAAATCCATTAGGTGACGTACGAAAAGAATTCCTCAGGTACCCTGGAGACTATGCACACTAATCTACCTTGAATATCTCTGTATTCTATCCTGTGGGAGTGAAGCATGAGCCTAAAGGCCGTCTTATTCTTCTCCCATCGGTAGAGGGGATCACCAACTATGGGGTATCCCTTCCAGTAAAGGTGTACCCTTATCTGATGTCTCCTTCCCGTTAGGGGGTAGGCCCTTAGCAGAGAGTGTTCAGAGCCTTTGGAAAGGACGCAGAAGCGGGTAATGGATCCCTTCCCCTTAGGATCCACCCCCATCCTACCAGAAGCAAAAGTCCTTATGGGCATATCCACTACGAATTCCTCCTCCACGTGGCCCTTAATAACGCAGATGTATTCCTTTCTTATCTCTCTTTTTTCAAAGAGCCTGTTTAGATACCTGTGTGTTTGGCTGTCCCTTGAAAACAAAACTACTCCGCTCGTCTCTCTGTCGAGGCGATGAACCGTAAATAGCTTGCCATAAACGATTTCCGCCAGCTCCTTTAATGACTTCTCATCCCCTCTCCCTGGAATCGTTAAAAGGCCTGCTGGCTTATCGAAGGCCACCACGGATTGGTCCTCGTATAGGGTGATATCCTCTATTGGTCCCATTAACATCAAACCAGGGAATAAGAATCAGGCCCTTTAAGTTACACAACCATTTGGATCTGTAAGTTGGCTATCTATCACAAAAGGAACTGGCACTCCAGAAAATTAGTCTGCCCTGCCTAATCTCCAAAAACCACAAGTCATCTCACCCTTTAAGATAAGGGTTCTCTGTTGTGGTCCCCTTCCCCTAAATTATACCTCTCAGGATAGGCCTCATATGTCCCACAAACTTTAGGGCCCAAGATCTCCCATAGATCAGACACCTCATCTTCTTTAGAACCCAAGGTGATAGAGGAGGTCTTTAGAGAAAAGGGAATCTTGAAAAAATCGACCCTCCATGTTAAAAGGCCTTCATTCCCAGCAGGAGGTCTTACATGGCCAAGTTGTTGAGGGTGGACATGAGTGAGGCAAGGGTTGCAATCCAAGAGCTCCCCCAATACCTAAAGGGTTTGGGGGGCAGGGGGCTTTGTTCTGCCCTGATTTATCACGAGGTAGACCCCCTATGTAACCCCATCGGAGCCAACAACAAGCTCGTATTCGCACCAGGGTTATTGGCAGGTACCAACTGTGCAAACTCTGGGAGAATCTCTGTGGGTAGTAAAAGCCCCTTAACATGTACCATCAAAGAGGCCAATGCAGGTGGTCAGGCTGCTGGTCATTTGGGGAGGATAGGTATTGCAGGGATTGTATTAGAGGGAGCAGCCCAATCGGGCAGGCTATTTAAGCTCTATGTCTCCCCAAAAAAGGCAGAGCTTCTGCCTGCAGATGAACTAAAGGGGCTATCCAATTATCAAACCGTTGAACTCCTAAAGGGTCAATATGGTGAGAAGGTCTCATTTATCACCATCGGCCAGGCAGGTGAGTATCTCCTATCAGCGGCCTCTGTGGCCATCTCAGATAGGGAGCAAAGGCCCACAAGGCATGCGGGCAGAGGGGGATTGGGTGCTGTGATGGGCTCCAAAGGACTCAAGGCCATAATAGTAGACCCTGGGGAGGCCAAATCAGCCCCAATAGTGGATGAGGCCAAATTCAAAGAGGCAGCCAAGAGATTCGCCAAGGCATTGCAGGACCACCCCGTTACAAGCCAGGGTCTCACCAATTATGGTACGGCCATCCTTATCAACATCATTAATGAGGCAGGGGCCCTTCCCACCAGGAACTTCAGTTCAGGACGCTTTGAGCTGGCAGAAAGGGTCTCAGGGGAATCCCTAAATGAGATCACCACCAAGAGAAAGGGAAACTGCTCCCACGGCTGTATGACCGGTTGTATCATCCGTTGCTCAGGGGACTATATGGACGAAAATGGGGCCTATTTTTCCAAGTGGCCTGAATACGAAACCATCTGGGCATGGGGTCCCAACTGCGGCATAGGGGACCTAGACGCCATTGCAAAGATAGATAGGATCTGTGACGACATAGGGGTAGACACCATTGAGATGGGAAATGCCATCGCAGTGGCCATGGAGGCAGGCATAAAGCAATTCGGGGATATAGAGGGCGCAATCGAACTTATAGAAGAGGTGGGTAAAGGCACCCCCTTGGGGAGGATCCTTGGCTCCGGTGCAGGGGTCGTGGGAAAGGTATTTGGTGTCAAGAGGGTGCCTGTGGTGAAGAACCAAGCCCTTCCAGCCTATGATCCCAGGTCCATAAAAGGGATGGGGGTTACTTATGCCACATCCACCATGGGTGCCGATCACACAGCGGGATATGCAGTGGGTGCAAATATCTTAAAGGTAGGTGGGTACGTGGACCCCTTCGCAGTAGAAGGACAGGTGGATCTCAGCAGAGGGCTTCAGATAGCCACTGCCGCCATTGACAGCGCTGGCCTCTGCCTCTTTGTGGCCTTCCCCATGCTGGATATCCCCGATGCACTTCAGGCAGTAGTAGAGATGTTGGAGGCAAAGGCAGGTGTTAGTATGGGCGGAGAGGGTTTTCAAGAGCTCGGAAAAAAGGTCCTGAAGATGGAGAGGGAATTTAATCTTAAAGCAGGTTTCGGCCCCCCACACGATAGACTACCTGAGTTTTTCAAGCTTGAAAAGCTCCCGCCCCATGACAGTGTCTTTGACATCCCTGATGAGGAATTGGACAAGGTTTTTAACTTTGTATAAGAGAATAAGGCTGCGGCATGCCTTGCCGCAGCCAAATCGCAAATATGAGGAGTGGTTAAATTGATCACACCTGAATACATGCAACAAAAGGCCACTGAACTCTTTTCAAAGAATATGTACTGAGCTCAGTCAATCCTGGCAGTTGGCCTGGAAATGATAGGTATCTCAGAAGAGGAGAGTGACTTAGCCATGAGGACCGTAGCAGGGGTCACGGGGGGTTGTTATCGAGGGGATATGTGTGGTGCCATCTCCGGGGTATGTATGGCCATAGCAGCACTATTTGCCAGAGCAAGCCTAAAGGAGGTGGAGGACTCAAGGCTTGGCCCCACCATAAGAAAGGCCTATGACACCCTGAAGGATTTGGCCCTCAAGAGATATGGTGGTACAGATTGTAAGACCATCTCCAGGTGCAATTGGTATGACCCTGAAGACGTAAAGGCAAGGAGAATCGATGGCAGACGAGAGGAATGCACCAGATTTGTGGGGGAGTGCGCAAGGATCTTAGGAGAAGTACTTATTGAGACCTTGGGTGAAGAGGAGTTAAAGATCCTCCAGGGGGAAGATTAGATCCCAGTTTTTAGATCCTCAAAGATCTTTCAAAAAACCTAAACATGGTAATCTCCATACAAATGCCATATTTCATCCCCTATCCCGGGTACTTCTTGCCCATTATGGGCTCTGACATTTTTGTAATTCTGGATTGGGTCCAGTTTCCTCAAGGTAGAAGTTGGGTGAGTAGAAATTTGGTTAAGACACCTCAGGGGAAATTATGGCTCAGTGTTCCGGTAAAGAGAAAAGGCCTTGGACTTCAAGATATTAGTGATGTGAAAATCTTAAAAGAGGGGAATTGGCAAAAGAAGTTTATTAGCACCATTGAGACTGCCTATTACAACGCCCCATATTTAAGTGACCATATAGATTTTTTAAAGGAGACCTTTCTAAATGTGCCAGATCGCCTCATAGACTTAAACGTAATCCTCTTAAGATACCTTATCTCTCAGTTTGGCATAAAGAGGGAGCTAATCCACCAATCACACCTGGGTATAAAGGTCAAGGAACCCCAACTGTCCTTCCTCATAGCCAAGGAATTGGGGGCCAATGCCCTTACATGTTTGAGCCACAAAAGGAAGTATTTGGATGAATCTGCCTTTGAAAGGGAAGGGATAGAGGTATCTTATCTCAGATACGAACCCGTTGTTTACCCACAGTTGTGGGGGGAATTTATCCCCAATCTCTCTTGCCTGGACCTGTTACTGAACTGTGGCCCCAGATCAAAAGAGGTGCTTGGAAGGAGGCTACGGGCCTGAACCACTATTCCACAGTCACACTCTTTGCCAGGTTTCTGGGTTTGTCTATGTCTCTACCCAAGAACCTTGCACAATGGTAGGCCAAAAGCTGTAACGGTATCACATTTAAAATGGGGCTCAAGAATGGCAGGGTCTCAGGGACCTCGATCACCTCATCTACCATCTCCTTAACCTTTTCGTCCCCTTCGTTACAGACCGCTATCACAGGCCCTCTCCTACTCTTTACCTCCTGAATGTTATTTATCATCTTTTCGTAGATTTCATCCCTTGTGATTATTGCAACTGTAGGCATCTCTGGGTTTATGAGGGCTATGGGCCCGTGCTTCATCTCCCCTGCGGCATAGCCCTCTGCGTGGATGTATGAGACCTCTTTTAGCTTTAGGGCACCTTCCAGGGCAGTGGGATAGTTGTATTTCCTCCCCAAAAAGAGCCAGTTGTTGTATCTGTGATATCTTTGGGCAATGGTCTCAATCAGATCTGCCTTCTTTAAGACCTCCCTTGCCTTGGAAGGCAGAGTCTCAAGCTCCCTCAGTATCCGAACACCGTCGGTGAGTGAGAGGGTCTGGTGCCTCCCCAAGAGCAAGGCCAAGAGGGTAAGTATCACCAGCTGCGAGGTATAGATCTTGGTAGAGGCCACCCCAATCTCAGGTCCTGCATGGTTATATATGCCTGCACCTGCCTCCCTTGCGATGGAGCTTGCAACCACGTTTACTATGCCCAGAAGTCTTGCCCCTTTCCTCTTGGCCTCCCTCATGGCGGCCAAGGTGTCAGCCGTCTCTCCTGATTGACTCAGGGCCACCACAAAGGTATTGGGCAAGAAACTCATCCTCCTGTATCTGAACTCAGAGGCCAATTCTGCATCCACATCCAGGTTTGTAAGGGATTCGAAGATATATTTACCTGCCAGTGCCGCATAAAAGGAGGTGCCACACCCCAATAGGATTATGCTCTTGCAGTTCTTGAGCTCCTCCCATACGGGCACTATCCCTCCCAACTTTGGGACCCCCTCCATTATATCTATCCTGCCTCTCATGGCATTGAAGATGGCTTCGGGCTGCTCATAGATCTCCTTCAACATGTAGTGGGGATAGCCGTTCAATTGGGCGTCCTCCAGGCTCCACTCTATCCTCTGAAGGAGCCTCGTGACGGTCTTGGCACCTCTGGATATGATTTTGTAGCCATCGGGTGTGAGGGTGGCAATATCGTTATCCTCCAGATATATCACATCCCTTGTGTGGGGAAGTATGGCTGCCACATCAGAGGTCCCAAAGAAGCACCCATCCTTTATGCCTACGATGAGTGGGCTCCCCCTCCTTGCCAGGACCAATTTCTTGGGCTCATCTTTGTGTATCACTGCTATACCAAAGGTACCTTCCATAAGTTCAGCGGCCCTGATTACCGCCTCTGTCAAATCACCTGTGTAGTTTAGGGCGATCAGATTAGATATCACCTCTGTATCTGTCTCAGACCTGAACCGTACCCCCCTCTTTTCCAGCTCTTTCTTTATGGCCAGATAGTTCTCTATGATGCCGTTGTGGACCACAAAGACTTTGTTATGATAATCAGGGTGAGGATGGGCATTTATGTCATTGGGCTCTCCGTGGGTGGCCCACCTTGTGTGACCTATTCCCAGGGAACCCCCAAGTTTTACCTGGCTTAGCCTCCTCTCTAAATCCGCTATCCTCCCTGCCATCTTATAGACGGCCACAGAATCTCCATCGTGAACAGCCACCCCTGCAGAGTCGTATCCCCTGTACTCAAGCCTCTTGAGCCCTTCTATTAAGACCTCTTTAGGGTCCAGATCCCCTATATAGGCCACTATTCCACACATTTCCACTCCCCTCCTTCTTTACCCTAACCTATATACTCAAGGCCATCCATGTATGGCCTTAACGCCTCAGGGATTAAAACCCTACCATCTTCCCTCTGATAGTTTTCCAGGATGGCAGCAAAGGTCCTGCCAATTGCGACCCCTGATCCGTTTAAGGTATGCACAAGCCTGGTCCCCTTCTGCCCCTTCCTTTTGAACCTGATATCTGCCCTCCTTGCCTGAAAGTCTTTGAAGTTACTACAGGAAGATATCTCCCTGTAGGTATTCTGGCCAGGCATCCAGACCTCCAGGTCATAGGTCTTGGAAGAGGAAAAGCCCAGATCTCCCGTGCATAGGCAGACTACCCTGTAGCACAGCCCAAGCCTTTGAAGCACCTCTTCTGCATCTCTCGTGAGGCCTTCAAGCTCTGCATCCGAATCTTCAGGCCTGGTAAGTTTTACCAGTTCTACCTTGTCAAATTGGTGTTGCCTAATTATTCCACGGGTATCCTTTCCATGGCTCCCTGCCTCTGCCCTAAAGCAAGGGCTATAGGCCACATATTTTATGGGCAAGAGCCCTTCCTCTATGACCTCCTCCCTGTGTATGTTAGTGACAGGTACCTCTGCTGTGGGAATCAGATAATAGTCCCAGGACTCTATCTTGAAGAGGTCCTCCTTAAACTTTGGAAGCTGACCTGTACCCGTCATGCTCTGGCTGTTCACCATGAAGGGAGGCCAAACCTCTTTGTAGCCGTGTTCTTTGGTATGGAGGTCCAACATAAAATTTATGAGAGCCCTCTCCAACTTAGACCCAAGGCCCATAAGGAGGGCAAAACGTGAACCAGAGATCTTGGTAGCCCTTGGGATATCCAGTATTCCAAGCCTTTCCCCTATCTCCCAGTGTGGTTTGGGCTCAAATCCAAAGGAGGGCTTCTCCCCCCACTCCCTTATGACCAGATTCTCCGTCTCATCCTTGCCCACCGGCACACTTTCATCGGGTAGGTTGGGGATCAACATGAGGATCGCTGTCAACCTTTCCTCTATCTCTTTGAGCTCAGAGTCCAGCTCCTTTATTTGATCAGAAAGGCTACGGAGTCGAGCTACCATCAAAGAGGGATCCTCACCTCTTCTGCGCATCC
>CALKZT010000028.1 GCA_938002815.1 uncultured bacterium
AGATGATGAACCATCAATAAAGATAAGGAGGTTACCATGGACCTGAGGGATTACATAGCTGCCTGTGAAAGGATAGGGGACCTAAAGAGGATAAAGGCAGAGGTGGACTGGGACTTGGAGCTCAGCCACATCGCCAAGCTGGTAGAAGAGAAGCAAGGGCCAGCGCTTCTCTTTGAAAATGTAAAGGGCTATAAGTCCCCTGTGCTTACGGGTGCCTTTGCCACCACAAAGAGGCTTGCCATGATCTTAGGAAAGGATCCATCCCTTTCCATGGTGGAACTTACCAAGGAGTGGGTGGCAGTTTCTAACGAAAAACTGGTACAGGCAGCAGAGGTCAAGGAAGGTCCTATCTTTGAAAATGTCCTGGATGGTGACAAGGTAAACATATTCAATTTCCCTTCTCCCAAGTTCTATGAGATGGACGGCAGCAGGTATTTTGGTACAGCGGTCTTTATGGTGATACAGGATCCTGAAAGTGGCCGTATCAATTTAGGGACTTACAGGATGGCAGTTCTGGATGAGAAAACAGTGGGTGTTCAGATATTAAAGGGCAAGACCGCTGACAGAATCCTGAAAAAATACGGAAAAGCAGGCAAAAAAATGCCTGCTTGCGCCATTATAGGGGGAGACCCTCTCCACATAATGGCAGGGGCAGCCACTGTCCCTGGGGCCAAGAGTGGCTATGATGTGGTGAGCACCCTGAGAGGCGAACCTGTGGAGCTGGTAAAGGGAGAACGCACCGGTCTACCTATTCCTGCCAGGGCTGAAATCGTGTTGGAAGGGGAGATAGATCCTGAAAGGTTAAGAGAGGAAGGACCTTTTGGGGAATACACGGGGTATTATACTGACGAGATATTCAAACCCATTCCAAAACCTGCCTTGGATGTAAAGAGAGTATATTTCAGAAATAACCCGATACTGTGGGTCACCACAGTGGGCAGGCCTGTGGGAGACCAGCATATGCTATACGCCTTTGTCAGAAATGCCTCCCTTTGGACAGAGCTGGTCCAGATGAAGATCCCTGGTATCAAGTCTGTTTACACCCTTCCAGAGGCAGCGGGCAGGTTCTGGGTTGTGGTCTCCATACAACAGATGTATCCAGGTCACCCTGATCAGGTGGCAGCTGCTGTTATAGCAAGCAATACAGGCACCTACGGGGTAAAGGGTGTGATAATTGTGGATGAGGACATAGATGCAGACGACCTTCCCAGGGTATGGTGGGCCCTTGGTACCCGATACAATCCCCAGAGGGGAACTCAGATAATTAACAGGGGGAGGTCCACTCCTCTGGATCCTTCCATTGGACCAGATGAGAACAAGTTCATAACCTCCCGCATAATCTTAGATGCCTGCATTCCCTTTGAGTGGAAACAGAAGCCGCCAGAGGTGAGGCTTTCTGATGCTGTTGTGGCAAAGATAAAGGAAAGGTGGCAAGAATTCGGGCTTGATTAGGCCTAAAAAGGGGGAAAATCATGGCTTTTGAAAAAGACATAAAAGAGGCACAAAGCAGGGCAAAAAATGTGAAGCTCTTTGCCCACGATATCCACGGAGTACTAACCCCGAACATCATCTACTGCGATGTAGAAGGTGGCCGTAGATATCCCTTCTGGCACATGGACGGTTTTGGGGATCTTTCACTTACGGCCAATGGGATTAGCGTGATCTATCTTGATAGCACATCAATAGATCAAGAAGGGCTTTTCAGGGCAAAAGAGCTAAAATTGGACAAGTTTTATTATAGAACAGATGACAAGCTCGCCAAGCTCGAGGAGCTTTTAAAGGAGCATAATTTAACATTTGATCAGGTGGGATATTTGGGCTGTGAGTTGACAGATCTTAGGATCATGAAAAGAGCTGGTTTTGCAGTAGCTACAAACGATGCAATAGATGAAATAAAAGAGGTAGCTCATTACATTACAAATGCACCTGGTGGGAGAGGTGCAATGAGAGAGACCTGTGAGTTTATACTGAGATCCATGGATAAGTGGGAAGAATGGGTGAATAAAGTAACCAAGATGGGTTACAAATAGGAGGTTAAAGATGGGAGATACTTCCGTAACCGAAAAGGCAAAGGCCATTAAGTATGTTATCGTGGATATACATGGTGTCTTGACGGATAATACCCTCTATTACACAGACGACGGGAAAAAGTCAGAGGCCTTTTCCCTACATGACAGACTGGGCTTTAGGGCCCTTATGGAATCCGGGATCAAGGTTGCCTTCTTGACAAGCAAGATCTCAAGGGCAGATGAACAGATGGGGAAGATATATGGCATACCTCAGGAGATGCTCTGGGGTAGTTCTGCAAAGATGTCCCTTTTGGACGAAAAACAAAAGGAGCTCCAATTTACGGACGAGGATTTCTGCTATATAGGCGATGAGATGATAGACCTGGGCATGATGAAGAGGGCAAAGTTCTCAGTGGCACCTTCCGATGCCTCCTTAGAGGCAAAAGGGGTTGCAGACTATGTGACAAAGGCTGGGGGAGGTAGGGGGGTGATAAGGGAGTTAGCCGAGTTGATACTGAGGGCCCAGGGCAAATGGGAGACATTCGTGGAGAAAATAACATGAGGGGAGGGATCTATGAGTTTTAGGTATTACAAGGACAATCGGGAGTACATCGAGGCACTGAGAAAAAGTGGTGATCTGGTGGATATACACGAGGAAGTCCACTGGGATTTAGAGTTAGGGGCCATTATAAGGAGGGTATGCGAAAAGAAGGCACCTGCTGCCTTTTTCCATAAGATAACAGACTACCCCAATTTTAGGGCTTTTGGCGCTCCCATTGCCACATATAGAAGGCTTGCCGTGGCCTTGGGTTTAGAACCGGAGACCCCTATCCCAAAGATTGCAGAGGAATACACAAGGAGGACAAAGGGTCAGCCAATCAAACCCAAAATCATTGATAAAAAGGATGCACCCTGCAAAGAGGTAATACTCCTTGGGGAGGATGCTGATCTCTTTGATCTTTTGGCACCCATGGTACACGATGGAGACGGAGGTAGATATATCGGGACCTGGCATTTTGTGGTGGCAAAGGATCTGGATACAGACTTTGTAAACTGGGGCATGTATAGGCAAATGGTATATGACGAGAAGACCATGGTAGGGCCTATACTCCCATTTTCAGATATGGGAAAGATGCTCACCAAATATGCGGCCAAAAATCTTTTGATGCCCTTTGCCACTGTGATAGGTCCTGATCCCCTATCTGCCATAGCCAGCTCTGCGCCCTCACCCATAGACGAGGTGGATTTTGCCGGCATGCTCATGGGGGAGCCTGTGGAGCTGGTAAAATGTGAGACCTCTGACCTCTATGTACCTGCCCATGCTGAGATCATCATTGAAGGGGTGATCATCCCCAATGTATTGTTGGATGAGGCTCCCTTTGGGGAATATACGGGCTATAGGACCAGCCCCAGGGATAAGAGGGGGGTCTATAGGGTAAGGGCCATTACCATGAGGAAAGACCCCATTATGACCGTCTCCAACATGGGGACACCCACCGACGAGGGTCAGCTTTTGAGGTCTTTTACCCTTGGGCTGGAGATGGAAAGGCTTTTGAGGGATCAGGGCATACCCATTACAGGGGTATATATGTGGCCTGAATCCACACACCACCTGGTGGTGGTAGGGGTAAAACCCATTTATGCAAACATAGCCACCCAAATAGGCCAGCTGGTATTCGGAAGCAAGCTCGGCCCCTGGTTTCACATGGTGGTGGTGGTGGATGAAGGGACAGACATCTACAATAAAGACGAGGTGATCCATGCCCTCTGTACCAAGTGTCACCCCAAGAGGGGAATTAGAATAGAGGAACATGGAGTGGGGACACCTCTAAACCCTTTCGCCTCTCCCGAAGAGAGGCTTTATGGAAGGGCACCTAAGGTGATCTTCGACTGCCTGTTTCCTCCAGAGTGGCCTAAATCTATGGTACCCATCAAGGTCTCCTTTGAGAATGTGTACCCCAAGGAGATCCAAGAAAAGGTCCTTGCCAACTGGAAAAAATACGGATTTCCTGATTAGGAGGGCTAAATGAGCACATATGATACCTTTATAAACAAAGACTTTGAGGAATTGAAAGAAGATGAACTTATTGAAGGGGTTATCAGAGAGCTGACCCCAGGTAAGAAAAAATACAAGTCCATGTATGCAAGATTTAAGGTATCAAAGGAGCCTGACAAGTATCCCAACAGGCTTTTTATAAGGCTTGGAAGGGGCCAGCTGGTCCAAAAGCCCTGTTCAATGGAAATCCTGGAGTTCATAAATCCATTCCCTGAAGGAGTATAGGGATCCACACCTATTCCCAAAAGGGTAGGCCCAAATCTATAGGGAGCTTATATGATCCAAACTCTAAGGGATTTTTTGGTAGTGGCAGAACGAAAGGGGATGGTCTTCAAGATCAGTGAGACGGTCTTTTTGGAAGACCTCCCTGAGATAATTGAAGGTCTCCTAAAGAGGGAAAAGATCCTGCTTTTTGAAAAACTGGCCCACTATGATTTCCGGGTTATCACAAATCTTGTACCTTCACATGAGGTATTCAAAATAGTTTTGGATTCTGAGGACCCCTATTCCCTCTTTTTGAGTAGACTTAACGATAGGTTAAAACCAGAGATATGTTCTCCTACCGTAGGCTATTCCCATATAGATACGACTCACACAAACATTAGAGATATCATTCCCCTATTGAAACACTACGAGCAAGATAGTGCTCCATTCATAACAACAGGGATCATCTCTGCCATGGATCCCGAGACAGGAGTAATTGCAAGGGGGATCCATAGGATGGGATGGAGGGGCGGGAACCGTTTTGGTATCGCCCTTCTGAATCCCCCCCTCAAAGATGTCTATCCAAAGTATTCAAGTAAGAAGGTAAACATGCCTGTTTCCGTTGCAATAGGTGTAGATCCCTTACTGTTTCTTTCTATGGCCCTAAAGGTCCCTGCTGAGACAGATAAGTTAGAGGTTTCAGGGGGGATTAGGGCATGTGCTATTAAGGCCATGGAATCCTTCCAAAATCGGTTGATGATACCCTTTGAACCAGAGCTCATACTGGAGGGATATGTCTCATGCGAAGAGGGGGAACCCGATGGGACCTTGGGAGAGATCAGTGGTTATCCCCTTACCTTTGGTAATACCCCAAACCTCTTTGTAACCTCAGTTTATTATAAGCCTTCTCCCATCTACCATGCCCTGCTTCCCACCAGCCCAGAGGCAGATAGCTACCTTACATTTGTGAGCAGGGCACACATTGGCAGGGATCTAAAGAGGCTTTTTCCCTTTGTCTATGACATAGTTTTTGTGAGAAAAAGCTTTGGATCATCTGTGATAATATCTATTCATGAGGCTGAAAAGGATCTCATTAGGAGTCTTATAGTATTTTGTCTTTCATTCCCAATGATAAAGAAGGTTATTGTTGTGGATGATGACATTGCGATAAATGATATGAAAGAGGTTGAGTGGGCATTGATAACAAGATGCAGGTTTGAAGAAGACATAATCTTAATACCTGGTCTCAAATCTCAGCCAATAGACCCAACACAGGTAAAGGACTATGGGGTTGCAAAAATAGGCTTTAATGCAACAAAGAAGGGAAAAAACATCAGAGAAAGAGTTACTGTCCAAAAAGGTGATAGAGATAGAGTTAAAAGAATACTTGAGAAGTTTGGAGGTACTGATGAATAGGCTTGTGGTAGCGATAACGGGAGCTACAGGCGTAATTTATGGAGTCAGGATGATAGAGGTGCTCTCTGAACTCGGAATTGAAACTCACCTGATAGTCTCCCAATCTGCAATAAGAAACTTAGAAATTGAAACCCCTTATAGGAAAGAGCAGTTAAGGGAGCTGGCAACAGTAAGCTATGATGTAGATGATGTGGGAGCTGCTCCTGCGAGTGGTTCCTTTCCTGTTGATGGGATGATAATTATCCCCTGCACCATAAAGACCCTCTCTGCTGTGGCAAATTCCTTTAACTACAATCTCATTATAAGGGCAGCTGACGTGAATCTCAAAGAGAGGAGGAGAGTAGTGCTGGTGGTGAGAGAGACACCCTTCCACGAAGGCCACTTGGAACTGATGCTAAAGGTGACCAGGATGGGAGGAGTCATCATGCCACCTGTGCCTGCATTCTATCACATGCCAAAGACCGTAGACGACATAATAGATCAAACCATTGGTAAGGCATTGGACCTCTTTGGCATAGATGCAGGGCTCTTTAATAGATGGGGGGTAGGAAAGGAGACCAAAGAGCGCACCATTCCCCGTATAGCAAAGGTTTAGGGGGCCCTTGGCCCTTTCTCTTCTAATCCCCTGATGGTCTCCTCTAAGGTAGGCCGCTTGATCCTACTTAGAAACTCCAGGAAGCGGGCTCCCAAGGGTGAGAGGTTTTTGCCCTTGAGGTAGACTATATCCACAGGGACCTGAAGCTTTAGTTCAGGGATCTGAAGTAGTATGAGTCTACCCGCCTTTAGGTCCTTTTCTACCGCAAACCAGGGCAAAAAACTGTAACCCCTGTTCTGTTTCACAAACTCCTTTATAAGATCCGTACTTCCAGACTCGATCACAAATTTGGGTTTAAACTGGGTCCCTGCGATCTTGGTGACCGTGTTAAATCTGATCGCACTGTTTTTGTCTCTTACAATCAACGGTTGCTTATTTAAGTCAGTTATATCAAGTCTTCTATTTGCCAAAGGACTTTTTGGTGATGCAACAGGAAATATCTCAACTGAAGTGAATTCAATATATTCAACTACGTTTCTTGGGTAGGGAGTCCTCCCTATGATGGCAATTTCGTGGTAGCCTTCTGTAAGGCCTTCTATAATTTCCATCGAACTTCCTTCATCTAGCCTGATAGATACATCCTTTTCAAGATCCAAGAAGACAGTTAGTAGTTTTGGTAAAAGGATGCTTGCTAAGTATTTTGTTGTGCCAACAGCAAGAAATGACTTGCTATCCTTTACAACAGAAGTAATTTTAGAATCTAGGTCCAGGATGAGATCATATAATTTTTCGGCATATTCATAAACAAGCCTTCCGGCCTCTGTAAGTACAAATGTTTTCTTAGTCCTTATCAAGAGCTGAGAGCCTATTGTGTCTTCAAGCGTCTTTATTTGAATTGATACCGCCGGTTCTGTCAAACAGAGCTTCTTTGCTGCCTTAGAAAAGCTTTTAAGTGAGACAACCAGATAAAATGTATAAAGTTGGTTCAAATTGTAAATGGGCATAAATTGCTCCTGATTCTGGGGTCAAGGTAGTTAAAATATTTTTACAAGGAATATCACCAAATATCAAGGTATTTATCAATACTCCTTATGAGCTTTCGTTCTTAAAGCGATCTTAGACTATTAGATCAGCTGAGGCCTTTATCTGGGGAGCGTATAACGTTGATAAATGGGCTTCTAAGATTTTTTTAATTGACAGGCCCTTATCCCAAAATAGAATCCGCCTCAAAAAGAAAGTGGGTTGGAGCGTTTGGGAGCAACAGGAGGTTTATGGATGAAGAATCCCACAGAGGAGGTGCAGGGGATGGCAGAAGATAGGTACTGGAACCCCATCTTGGAGAGATTGCCTCAAGAAAGGCTTAAGGAATTGCAATTCAAGAAATTCAAAAGAACTATTAGTTGGGCCTATGAGAACTCACCCTTTTATAGGAGGCTATACAGGGAGGCAGGTATAGAGCCTGGAGATATAAGGAGCTTGGAGGACATAAAAAGGGTTCCTAAGATCGAAAAGGGCATGTTAAGGGAGGTCCAACAGAGGGATCCTTTCCCCTATGGGGACATCTTGGCGGTTCCTATTGAGGAGGTGACTACCTTCAGGCAGACCAGTGGCACGACCGGTACCCCAGTGTATCAGGCAGAGACCTGGGAGGACTGGGAGCTTTGGTCAGAGTGGTGGGCCTATATCCTATATGCCCAGGGCTATAGGAAGACCGACAGGGTCTTTTTGCCCTTTGGTTACAATATATTTGTGGCCTTTTGGGCAGCCCACTATGCAGCAGAAAAGATAGGCTGCGAAGTGATCCCTGGTGGGGTTTTGGATACCCAGGCCAGAATCCTAAAGATGAAAGAGCTTAGATGCTCTGCTTTCATGGCAACACCTACCTATGTCTTAGGAATGGCAGAGACTGCCACCAAAATGGGTATAGACCCCAAAGAAATAGGGATTAGGCGCATCACATGCGCAGGAGAACCGGGGGCAAGCATTCCCTCCACAAAAAAGAGGATAGAGGAGAGGTGGGGGTGCAGAGTCTTTGACCACGTGGGTGCCACCGAGATAGGTGCGTGGGGATTTGAGTGTGAAGAATCCCCTTATATGCTCCATATAAACGAGGCCTTTTTCCTTGTGGAGATAGAGGACATGGAGACGGGCGAGCCCATAGAGGAACCCAATAGACCCGGGAAGATGATCATTACCACCTTCGACAGATTGGCAAAGCCTTGTATTAGATTTGACTCAAAGGACGTAATAAAATGGGCCGATCATCAGTGTGCCTGTGGCAGGAGCTTTAGGCTCCTGGATGGTGGGGTTATAGGGAGGGCAGACGACATCACAAAGGTAAAAGGGGTTCTCTTAGCACCCTCTGCGATTGAGGAAGTGGTGAGGGGTGTAGGCGAGTTATCGGATGAGTTTGAAGTTATAGTTACAAAGAAGGGTGATATAGACGACATCACCTTGAAGATCGAGATAAGACCAGAATACGAGACCAAAAGGGATGAGATATTAAAGCGACTCCAGACAGAGCTCAGGATAAAGACAAACTTGGGGTACAACATAGAGGTTCATCCTTACCATTCTTTGCCCAGATACGATGTAAAGGCCAAGAGATTCAAGGACTTGAGAAAACACTCATGAGGAGGTGGGATTTTGGAGTACAAGTTGAATAGCTTGATTCAGAGGATAGAAGATATGAAGAGGATTGGAGAGGCAATAGCCCAGGAATATAAAGAGATCCCCGCAGTTGATAGGAACATTAAAAGGATCCTTGCAAGTTTGAGGATCCTTGAACTGGATGTATCTGACCTAAAGATGATCCAGGATTGAAGAGGCCAAGCTAAAGCTACTCTCTTAACCCTTTTTGAGGAGGAGCATCTGAACCAGGTAATTTACTGCGTCAATGGCAAATCTCTTTTCATTTATATGGGCAGCCGAATAGAGTATCTCCGGGCCTTGGAGTTGCTCCTTCAACACATCCAAAAAGAGTTTAGAGAGCAAAGGATTGTAGAGGGCACGCCCCTCTCCATCTGCCTCAGACCAGCCCTTTAGGGAGACAATTACCCTTGCCCTATCCCCAAAGGTGTTTAGCTTCTTGGCCAATATGCGGGCAAGGGTAATTGTCTCCTTTCTATTAAACCTGATTGCAGATCTAAAGTCGTAAAAAAATATCTGCCTGTCCCTATATTCTTCCGGAACGGAAAGACGTTCAAACTCCAATACTGCACACTCAAGACCTCCCAGGACCACAAGCCTTGGGGTAGGATTCTTTAAATTGTTCTCTAAGCGACCTGGTCCTATGAGTTTTAAATATCCATTCAGCAGCCTATCTACCAGTTCGTGAGGGGCCAGGTCCAAAACACCCGTAAAATAACCTTCCCGAGCAAGCTCTTCCATGGCGAGGCCAGCAGTGCCGTTGGCATGAAATGGGATCACCTCAAATCCCCTTTCTTCTAAGAGGGCCTTTATATTCACGGCAGCCTCTGTTATGAAGCCAAATAAGGTAAGGGCTATCTTTGGCCTTGTTTGTTTTAGTTTCCCCTCCCCATAGACCCTCGCCATTGCAGAGACAGCCGCTGCAGCCTCCTTTAGGAGTACACTTGATAGACTTGTAACACCGAGCATATCAAAGACACTGTGAAACATGGTTATTTCCTTTGTGGCGACTGTGCGGCTCATGTCCTTGGATGCCACGGTACTAATCATTACCTTAGGAAAACCAAGGGGAAGGACCTCTGATCCCGGGACTGGATAAGGTCAGGTATCCTAATATACAGATCAAAATCCACCTCTGCCTTTGGCCTCTCCTTTGTGCCGAGGTTTATTGTTATTGCGCGATATCCATTTAACCGGATCTCATCTCTAAGAAAGAGAAGTTCAGCCAGCTTACTATCATATGTGCCTAAGACCCCTATACTTGGATCCATTTTTCTGCCTCCGCTATAAAGGAAAACCCAAAAAGCCTTTTTGTACTTTTAGCAGAATGGTGTATCCATGGCAGCAAAAAACTTGAATAGATGGGCTAAGAGGGCTTGGGCCTTAAGTCCAGAGGGGCAGACTTCTTAGGTGCTTAGAGCCCCAAGGATAAGAGGCCTATTGATCTAATGGATCCCAGAGCCATTCAAGAGCAGCGATTTTTACTTTACAATGCCTGTTCGACTTGGTAAGAGCTACAAAATCTTAGCCTATGTAGTAGTGGGCAAGATATAAAATTTGCTTTAAAAGGAGGGTTTAAGGGATGGGAATCAAATATCTTTTTAAAGTTGTGCTCTTGATGGGTATGATCTCCTCTATGGCCTTTTACCTTTCCGGGTGCGCTCACACTATGAGTGCAATAGAGCACAGGGAGTTGACTGTAAGTGCCAAGATGTCAGATACAATCTTCATAGATCCCAAGCTTATTTCCATTAACAACAAGGTCTTTGTAAAGACCTCTAATACTTCAGATATGCAGGACATAGAATTTGACAGCCTTCTGAGGAATAAGTTGTCGAGCAGGGGACTGGTTATAGTAAATGATCCTTCTGAGGCAGGGTACATAATCCAGGCTAATGTCCTCTATATGGATTACGAAAAAGAAGGTATGACAGCTGATGGAATGCTTGCAGGTGGTTTTGGTGGGGCCATTGCAGGCTCAAAGATTGGTAGCGGTTGGAGGGCCCAAACAGCAGGCGCTGCTGCCGGCGCTGCCATTGGATCAATTGTAGGGGGCCTTGTCGCCTCGGCCATTAAGGTGGAGAATCTCTGTGGGGTAGTCGACATACAGATCCAGGAGAAGGTAGAGGGTGGTGTAAAGGGCAAAATGGTGACAGATGCAGCGCAGGGATCTGCCACAAAACTCCAGACCGAGAGGGTGATAAAGTCCGACTATCAAGTATACAGGACAAGGATAGTGGCAAAGGCCACCCAGACTAACATGGACAAGAAGCAGGCAGCAAATATTATATCGGCAAAGCTGGCAGACCAGATAGCAGGTCTATTTTAGTTTTCCTATCCTGGGATCCCCCACGGTAATTTATTGGGAGGCCTCCCCAAAAGGGGCTTTACAAGGAGGTCTCCCCTGCGTATTATTAAGGATGTGCCGAAGTGGCGGAATTGGTAGACGCGCTAGGTTCAGGGTCTAGTGGGGGTTGCCCCGTGCGAGTTCGAGCCTCGCCTTCGGCACCAACTATGCGTCATAACCCTAAAACCCCACCCACTCTAAACCTTCAGGCATCTTATCTAACCTTGCAGGGCATACCACCACACATTTACCACAGACATGGGTTGTGGGCTTAAGAGCTCTTAGTGTGGGAGAGCTCCTTATGTTGTAACCGAGTCTTTTGAAGCAGGCCTCTCTCTTGATTCCACTGGCCTCCAGTGCATTTGCAGGGCATGCCTTAATACAAGCCTGACACTCAAGGCCCTTTTTGTGAAGGCATAGCTCCTGATCTTTCCAGCTTGGGGTTTGGGGCAAAGGGGCCTCTGTAATCAAACTCCCCAACCTGCCTCCACATCCCAGAGGGGTTATAAGCTGACAATTCAGTCCGAAGGTGCCCAGATTGACAAGGTACCCCAGATGTTTATGGGACCAAAGGGATATGAGCCTGTCTCTATCAAAATTGTGGGTAGGTGGTGTAGTGAGGGTTTGGTAGCCACGGGCCTCCAAGAAGAGCTTTAACTCCTCCAGTATCTCCTCGATCAACTGGTTTGTGGCCTCATAGGCCAGACCCCATGATCTGGAAGGGATTTCTCCTCTGGAGTTCTCCTCCAAAAGTTCCTCCCTAAAGGCCACAAAAATTACCAGTAAAGACCTTGCAGAGGGGAGGAGATCCTGGGGGAGGGGGTGGTCTTTGGCCACAATATCCTTTAGGATGGCGAATCTCTTGTCCACCTCACCTGAGGCCAACAAGATCCCTTTCCAATAGGGATCCGAAGATCTCTTGCCTATCCTGAGGCTGGCCTCTTTTATACCCTGCCAGAGGGAGTTCATATCATAACCTTTAACTTTTCCTCCCAGAACTTCTTCTCTTTTTCCCTCCAGTCGGTACCGCCGAATCTCTTATCGTAATAGCCCGCAAGCCTCTCAAACCACCTGACCCAAGGACTCTTCTTCTGCTCCTGTGCCTCCAAAACGTCCGCCACAAAGGTGGCAATATTGGAGATCTCATCCTTGGGGGCATAGTAGTCTGCACCCTCTGTGGCCGATCTCTTCAGGTTTTCCTCTGAGAGGCCATGGGCGGTCAACATGATTGTGGGGATGCCTTTTTCCTTGGCAATTTTGAGTAGATCAAAACCCCTTACACCCATTATGTCTAAGATGGCCACATCATAGGTGTTTTCCTCAAGGAGTCTCTTTGCCTCCTCGTAAGTGGAGGCCCTATCCAGCTTGGCAATTTCCAAGAGTTCGGTAAGGGTGTCCAAGACGTCCTTTTCGTCGTCTACAATGATTATCCTTTTACCCATCAATACCTTTTCCGGATTCATATCAAGACCTCCCTTAGCTTTATCAGGCAGGAGCCTTTGATGGGATTTTATTTCAGAGGATTTCTCATTGGCAAGCACTATTTCCCCCTTTTGGCCTGGGTCTTGCTAAGCTGAGATCGTAGGTGCTAACGACAGATGGGGCAGAAATCTATAGATGATGGGAAAAACATCAGGGAACGGAAAGAAGGAGGGTAGGTAATGGGTAGTTATTGCCCACGTTCGTGGGCAAAATTTTCAATGGGAGGCTAATGAGATTACCTATAAACAAAACCTTGGAGGAGGAAAATGACACTTATCATCAACCACAACATGATGGCTATGAACGCAGCCAGGAATCTCACCATGAGCTATCGGGCCCTGTATAAGTCTACCCAGAGGCTCAGCTCTGGCTTGAGGATCACGTCCGCTGCAGATGACGCAGCTGGTCTGGCAGTAAGAGAGATCATGAGATCTGACATAGCTGTTTTGAGGCAAGGGATCCGAAATGCCAATGACGGTATCTCAATGATCCAGACTGCAGACGGGGCTTTGTCCGTTATCGATGAAAAGCTGATTCGTATGAAGGAGCTGGCAGAGCAGTCAGCCACTGGTACCTATACCGATGCCCAAAGACTTATTATGCACTCGGAATTCGTCCAGATGTGGTCTGAGATAACGAGGATTGCCACTGCCACGGACTTTAACGGTATTAAGCTCTTGGATGGTTCCCAGTCAGTTGGCCTTAAGATCCACTTTGGCACAGGCAACGATGCGGCCGAAGATTTCTACTATGTTACGATCGGGAATGCCACAGCCTCTGCACTGGGAATTGATCTTGCCACCGTGGCCATTAGCAAACAGCATGCAGCCCAGAGTGCTTTAGGCTATATAGACAGTGCCATAAATAGCAAGGACAATATTAGGGCACACTTGGGTGCAATGCAAAACAGGCTTACAAACACCATCACCAATCTCAGTATCCAGGCAGAGAACCTCCAGGCAGCAGAGTCCCAGATTTCAGATGTGGATGTTGCCACAGAGGTCACGATACTGGTGAGAAACCAGATACTCAGCCAGGCGGCCGTGGCTATGCTTGCCCAGGCCAATACCTTCCCACAGATGGCCTTGACCTTGCTCCAGCGAATTTAGGGTCACTAACTTTGGGGTCGTGCTTATGCCCGGCCCCAAAAATAAAAACTCCTCTCTTTAGGGCTATAGGAGTAAAACCTTAGCTCTTCCAACTCTACGCAGCTCAATTTGTTTCCGTATACAGCTCCTGTATCTATCCCTATCTTGTTTTCCATCCACAAGGGTTCACGAAAGGGTGTATGACCAAATATTACGGTCTTCCCAAAGTCTGCCTCAGAATATATGAAAGGCTCTCTTATCCAGAGGAGATCCTCCAGGGCCTGCTCCTTTAAGGGAATCCCGGGCACAAGGCCTGCATGGACCACTATGTACTTTTCCAGTTCAATATAAGGGGGGAGGTTTTCAAAAAAGGATCGGTGCTCTTTGGGTAACCAAGAGAGGTCCAAAAATTTAGGTGCTGTGCCGTAACTTTTTAAGGTAGTTCCCCCTCCGTTATAGAGGTATATCTCCAGGCCGTGACCTGAGATTATGTCCAAGAAGAGCGCCTCATGGTTGCCCAAGATACACTCAATCTTCCCATGGGAGATCTCTTTTAGAAAGAGCAGATAATCAATTACTCCTTTTGAGTTTGGGCCCCTGTCTATATAGTCCCCTACAAAGATCAATCGGTCCAGCTCAGGGGTGTATCTGATTGTGTCAAGCAAACCCTTCAGCATGTCAAGGCAGCCGTGTATGTCTCCGATTACAAAGAGCCTCTCCATCTCAGAAGACCATAAAAAACCTCACCCTGGGATCCAGTCTTTTAAGCCCCAGTTCTTTGGCATATCTTATGGCAAGTCTGTATTCCTCCCCTGTAATCCTCCTGGAGATTTGGGGGTAACTATAGGCACTTCCACAGGGTCTGTACTGGTCCATGACATTTACGTAGGTATTTGGGGATATCTCTTGAGCGATGAATCTTAGGATCTCTTTTGTCTCTTCCAGCAACCCAGGCATTACCAGATGCCTTACAATAAGGCCCCTTAGGGCAATACCGTTTTCATCCATGATCAAATCCCCCACCTGTCTGTGCATCTCCTTTATTGCCTCTTTTGCCCTTTCAGGATAGTCAGGGGCATTTAGGTAAGTTTTTGAATATGGTTTTGACCAAAATTTAAAGTCAGGCATGTAAATATCCACTATCCCTTCCAAAGCAGCCAAAGTTTCCAGATCATCATATGCAGAGGTATTGTAAACGAGGGGGATCTTTAATCCAGAAGGTATAGCCTCTAAGAGGGTCTCAAGGAGCATGGGGACCACGTGGCTTGGGGTCACTATATTTATGTTATGGCAGCCCATCTCCTGAAGGGCCAGCATGATTTGGGCTACCTCCACTGGCCTCATAGGGGTTCCCTCTCTTAGATGGCTTATCTCATAGTTTTGGCAAAAGACACACAAAAGATTACAGGAACTTACAAATATGGTACCAGAGCCACTTTTTCCCACAAGGGGTGACTCCTCCCCAAAATGGGGACTCCAACTTGCCACCTTCATCTCGTCTGTGCTCTTACAGAAGCCCAACTCCCCCTTAGTTCTATCCACTTTGCATTTCCTCGGACATAGATCACATTCTCTCAGTCTGGACCTAAGGCTGTAGGCGACCTCAAATAGCTTGCCTGATTTAATAGCACTCAAATAAGAAGGATAGGTTTCCATCCTGGACCTCAACCCGACTCTCCCATTCTGGAGATGTTCTCGCCCTCTTTTGAAAAGGGCCCTCCCTCAGTGGAGATATGGTAAATGATAGTTTAGGTGTCTTAAGTTTACAACCCCAAGCTACCTTGGTGGTTGATTTAGAGGGCCCTAAGGAATAAGATTTTCTTGACGGAGGAGAAGATGGAGCAGATGAAACTTACGATAATCAAATATCCTCACCCTGTATTGAGAGAGAAGGCCAAAGAGGTCTTGGAACTAAACGGAGAGCTGGCAGATCTTTCCAGGCAGATGCTTGAGATTATGTACTCTGCCAATGGTCTGGGGCTGGCCGCAAATCAAGTGGGGTTCCTAAAGAGGCTAGTTGTGATCGATATGGGTCAGAAGAAGGGGAGGCCTGAGCCCATGGTCTTAATTAATCCAGAGATAATCGAAAGGGAGGGGAATATCGTAGGCGAAGAGGCCTGCCTCAGTGTAGTGGATTTTGCATCAGATGTGGAGAGAAGTGCCAGGGTCCTTGTAAAGGCAATCGATTTAAATGGCAAGGAACTCAATCTCGAGGCAGAAGGACTCTTCTCTGTATGTCTCCAGCACGAGATAGACCACTTGGATGGAATCCTTTTCATTGATCACATAAGTCCTTTGAAACGTAGCCTTTATAAAAGGAAGTTAAAGAAACTTCTTCCGGCTTTGGGAATTGCTGAGAAGAGATGGTAGAGAAAAGGCTTAGAACGGTCTTTATGGGTACCCCTGATTTTGCCGTTTACGGCCTCAGGGCTATGGTGGAGGCGGAATTTATACCAGAAGCAGTTGTAACACAGCCAGATAGACCCAAGGGAAGGGGAATGGCATTGACCCCTCCACCCGTAAAGGAGTTTTGCCTAAGAAAGGGTATGAATTTCCTTCAACCAGAGGACCCAAGTAGTCCTGAATTCATAAAAATTTTAGGGGCCCTTGATTTAGACCTTATCGTGGTAATAGCCTATGGCCATATACTAAAGCCTGAGCTCTTATCACTCCCCAAGATGGGCTGCCTAAATATCCATGCCTCTTTGCTGCCACAGCTGCGGGGCCCGGCACCTATACAGTGGGCAATAATAAATGGCCTCAAAGAGACAGGTCTCACCGCCATGTGGATGGATCGCGGTGTTGACACTGGGAATATCCTTGCCCAAGAAAAGGTGGGCATTACACCCAATGATACCTTTGGTTCCCTTTATGAGAAGTTGGCCCAGATATCAGGGCCCTTTTTGGTGAGGATATTGCACCAGCTCTCAATTAACGGATATAACCCCGGGAGCCCCCAAAACCACTCAATTGCCACCTTTGCGCCCAAGATTACCAAGGATATGAGAAGGATCCATTGGAGAAGGCCTGCAGAGGACCTGGCCAGACTAATTAGGGCCTTGGATCCCTTTCCCGGAGCCTATTGCCTCCACAAAGGGAAGGAGATCAGGCTCTTTCGTGCCTCCTCTAAGAACATGGGCATGGATGTTGAGCCTGGAAGGGTAATAATGGCCAGAGGCCCCAATCTGCTCATAGGCACTGGAAATGGCATCCTCTCTCTGGAGGAAGCACAGCTCTCAGGTAAGAGGAGGCTACCGGTATCCGAATTCCTAAAAGGATACAAGATCCAGGAGGGGGAATATCTTGAGTAGCTCCCGAGACCAGGCTTCAGAGAACTCCCAGAGACAGATCTTCTTGTTTTTCATCCTGATCTTTTGCCCCATAGTCGTAATCCTTGCCTTCGTCCTCTGGTATATCCCCTATGTGGGGCTCTCCAACATCCATGCCTCCTTGCCATGGATTTTGGCCCTCCTCTTTGGGATCCTGGTGAGCTTTTTTGTGGGTGGCGCCTTGACCATGCTATTTACCATCATCACCGGAAGGGATCTCTTCTTCAACCGGAGGCTGAGGGGTTTGGTGATCAGGATCCTTTTGCCCGTCATATCCCTCATGGCCAAGCCCTTTGGCATAAGTAAAGACAGGGTAAGACAGTCCTTTATAGAGATAAATAACGAGCTGGTGAAGGTCGAGGCGCCAAAGGTAAAACCCGAGGAGATCCTCCTGCTTTTGCCCCATTGCTTGCAATTTCACGAATGTGAGGTAAGGATCACGGGAAATGTATTCAACTGCAAGCGGTGCGGCAGGTGTAAGATAAAGGATTTGGTGGAACTGGCAAGAATTACAGGTGTCCAGATCTCCATTGCCACTGGTGGCACCCTTGCAAGAAAGATAGTGGTGGAAAAGAGGCCAAAGGTGATAATAGGCGTGGCCTGCGAAAGGGACCTAAGCAGCGGAATCCAGGATACTTACCCCATCCCGGTCTATGGCATCCTGAACAGGAGACCCAATGGCCCCTGTTTTGACACAGATGTGGATCTCCAAAGGGTCCGAGGGGCCTTAGAGAGCTTTATGATAGGCCAGTGAATCCCAGGAAGATCGCCTTCGATGTCCTAAAGGGGATTCTTAGAGGATCCCGTAGAGGGGGACCAATACTATTTGAATTTAGAGAACAATTTTTGTCTCTCGACCCCAAAGATGGTGCTCTCACGGAGAGAATAGTCAAGGGTATCCTTGAAAAGGAGATCCTCCTTGAAAGGTTGGTCAAAGAAATCGCGGGCGTAAGCTACCGGCACTTAGACAGAAACTTGAAAATCCTCCTTAAAATGGGTCTATATCAGCTCCTCTTTTTGGATAGGGTGCCAGACTATGCCGCAATCAACGAGACCGTATCCCTAACAAGGGAGCTTTTTGGAGCCAAGGCTTCAGGATACGCAAACTGGTTTTTGAGGGAGGCGCAGAGGAAAAAGAAGGAGCTGATTCTAAAGAGCCAAGCTCAGGGCAATGGGGGAATCTTAAGGGAGATCCCCAAGTGGCTCACAGATCACCTAAGAGAGGAGATAGGCCTTGGCCAGATAGAAAGGCTCCTTAAAAGCAAGGAAAGCCCCCCAATTGGGCTTCGCGTCAATACCCTCAAGATCTCAAGGGAAGAGCTTCTAAAGAGGCTTAAGGATATGGGTACTGAGGCAAAACCGTCTCTTATATCCCCTCATGGGATCTCTTTAGAGAGGCATCAGCTAAAAAAGATCAAGGGAGAGATTTTGGAAAGTGGCATTGCACAGGTCCAATCAGAGGCCTCTCAGTTGGCTGCCTTTATTTTGAGGCCCCTTCCGGGTCAAAGGATCTTGGACCTCTGTAGCGGTTTAGGTACAAAGGCATTTCATATGGCCCAATTGATGGAAGACAAGGGTGAGATAATCTCCGTGGACATAGATCTATCAAGACTAAGGGAGCTTAAAAGAACAGGAGAAAGACTGGGAGTTAGCATAGTCCAACCCATATGTGCCGATGCAACCTTAGGGCTAAGTGCCCTTATAAGGGGAGGTTTTGATAGAATCCTTTTGGATGCCCCATGCTCGAATTTAGGGGCATTGGGCAGAAAAAGGGAGCTTATCTTCAGGTTGAGCCCCAAGAGGATAGAGAATCTGGCCCAGTTGCAACTGAGGCTCTTAAAAAATGCCAAAATATTGTTGAATCCAATGGGGTATCTATTATATGTAACCTGCACCGTCTCAAGGATAGAAAATGAGGAAAATGTGGAGAGGTTTCTGGCATCAGAACCGGATATGGAGTTGGTGAGCCCCAAGTCTAATTTTGGTCTCATCCCAGATGAGCTCGTCAAGGTCCCGGGGTTTGTGAAGACCTTCCCCCACATGGAAGGGACGGATGGCTTTTTCTATGCACTCTTCAGAAAAAGGAAGAGAGGTTAAGATGATAAAGATTGCCCCATCTATACTGGCAGCGGACTTTCTGGACCTAAAAAGTGAGATCAAGGCCATTGAGGAGGCAGGAGCCGATCTAATACACCTGGACATAATGGATGGGCACTTTGTTCCCAATATCACCTTTGGCCCAGATCTGGTAAGGGCCATAAGGGCCGTCTCAAAGCTACCCATAGAGGCACATCTTATGATAAGCAATCCAGACCAATTCATCCAGATATTCAGGGAGGCAGGTGCCGATATAATCACCATACACCCAGAGGTCACCTATCATCTCAACAGGAGTCTTGAAAAGATAAGGGACTGTGGGGCCAAGTGTGGTGTAGCCTTAAACCCTGCAACGCCTCTTAATGTCTTGGAATATGTGATTCAGTCCTTGG
>CALKZT010000029.1 GCA_938002815.1 uncultured bacterium
ACACTCCACCCTTTGAATATAAAGATATCCGCCAGCTCTCCAATCAATTGGGCTAAGGTTGAGACCTTTCTTCTTGGTACGTAGATCAGGTCATCTGGTTTCAAATAGAAGAACTCGCTTTCTGGGGCAAGTAGAAATACCTGATTCAGATCCAAAACTCTGCCTATGATCCTCTTTTCATGTTTCCTAAACACCGCAACACTTTCGAGGCATGCCTTGTCTGTAAAACTACCTGCCAGTGCCAGGGCATCCAATACACTGATGGGTTTTGGTATGGTATAAGCCCCAGGTTTATAGACCTCTCCTAAGACATATACCACCGCCCCTGATGTCTTTTCCAGGAAGAGGTCCACATGTAGCCCTGCCAGCACCTGGTCATATTTCTCATTTAAAATCTTGTTCAACTCCGGAATCGTTCTGTGAGCAGCAAATACATCCCCTATAAGGGGAAAGGTCACATACCCATCTGGCCTAACAGTCACAAGCCTGCTAAGCCCCCTCGGGGCAGTATGTAAATCAGCTTTCAATTCTTTTATCCTGGTTTGAAATTCCGGCACCACAACATAGATCTCAGGTCGGCGTAGCACCTTGGAGTAGCGTTGCTTTAGCTCCGCAGTCAGATCCTCAACCGTTTTTTCATTCACTACCACCTTTCCAAGATACGGAAGCACAATGGTGCCATCCGGAAGCACTGTCTGAGTCTGATCAAGCTCCGGTGCCCCAAGAAACTTTACACTAACCGTATAACCCATCCCAATTTTGAAATCCTTTGCCGGGGCCCAGCTGTGTATCTGAAAGAGCACGTCTAACACATCACCTGGCGCCAGCCTATATTCTTGAAACAAATCTAACTCTGACGGGTAAACCCCCTGGTCGAATGAAAATGTAGTTCTTTCAAGGGGTACCTCCACCCCAGGCCCAAACATGGGCTTTTCCCGGAAACAACCAATAAGAAAGAGATTCAGAAACAGCAAAAGCGCAGCCAGAATAGTAATGCCGTGCTTTTGCATACGTCCCTCCGTTAAATTATTCTGTATAACCATTTTGGTAAATAATATTTTCTCTTGTTTAATATGATTCCTCCTAACTTTCCACTCACATTAAGCACTTTATCAATTGCATTTTGTAGAACTTCCCATTTTGTTTTTTCACATTCTACAACAAAAATAACTGCATCGACAGATTGAGCAAACATTACAACCTCAGAAGCTGACAATATAGAACCTCCATCAAAGATTATATAATCAAAGCATTCTTCTAAAGAATTGAGAAAATTCTTGATTTGTTTTTTGTTAATTGTTCCAATGGTTGAAATTGAAACAGAATAAGGTAAAATGAAAAGATCATTGTACTTGGTAGGGAGTATATTCTTTGTGACTTCATTGAGATTAGCTATCACATCGATTAGACTGCATGGTATAGTTATATTGAAGAAAAGATGTATTTTAGGCGCTCGGAAGTTAGTGTCAATTAACAGCACTTTCCTTCCTGAAAAGACAGCAAGAGAATGAGCAAGAAATATTGATCCCGTAGTTTTCCCTTCTTTCGGGAAAGAACTGGTAATGAGGAAGGATTTTGCATTTGGAACAGCCGCCTGAAGATTTCCCTCAGCCACAATAGTTTGCCTGTAATTCCTGGTTAATTGTTCCTCAGCTCTCTTTGATAACTGAGGTGGATTTACCTGAAGGAGATTTTTATGATACTCCTTTATCGTCTCAATAAGATGAGGAAACTGGCATTTCTTTTCGGCAAACTTAGATTCTGATAAATCCCCAGACGTTTCCTTAAGTTCCGCCCTCTCTTGTTTGTATGAATTATTCCCGTAAGAGAAAGGTTCAAACCTCTGGGAATAAGACCCTTGATAGGCCTGCCTCATATTATACGCCGCATCTTGGGCCAAAATCCTTCCGTTTAAGAACTTCTCCTCATACCCTGCCATCTTATTGCCCCCCTTTCTCGGGGACAGACCCAGAATGCTGCGACCCCACAGCTTCCCTCTCTTGCGACTCAGAGTCATCTCTTAGAATCTGCTTAAGCCTGCTGGACGGCTCTGACCTTGGGGCAGCTTCTATGGACTCCTTCCCCCCGGACAGGCCTTCTTCTGAATAATCCCCTTTCCTATTAACAGACCTTGAAACAGGGGGCCCGAGCTCCAACATCGGCTGAGACCTTTGAAACTTGGGCATTGTATCTGCACCTCTTAACTCCTCCTGCACCATCCCCCTCTCTCTCGTTGAAACGTCTTCAAAAAGCCAAGATAGCCTCGGTCTCAATTCTGTTGCCGCCCATAGGAGAAGAAGCAGCAGGACTCCTGTCGCGAGGAGATATAGCACCAGTTTCCACACCTTGAACACCCGCCCAAATGCCTCAGAAACACCCTGCCCTAACTCTACTTTTCCTTTTTGGGCGCGCTCCTCCTCTGCCGGAGCCCCAAAATCAAGAGGCTCACGTTCAGGGGGGGCTTCACAGGAGGTAGCTCTGGCGGAGGAGGAGAAGGCTTCTCCTCTTTCATTGGGGTCGGGGGCTCTTCACCAGGTGTCTCCAACACTGCTAGACTCAAAGCCTTTTTTAAGATCTCCACATCTATGATCTTCTTCTCCTCCCTTGCCCCGATAACAAGACATGCATCGCATATACTGTTGATTAACCTTGGAATACCACCTGTTAGCCTATAAATCTCCAAAATGGTATCATCCTGAAAGTAGGGAAATCCCTTTGCCCCAGAATTAAGAAGACGAAAGTAGATATACTCTTTTGTCTCTAATTCATCAAAGGCATGGAGAAAATATTTCTTTCTAATTTTTTGAGCCAAAGAACCAAGGACTGGTGAATTTATCTTTTGTAAAATAATTGGATGCGCAAACATGACTAAGAAAAACGGGAAAAATCCATTTGTTGTGTTAAAAGAGCCCAACCATTTGATATTTTCAATACTTGAAATTGTGTGTTCTTGGAAATCATCCAATAAAATTATCAGCTTTTTATTTTGATTTTCTGGCTTTTCATAATATTCATACACAAGTTCTTGGATTTTTTCATCTATAAGGTCATTGTGAATGTCAATTCCAATAGCTTTGGATATCATTCTCAATATCATTTGATAAGAGAAATGTGGAGTAGGTATATAAATGACATTACCTATCCCATCAACTTCTCTCAGAGCTTCTAATAACTTAAGGCAAAGCAAGGTCTTTCCGGTTCCATAGTCCCCGATAACAAGGAGAAAGATATCTTTTTCCTTAATACAATTAGCTATAAATTCTATTGCCTTAAGGTGGGTATTAGATTCAAAAAAAACCGCTACCTCAGGGATTAGAGGGAAAGGATCTGAATGCATTCTATAAAACTGTCGATAGCTCATCATTTATCCCCTACCAAAGGCGGGAAGTCATACCCATTCCTTTCCTCATCGAGAAAGATATCTGAATATCTGTAAGGTGGCCTTTCGGGTGACCTTGCGGCGTTAAGTCCCTTTAGGATCTTGTGCCTGGTCTCTAACTTTGGAACCCTAATCATCCGTTCCGTTTCGCTTATCACCTTTTGACTCACATTAGAAAGCCTTGACAGCTCGCTGACGGTTATTCCCTCAGCAATCCTTACCTCTCTCAATCTGTTCTTTAGCACCCCAGGGACCCCAAGCTAAAAAGTTCCATAATGGTATTAAACATTCTCTTTATGTCCTTTTAATGTCAAGATATTTTTTTACTTACAGGAAAATTTTTTTAGCTTTTTTTGTAGTCCATCTTCTTCTCTAACATATTGTGGTCTTACTCTTACGTTCACCTACATATTGAATCCTCTTAGCCCCGTACACTTGGCCCCAAGAGGAAGGGTACCTTCGATGGAACTTTATATGTGTTTCATCCCCTTATACCCATAAATCTCCTGCCCAAGCTTTTCTCAGGGTGGATCTTGTATTTGGTTGGGATTTCTATTTCCGGGAGGGTGATACCCCACTACATCTTCTGGCCTTCGTCAAAGCTTTAAAAACTCCATGGATATCCAACTATTTGAATTGTATTCTTTATCTAAGGCCCCTTTGTTATAAGCCCCAAAAGGACTCCCCCAACATCATCTAACCCCTTCTTTCTAAGGGATTCTTAGGCCTCTTTTAGGATCTTAAGTGCTCTAACCATATCGGTTTCGTCGTTATAAAAATGGGGGGAGAGCCTGATGAGGCCATTTCTCAGGGACACAATAATTTCCGCCCTAAGAAGGGTTGAATAAAGACCCTCTGGGTTCCCGCATCTAAAGCTAAGTATGCCTGAGGCGAACTGTTCTTCAGAGGGAGACACGACCTCGTACCCCATGGCCTCCAGTTCTTCTCTCATAACCATGTTCCACCTATAGATCTCCTTCCAGACCCTTGCCATACCATAGGCCTCTAGGAGTTCAATGCCCTTTTTAATGGACAAGATCCCCAAAGTATTAAGAGTCCCTGGTTCAAGAAAGGAGGCATCCTCCTTTAGGTCCAGATCTATCTTGTGGAATAATTCCTCGTGCTTTACACTCTTCCAACCCAGTTCCGTTGGAGCTATCATGGGTAGCACTTCCTCAGAGATATATAGGATACCTGCACCCGGCAACCCCATAAGCCATTTGTGGGAACCGGCTGACATAAAGTCAATGCCCAACTCTTTTACGTCAATTGGCATTGCTCCAAGGCTTTGGATCATGTCCACAAAGACCAAAACCCCTTTCCTCTTCAAGACCCGAATGATTTCTGCCAAGGGGAACCTAAAACCAGATACATAGTGAACATGGCTTAGGGCCACAAGCCGTGTGCCTGGCCTTATCTGGGAGTTAAAATCCTTTAAACTAAAATTTCTGGGGTCAAACCTTATGGGATATACATCTAAGCCCCTTTTGGCCCCCCACATCCAAGGGTAGACATTGGAGGGAAAATCTGGGAGGAGATATGCCAGCCTTTCCTTTGGATTCAGCCTAATCCCTTGAGCAATCTTTGAGATACCTGAACTCGTATTAGGGACAAAGGCAACCTCACTGGCTTTGCAGTTCAAAAACTTTGAGACAGTAACCCTGCTAGACTCGATTATATCCCTTTCCTCTTTATAATTTGGTCCTTTCAGGGACCTTTCCCTGATAACGTTATTGAGCGCTTCTAAGGTGGACAAGGGAATGAGACCTGTAGCTGCTGTATTTAGATATACAGACCTCCCTAGTGCCAAGAATTCTTTCCTTATGTCCTCTTGTCTTAAGGCCTCCAAGGGCACCTCATAGCTGGAGACACTTTCACCAGAGGTTTTCTAAGATGGCCCTTAAAAGCTCTGCCTCTTTGTTCCAGTAGAAGTGATCAGCTCCTCTTATTAGGCAAAAACGGGTATTCGGCCTCTTTCCAAAGAGTTCTTGAAGGGAAGGGTAGGGTGAGATCTCGTCTCTATCCCCTGTAATAATTATAAGGGGGATATCCTCTACCTCTGAGCCCTCTACCGGCATAAAGGCCACAGGAAGCGATACCAATATTATTGCCCTCGGTAGTATCTCTTTAAACTTTAGGGAGACTATAACCCTTGCTCCAAAGGAGTAACCTGCAAGGTAAAGGGTGTGGTTACCGGCCCCTTTTAGGAAATCCATTGCAGCATAGACATCCTCTCTCTCCCCAACGCCCTGATCAAATGAGCCCTCACTAAACCCCACCCCCCTAAAGTTAAACCTGAGGGTGGAAATCCCCCTTTCCCAGAAGGCATCCCTCATTGTGAGGACCACACTGTTATGCATATTCCCCCCATAAAGGGGATGAGGGTGGGCAATTAGGGAGGCTATGCCGCTCCCAAGCTCCTCATACCTTCCCTCCAGGGTAATCCCTCCTGATCTTATCAGGACCTCCTGTTCCATTTCAACCAACCGATTCCTTGCAGTAGTTTATCAGATCCCCTACCTTTTCAATGCTCACCATCACTTCATCCCCGTCTTTTAGGTACACAGGTGGATCCCTAAAGGCACCCACCCCACTTGGGGTACCTGTGAGGATCAGATCGCCTGGGAGAAGTGTCATGTGTCTGCTCAAAAAAGAGACCAAATCCCATACACCAAATATCATATGGGATGTACTACTATCCTGCATCACCTTCCCATTTAGAACGGATTTGATGGAAAGGTCATGGGGATCGGGTATCTCGTCCTTGGTGACCAGAAAGGGGCCAATGGGGCAGAAGGTGTCAAGGGACTTACCCCTTACCCACTGACCATCTCCAAATTGGAGATCCCTCGCACTCACATCATTGGCACAGCTATAACCCAACACAAAGGAAGGGGCCTCCCTTATGCTCACATTCTTGGCCTTTCTACCTATAACGACTACCAACTCCGCTTCATAATCCACCTTCTTGGTGATCCCCTTATCCCATGTGATAAAATCCTTATGTCCAATGAGTGAATTGGGATACTTTGCAAAGATTATGGGATTTTTTGGCCTTTCTCCTCTGCTCTCATCAATGTGATCCATATAGTTTAGCCCAATAGCGATTATCTTGGAGGGTTTGGGGACCACAGGGAGCCACTTGATTTCTTCAGAATTATCTATGGGAAGGGCTCTGATAGATGCCCTGAGTGGATGCTTTTCCAATTTTAGGACCTCTTCCCAACCCCCCTCAAAGGGATAAAATCTATCTCCCTCAACCAAAACAGGGACTGGGTTACCTTTCCACAGGATATTGGCAATCTTCATAAGGAAATCTCTACCTCCGCCTCTTCCAGTTCAAAATAGAGTGGTCTTTCATTTAAAAGATACCTCTTTCCAAAGAGCTCAAACCCTTCCAATATCTTATATTCTACCCCTCGTTCTATACTCTTTGACATATCTTCCAATAGGGTAGAGAGGATTGCGCCGACAAGCTCCAGATCCTTCACCACCATGTATGCAGGAATCATGATCTCTTTCACATTAAAACATTCCCAAATGCCATCTGTGATAAAGGCGTTCATGGATGGCAGATAGACCAAGTCCACCCACTGATCCTCCTTTAGCCTGTTTTGAATCCTGGCTATCACCTTGTCCTTCCAATTTTGGTCCCATTCTGCCATTATCTATTTCTCCCTCGTTGTGATCTATTAGGTTATCATCGGAGCGAAGAGGAGGAAAGGGTGAAAGTAGAAGATCCCAAGAAAAAATTGGTAAGAGGAGCAAGGCACCTATATCAGAGGGGGCTTACCCCTGGGTCCGGGGGAAACCTCTCTCTCACTGAGGATGGAAAGATATATATCACACCATCGGGTATCTCCTTTAGGGAACTTACCCCGATGGATATCTCCATAATTGACCTCGGGGGAAATCGAATATCAGGCCCCAAACCCAGTTCAGAGTACAGAATGCATCTGGCACTCCTTCAATCAGGGAAAGGAATAAAGGCAGTCTGCCATGCCCATGGAGTATACACCGTGGCCTTTTCAATCCTCGCTAGGCCTGGAGAAGATGTCATTCCACCAATAACTCCTGGGCTTGCCTTGGCAGGGCCTGTACCGCTTCTACCAAAGCTCTTGGCGGGTTCAGAGGAGCTGGCAGATGCGGTCAAGGTGGCAGTAGCAGAGAGCAAGGCAAAGGCCGTTATTCTCAAGAACCATGGTATAGTATGCCTGGGAAAAGACCTCTCAGAGGCCATAAATCTCTGTGAGGAGATAGAGGCAGGTCTTACGGTCTGGTTCCTTGCAAGGAAAGGGCTTGAGCCCTTCCCCCATGAGATGGTAAGGAAATTGAGGGAGACCTATGGCCTAATGGGGTAACCTACCCCTTATGGCCTTCTTACTCAACATCCCCCAACTGGCAAAGCTTCCTGCCCCTTTTTGAGCCACTCTAAGATCTTAGAGAATGTCCCCTTCCCTTTCTTTGATTCCTCTTTTGTCTCTTTTTCTGCCATATCCTACTCCCATCAAGATCTAAGACATTTCTTCTAAGCTTAAATCATTCAACCACCACTTGCAAGGAAGTTTATTGACACATCTCCTATCGAAGTGTAACTAACATCCTGAGTAAGAGACCACCATTATGGGCGGAATAACCATAAATATACCAGTCTACAACGAAGAGGCCCTTTTGGTCCAGAATACCAAAAGGTTGATGGATTTTTTGGAAAAGAACCGCATTGAATACGAAATACTCCTGGTAAGCAACGGATCTACAGACAGAACCATTGAACTAGGTGAAAAACTCCAGGAAACCCACGAACAAATAAGGTTTTTCTCCATAGATAAGAAAGGAGTAGGGATCGCTTTTAGGATAGCTTTAACTAATGCTAAATATGAGAAAATGATATCTATGGACATGGACCTTGCAGTAAGTTTGCTTTTTATACCACAGGCATATCGACTCCTTGATGATTATACCATTGTGCTTGGTTCAAAAGTACTTGGCAATCAAAAAAGATCAATTTTTAGAAAATTAGGAGGTCTTAGTTACATATACATTTCTAAACTGCTTCTTGGATTAAACTACCATGATTATTCAATAGGGGGAAAAGGCTTTAGAACTCAATTTTTGAGAGAAAACCAAAAAATCATTGACGATGAAACGAATTATGTCATAGCTTTAACATTGTGTGCTAAAAAGAAAAATCTAAAAGTGATTGAGATTCCAGTTGAATGTGTTGATAATAGAGCAAGTAGATTTAATCTTGTCAGAGAGGCTCTATACCGCTATTATATGCTAATAAACCTTCTGAAAGCTGCGCGTAGCTTAAGATAAATTCTCTGTATTCCTTTTGACAAATCTCAGATTACCGATTTTGTCAGCAATGTCTATTTTTCTAAAGTGAAGAAAAATAATAACAATGATCATGCAAATCGAGACTACCTCTCCTATGGTATTCCACACTCCCTTTGAATATTCTAGTTTAACATGCCTCTGAGTGGGATAAACCAACATAAAAGAGGGGGCAATATGATAAATCTTCTCAGCCCCAGTGACCTTCCAGTTGGGATGGTAAGACATCCTTATTATATGGGGGTGTCTAAGGAGCTCTGTCTCAAACTCTATTAGACCATCAGAAATCCTTTCTCTTATTTCTCCTTTCACCTTATCAAGGGGGATTATCGGCATGACGGATAAATTATCTGTTCTACTTTTGAATTTTGAGACCTCAACTTGGTCTTCTACCCTAACAAGGGGTATACTTAGGTACCTGGGATCTTTAAACCACTCATAAAACTCCCTTTTCCATGTCTTTTTGGTGTAGGCAACTGGTTCATAGAGGGCTGGAATGACGATTCTCGGTGAAGATTCCTTTACACGGAAGATCTCTATATCTTTGATTCGATTTTCTAATTCGTAGTGGGATGAATCACTCATTTGTCTTTTTACTTCAGGTGAAATGGCAATAACATGGGTTACTGCAAAGATCTTAAGATGCTCTTTGGCATTATCTACATTTATATTTGTTATTTTATAGTCAGGGAATGGCCCTGATGGTGTCTTGGAAATCTCCGATTGGATGTAAAAGACAAAAGGTGCAGTGATCGATGATTGCATATACAGGCCCTCCAGAGTATCCCTCTGGGCAAAAAGCTTCATTGACTCAAAGACCCTCATCGTGCCAAACCTATCATATAGGGCAGAATTTTCGTATGCCACCCTCCCAGGGCCGCTACCCCTTAGGTAGCCAAATATCTCCTCTGCTTGAGGCCAATCCCGCTTCAATTCAAAGCCCGAATAATTCCATTTCACCCAGGACTTTATATAAGAGACCTGTTGGGCCACCCAAAAAAAAGAAGAAAGGGCAAATAT
>CALKZT010000030.1 GCA_938002815.1 uncultured bacterium
GACAGGCTGAAGGGCATTACCCAGGGATATGGGAGTTTTGATTATGACTTTTTGGAATACAGGAAGAGTGATCTGGTAAAGGTGGATATTCTGGTGAACGGAGAGAAAGTGGATGCCCTTTCCCTGATAGTACACAAGCAAAGGGCCAGGGAAAGGGCGCTCCACATATGCGAACGCCTCAAGGAGGAGATTCCAAGACACCTATTTAAGATCCCAATACAAGGTGCCATAGGGGGACAGATTATTGCAAGGACCACAATCAACCCCTACAGGAAGGATGTGACGGCAAAGTGTTACGGTGGAGATGTCACCAGAAAGAGAAAGCTTCTTGAAAAGCAAAAGGAAGGAAAGAAACGGATGAAGATGGTAGGACAAGTAAATATTCCTCAAAGTGCATTTGTCGCAGTATTTAAGACCGAAAATAAATGACAAACGAAAAGATTGGGCTATATATCCATATCCCTTTTTGCAGAAAAAAGTGTTATTATTGTGGATTTTACTCATTGGCAAGTTTAAAATATTTAAAAGACTTTGTAGATGCCCTTAGGATAGAGTTCCAAACTTATGGAAAATATTTCAGAAATGTAGATACAATTTATTTTGGAGGCGGGACTCCATCTTTTATAGGAGCAGAAAATATAAAGACAATATTGAATGATATTTCAAGCATATTTGTATTAGACCAAGACTGTGAAATTACAGTCGAATGTAACCCAGAAGACCTTTCATATGAATTCATAGAAGCTTTATCTGAAAGTATAGTTACAAGAATTGTTATCGGAATTCAGTCATTTTTTGATCAAAAACTGGAATTGTTGGGTAGAAGCTACACTTCCAAAAAAGCAAGAGAGGTCTTAAGAATTTTAAAGGCCAGTACGACCTCAACAATTGGAATGGATTTAATTTATGGGACTATATTTGACAATCTTGATCTTTGGAGGCAAGAATTAGATACGACCATTTCCTTTTATCCCGATCACATATCATGTTATGAACTCACCATCGAACCGAAAACACGATTTTCTCAAATGAAGACCTTTCAGGTAAAGATGGAGGAGAAATACATATCAGAGATATACATCTATACCTCTTGCTATTTGGCTTCCAATGGATACCTCCACTACGAGGTGAGTAATTTTGCACGTGGCCTATGCCAAATCCCCCGTCATAACTGGAAGTATTGGAAGAGGGCACCCTACTTAGGGTTTGGTCCCTCTGCCCACTCCTTTTATGGAAATAGGAGATGGTGGAATACAAGCTCCATAAGAAAGTATCTGGCGGCCCTTGGAGAGGGGTGTTTACCCATAGAAGGTAGAGAAGATCTTCATCAAGAACAGATAGAGCTTGAGACACTTTGCCTGGGCCTCAGGACCTTTGAAGGAGTAAAGATGGATTCCTTCAAGGTCCTCAGGTTCTCTCCCCTTAGAGTAAAGATGCTAAAAGATTTAGGTTATATCGGCCTTAAAGGGAGAAGGGTCTATCCCACAACTATGGGATACTTGATCTCTGATACCTTGCCCTTGGAGCTTATAGAATAGCTGGGAAAGAAATTGTCTGCCGAAATAGATCCATATTATTTTAAGAATCTTCATCCCAATCTCTTGCTGGGAACTGCAAGTGACAGGTACATTGGATGGACAGGGCAGATCTACCACAAGGATTATGGCAAAGGTATACATAGAAGGAGTAAGAAGGTGAGAGACCAAACATTTGAGGAACATGTTTTGCCAGTCAGTAGTGTAGCTGAATATTTTGAACACTTTGAGGTCCTTGAAATAGATTACACCTTCTATGGTTTACTATTGGATAGAGAACGAAAAAGGACAGATATCTACAAGACTTTAGTCTCCTATTCTAAGTATATAAGCTATGGTAATAACTTAATACTAAAAGCTCCTCAAGTTATTACTGCAAAAATGTTTTTTAAAGAGAAAAATTACATTAAAAACGAAAACTATCTTAATTCACATTTATTCAAGGATCATTTCTTTGATCCTTGTTTGGAAATACTTGGAGATAATCTTTTGGGAATAATATTCGAACAAGAATATCATCCAAAGGATCAAAGGATGTCTTTTGACCAAGTTGTCAGTGAATGGAACCTTTTTTTTCAGGAGATCCCAGTCTTTGAAGGATATCATATTGAATTTCGAACTTACAACTATATAACCACAGATTTGTTAAATCTGCTCAGAAAATTTGGTATAGGTGTGGTTCTGTCCCACTGGACGTGGCTCCCCTCCTTGAGAAAACAGTTCAAAGATCTCAACGAAGAGGTTTACAATAAAGAGGGACTCCAGGTAATTAGGCTAATGACACCCAGAAATGTGAAATATGAAGACGCCTATATAAAGGCCTTTCCGTTTAATGAGCTCAAGGAGGACCTAATGGACCCTAGGATGATAGATGATACAGTCTACGTGACCAAGAGGATTCTGTCTCAGGGGAAAAGGGCGTGCGTCATTATAAATAACAGGGCAGGGGGAAATGCCCCCGAACTCGCCAGGCTCTTTAAACTTTCATTTCAAAAGTCAATTGAACGAAGGTTAACTCCTTAGGCAAGAATAAATGATAAGTCAGATACTGTATTTAATAGTTGCAATTTCTGTAACAGAAATTTCTCTGGAGATAAATGCTGAAAAACCATCAACCTTGGACTATGTATCTTCTTTTCTGGTTTTTATTTCATATTTGTTAATGGTTTACTTGATGAAATTTAAAATTCTCAAACAGAGAAACATAACTAGTTCTTCTAATTTAATATCAATGCTTGGTAATGCCAATTCAATATTAGCGATAACTTCATTGGTTTGTATGTTTATACAAATTGTTCACTTAAATTTATTAAATTGGGTTAGAGAATTCAGCTTTATTTCTAATATTAGAGCGTGCTATCGGCTATCTGGTCTCTGCCTCTTTTTTCTATATCAGTCCTTACACTGGTACTCTTTTGCAAATCTTTTTAACAGAATACATAATACCAATTTTTCAAGCATAGGTTTTCTCAAACATAATCTCAAAATATTTTTTCCGTTTACTATTCCATGGATCTTTATTGTTATTTTAGAGGAATTGTTAATTTTGAAATTCCAAATTCTTCCTCACTGGGTAGTCTCAAATCAGTGGGTAGTAGTTGCAGTTCTTGTTTTTGGGTTCTTTTTGCTGTTTCCTCCTGTAATTCTGAAATTTTGGGGCTGTAAGCAAATCAACGATTATAAAATACATGAAGTAAGAGATTTTTTGAAGGGTAGAGGATTCTCTTTTAAAGGGATCTACTCATGGCCCATCTATGAGGGGAGGCTCTTTACTGCCGGTATAATAGGCCCATTACCTTGTTTTAGATATATATTAATAACCGAATCACTATTAGAGGTCCTTAGCACAGATGAACTTAGGGCGGTTATGGCGCACGAATTAGGGCATGCCAAGCTAAAGCATATGTGGCTTTATCTTCTGATACTATTAATTTTCGTGAGTATTTTGTGGAATATAAATGATTTCTTAATCTTTCTACTTTTCAAGGCTATCGGTATAGGGGGAGAGGAGCTCGTAGAAGATAACATGACATGGCTACAAATAGTTATAGCAGGTTCACTCATTATTCTGATGTTACTCTTCCTACGCTATATTTTTGGATATTTCATGAGAAATTTCGAACGTCAGGCAGACCTCTATGGAGCATCCATAGTTGGATCAGATCCTCTTATCTCTGCCCTTGAAAAGATAGGGATTTACAGCGGAAATATTCGTAACCTTCCGAGCTGGCACCATTTTAGTATTAGGGAAAGAATCGAGGCACTAAGATATTTTGATATTCACCCATCTTTTAAGCAAAGACATACAAATAAAGTTGTTATTTCTCTCTTATCTTATATAGCTATCTCTGTTCTATTTTTTTTGGTGATCGATAAGTCGGAATTAAAGAAACTTACCACGATGACTCTCTACGAAGAAATAATCTTAAAGGAACTCAAAAAGAACCCACAAGAAGAGAGGCTCCTTTTGGCGTTGGCCCATGTAAAGTTAGAGATGGATGAAATAAGAGAGGCAAAGGAGATTTATGAGGATGTGCTGTCGAAAAATCCGGATCAGCATGTGGCATTGAACAATTTGGCCTGGATATTGGTAACGGCCCAGGAGTTCTACGACCCCAGAAGGGCACTTGTCCTTGCCAGAAGGGCAGTGGAGTTGGAAAAGAATCCGGCCTATTTGGACACCTTAGCAGAGGTATTTAGGGCTATGGGTGATGTGAAAGAGGCCCTCAAATACCAAGAAGAAGCTTTAGCTCTCACAAGGGATGAAAAGGAAAGAAAGGTCTTAAAAAAAAGATACGATAGCCTCCTTTCAAAATTAGGGGAATAGTTAGTAGAAGGAAATTTTAAAGCCTGATGGAACCCTTAAGGGTTTGGGTTGGTGATATCATGCCCTTAAGCCCCTCTCCCTTGTATTTCCCCCAAATGGGAGCGTATTATTGGGCTTTGGCTCAATTTGGTTTCGAATGGGAAAAGATGTATTGACCCTTCAAATTTTATGGGGAACTTATACAAATACTCACCTCATTGGAGTTTTGAGGGTTTTATCCCTTTAGAGTACCCCTATCTAAACACCTCTGTAAAATTTATGGTCAGGAAGATCTCTGATTTTGTCTGGCCTGCCTGGCAGGCTATATAATTATAGAGCTCCCAAAACCAGGCCGTGTTTTGATGGGACCGGGGTATTTGTCAGCTCAGGTTTTAAATACGAAAGCTAATACATAAATGACCCTTTTTCATATATCAGCTTCCTTGAGCCGTCGGAGAGCTTTGCATACACGGTCTTTTCCTCTGTGTTTATGAGGTCCCAGTGAAGGGCGGAGTCGTTAAAACCTAATTTCTTTTGGGCCCTTTTATCCAGCCTGGATTTGTTTCCATTATAGGTCTCGAGATAGGATGCCCCGAGGGCCAGGTGGCAGTTGCCGTATTCGCCCCCATAGTTTTCATCATAGAGGGTATTTGCCATAAACCTGTTTATTCTGGAAAACCTCTTATCCGTAAGGGAAAATTCCCCCACCATCTTGGAGCCCTTATCGGTGTCCAGCTGGCCTAACAAGAAAGGCTCACCTTTCTTGGCAGAGGCCTCTATCACTTTGCCCTCTTTAAATATCAAGCTCACCCCTTCCACATAATTTCCATTTCGGTAAGAGGGGAGATTTGCAAAGTATCTGCCCTCTACATAGCGCCAGTCGGGAGAGTAGAAGAGCTCGAAGCTGGGTATGTTGTGCCCTGAGATACCTACCCACCTTCTGGTAGGGCCAAAGGGTAATTTGAGCTGTATGTTTTTAGATTCCACCTCAAGTTCTAAGATGCCCATTTTGTTGAGCCATTCCTTTATCTCCTGAGCCATCTGGAAGATTTCTTCCCATTTTCCCACAGGGTCATCCTCATCTAGAAAACATGCCTTTATTACCTGGTCCTTATAGGTGTCGATGTCGGTCCCTGCTTTGTTTGCGAGCTCTTGGGTGGGAAGTAAGGTAAGGGTCCAACCAAAAAGTCTCTTGTTCTCTCTTCTATCCAAAATGTTCTTCAAGGCCTTTCTCACCAAGAGGGAGGTGGCAATCCTTTTGGGATCCACCCCCTCCAAGTGGGTCAAGGATTCTGGTGCAAGGATGTAAATGCCCCCTCCTAAGTTGCTGTAGAGCACCCTTTCTCCTGGGGGTATAAACTGCAATTGTCCAAGGTTTGCAATCTCAAAAAAGGACCTTTCCATGGTAGGGCTTGGCATGAGCCTTAGGACAGGGTTTAATCTTTCTTTTAAGAGCCTGATGTACAAGTGTTGGACAATTGAAAAAGCACTCATATCAAATCTGATAAGAAATGGCTCTCCAGACTTAATCCTTGAACCACGGGCTTTTTTAACTCCCCATAGAA
>CALKZT010000031.1 GCA_938002815.1 uncultured bacterium
GACCCCGGATTCTTCTCCGGGATTTCAGCCATTACCTTTGCCCTCACCAATAGTCTCTCGTATTGTCTTTTGAGTTCTAAGACCCTTAGATCCTGTAATTGCCTCTTCATCCGCCAGTAGATGTCCAAGGCTAGAAGTCCCACCCTGTCTATGGCCTCTTCCATCTCGTTGGCATAAGAGCCACTTTTTCCCCAAAAACCCTCCAAGGCCTTTCTCACCAAACCCTTTAGCCCAAATATGAAACCTATTGCCTCTGAGGGCCTCAGATCCTGCACAGCCCTTATACGTATGATCTTATCTAGGCAGTCCTCTAACTCCTCCCCCTCTTTTTTCTCAATCACCATATCCAGCAGCCTATCCAATTCACTAAACAGGATACTACCCACCGGATTGGCAAAATGGTCCTTTTCCCTCTGAAAAAAATTGCGTGAATCTTCTGGATAGGCCTCCAAGAGAAGAAGCTTCCACTCCCTCAAAAGGCTGGGCTTCTTCTCTTTCAAAAAGGTCTCTATTTGCATTAAGTTTTCCTTATTTTGGCGAAATCTAACTAATTTTTAGCAATTAAAACCAATTGCACCGTCAGAAGCCATATATCCAAAATGTGGTATCCTGTCAAGGGAAAAGATGGAAAAGAGCTGCTCAAGAGCTATACATCAGCGACAAGAGTTAAAACTTGCCACCCTCTCAGGATATAATTATTAGTTGACAGCAGAGAGGTCGTTAACTATATTGCTATATAGTTATATACTTGGAGGGATCAGATGCGAGAACTCACAAAATTGGCCGTAATTGTGGCGAGTTATCTTGTGGCTTATTTTGTCCCCTGGTCAGACCCAGTCATAAGGAGATCAGGTCTGGAAGCCTTTATGATGCTCCAGGACTATGCGAGGGAGCATGTACTTACATGTCTTGTTCCCGCATTCTTTATAGCAGGTGCCATATCCGTCTTTGTAAGCCAGGCCTCTGTGCTCAAATATTTTGGGGCACAGGCCAATAAGATCCTATCCTATTCTGTAGCCTCGGTCTCAGGAAGCATATTGGCGGTCTGCTCCTGTACCGTACTTCCCCTCTTTGCCGGTATATACATGAGGGGTGCCGGGATTGGTCCTGCTACCGCCTTTTTGTATTCCGGTCCCGCCATAAACGTCTTGGCCATAGTGATGACAGCAAAGGTGTTGGGATGGAAACTGGGACTGGCAAGGGCAGTGGGAGCAGTCCTGTTTGCCCTGCTTGTAGGCCTGATTATGGCCTTTTTCTTTAGGAAAGACGACCAAGACAGAACCGCTGGTGCCATTTATGTCCCTGACTCAGACAAGAAAGAGAGAACCCTCTTAGAGGAGGGTCTATTTATGTTGACCCTTGTGCTGATCCTTATCTTTGCTGCATGGGCTAGGCCCCAGGATCCCCAGAATGTCATATGGAATATGATCTTCTCTGTGAAGTGGTACCTTACAATAGCCCTCTTGGCAACTCTGGGATTGATCCTATGGAGGTGGTTTGAAAGATGGGAACTGAGAACCTGGGTAGAAGCCACCTGGACCTTTATGAAACAGATCTTTCCCCTCCTGGGAGCAGGTGTGCTGGTAGCAGGCTTCATGCTGGGAAGACCTGGACACCCCTCACTCATTCCCGAGCATTACATCCACTCCCTTTTAGGAGGCAATAGCCTTTTGGCAAATCTCTTTGCATCAGTGGCCGGTGCCTTGATGTACTTTGCCACCCTAACTGAGGTGCCCATCCTTCAAGGTCTTTTAGGGTCTGGTATGGGAAATGGGCCTGCCCTGGCATTGCTCTTGGCAGGCCCTGCCCTCAGCCTTCCCAATATGATAGTTATAACAAGGGTGATAGGTCTAAAGAAGGCGCTCGTCTTCTTTATCACCATCATACTATTGTCAACGGTCGCAGGGATGATATATGGTAAAATCAACCCATAAGAAGGAGGAAGAAATGGAGATAAAGGTTTTGGGGCCAGGATGCCCAAAGTGCCAGCAGGCCGAGAAGATCGTATTAGAGGCAGTCTCAGAGACTGGTAAGGATGCCAGAGTGGAAAAGGTGAAGGACATAAAAGAGATAGCCAAATATGGCGTCTTTGGAACCCCTGCCATTGTTGTGGACGGAGAGGTCAAGTGTGTGGGGAAGGTCCCCACAAAGGAAGAGGTAAAGAGCTGGATCGGAGGCTAATTTAAGCCTCTAAATAGGCCCCAAAAAGCCTTTAGTAGGGGCCTATTTTCACAATAAGATAGGGGCAGAACCTAGGGTCAAGGTCCCTCGACTCTACCCACATGTACTCTTCTTGAAAGATCCGGTAGATTTCCCTCAGGGTACCTTTGAGGGTATCTTGCACATCCTCTTCAGATTGAGGGGCTATGGATAGCCAAAAGTCCAAAAACTCCTCTTCCGATTCATCCATCCTGTAAGGCTTTGAAACAGAGCCCCTTCTTAGGAGCCCGAAGAAGTTTATCATCTCCTCTTTTGTTAGGGGCTTAAGACTTACATCCAGAGAGAGAGATGCCCTGGCAAAGGGGGTAAAAAGTGCGGCCCTGAAGTCCCTGTCCTGGATTCCCTCCAGAAGAGCTACTCTCTTTTCGAAGCTCTCAAACAGAGAATCCAATACCATGACCTTCTTTACCTCCATAGCTACCTCTGTCAACTCTCCTATCCATTCGAATTCCCTATAGTCACCCCCTATGCCAGGGCAGAAATAGAGAGGCCTTTTGAACATAAGCCCCTTTAACTGGGCCCCCCATCTATCCCCAAAGAATATGGGATCAAGTCCCCTCCTTACAAACCAGGCCCCCTTCAACCATCTTTCTATCTCCCACTTAAGCCTCATTACCATATGAACCCCAACCCTGAAAAAGGTGATAAGGTGGTGTTCCTTTAAGAGCCCCAGTAAGGTATCCTCCCCCTCCTTCAGAAACCTCTCGAAGGCCAGGTTCAGAAAACTGATCCCCCTCCTACAATAGGTCTTTAGCTCATTTTCATCCTGGGGTATCCTGCCATCTGCGGAAATTAGCTGATTCACCAAGGAGGCAAATTCAATACCCATTCTGTCTTTCAGATACGGGTCCTTTAATCCCTCTAAGAACTTTGGTACAAGGCTTTTCCCGTATTCTACAAGACTTAGAGGATAGTAGCTTACCTCCTCTGAGCCATCCAAGATAACTTTGGAAGGTGTTTCGGAGCTTTTGATGAGCTTCTGGGGTTCAAGGGGGGAGTATATAGCCATCGCCTCTTCAAAGGGGAGAAAACCATATTCCGCTATCCTCATGTTTCTCAGTCTATATAGCTCTTCCTCGGCCTCGCTGGGGATTATTCCTCCAAAGTTGATCATAAAATTAAAATATCTTTGAAAATCGGTCATTGCCATGTATTTGAGAAATTTGGTCATCTTCTCCAAATGCTCAGGGTCCTTCGTCCTAAAATAGATAGTTCCATCGAGGGTCACATAATCCTCCGGGACATCATAAGACTCATCCTTTGTTACACCGAGGGCCTCCAGGTTTTGGTATGCAAAGAAGCTCCCCAAAATTTCACCCTCTTCGGTAAAGAGCATCCTGACAAGCCTCTCGGGCTGTGCCTCCAAAAACCTAAAAAACCATTCAGAAAGGGCAAGGTTATCTATCCTGTCCCTGTCCCAAATCTCCAGGTCCAAGATAGAGACCCACTGTCTCCGGTCGGCCATCTCCAACAAGGGCAAGGCATCATCGGGGCCTATCTTTTTGACTATCCAATAAAAATCTACTCCCGATA